>DATAAN010000093.1:0-9341 GCA_036260105.1 Actinomycetota bacterium
CAGCACTGCACTACCTGGCTCCACTTTGCGCCACGTTACGCCACGCCGCTTCCAGGAGTCAACGATTTACGGGCGGTTCACACCCATTTTTGGACCTTGGAACGCGGGAATGGATCGTTATTCAGGGACGATCCACTGCAGGGTGCAGGAGTCTCGTATAAAGCGGGAAAACCGGCTAGCCGGTCGAGGCGAGCTGCGAGTCCTCGGGCTCCGAGGCACCCGGCGACATCGACAGGTACGGCTCCCAGGCGGGATGGATCTTGCCCGCCGCAGCTATGAGGAACAGGCTGTCCTTGGGGGCGTGCGGCGGGCGCCTGAGGGTCATCCCGGTCTCGGCCAGCAGCAGGTTCTCCTTGCGGGCGTTGCACGGCCGGCAGGAGGCCACGACGTTGTCCCAGGTGTGGGTACCGCCCTTCGACCGGGGTTTGATGTGGTCGACGTTCTCGGCTGCGGAGCCGCAGTACTGGCACTGGAAGTTGTCCCTGACGAAAACCGCCCGCCGGCTGAGGGACGCCCGGGCCCGGTACGGCACCTTGACGAAGTACACAAGCCTGACGACGGAGGGAACGGGCAGCGTCACCTTCTCGGAAGAGAAGAACCCCTCATCGGCCGGCTGCTCTATCACCGCCTTGGACTTCAGGACAAGGACTATCGCCCGCCGTGCCGACACGACACAAAGCGGCTGGTAAGAGGCGTTCAGGACCAGCGCTCTCCCCAAGCCCCATCTCCTTCGTTGGCCGATGGCGATGTCTCAACCCCGGCGTGCGAAGCTCTCCGATGGTGCCGGTGGTGGACAAAAGTATACGGCTCCGACGGCGATTTCTGGCCCGCATCCGGGGCCGCCGACAGTTGGCGTGCAGCTAGGAGGAGAGCGACGCGCGAGGCGCCACCGCGTCCGCTGCGTCGGCCCGGATCTGCTCGTACAGGGCCCGGGTCATCCGGCCCGGCGCGACGCCGAGCTCCTCCGCGAGCGCCGCCCGGCACTTGTCGAACTGGCGAAGCGCTCCGGTCCGGTCACCGGCGAGGTAGCTCAGCCGCATCATCCTCCAGTGGGCCCGTTCGTGGGCGCGATCGTGGCGCAGCAGCCGGTCCCCGTACACCATGCCCTCCTCGAACCGCCCGGTGGCTTCGCAGTATCCGAGAAGCTTCTCGAGCATGGTCAGGTGAATGGCGCACAGGCGCTCCCGCTCGAACACGCACCACTCCTCCTGCCAGCCCTCCAGCAGGTCCCCCCGGTAAAGCTCGACCGCCTTCCGGGAAGTTGCGGCCTGGTCGTCCGAGAGCCTTTCTCCGGCGGTGGTGCGCACCGTCTCGTACGCCGCCTCCAACTCCGCCACGTCCAGCCAGATCGTGGTCGGGTTGACCTGGATCCACTCCTTTCCCACCAGCAGCAAGCGAGCCGCACTCTCGGCGTCGGGCGCCTCCCGATGCTCCTGCAGCTGCCAGAGGCTCTGGCGGAGGTTTTTGCGGGAACGGGCCAGTGAGCTGCCCGACCAGAGAGTGCCGGCGAGCACCTCCCGCTGATGGGGGCGCTGCCGGAAGAGCAGCAGGTAAGAGAGGATCTCCTGGATCTTCCGGGCGTCGACCTGGTCCCATCCCGCCCAGGCACGGCGGGCCTGGAACCGGCCGAACAGCAGGAAGGAGTAGGGCTGCGTGAGCGCCTCGGCCGGCCAGTCGGAAGCCCGGCTGCCAACCCCCTGCAGCCCGGCGTTCAACATGGATCCGATTCTCTGATCGCGGAGGTAGCGACCCAGTTTATGTAAGGCAATATAATCGGGCCGATGTCAGCCCCAGAGCGCGAAAGCCAGTCGTTCCTCTTCAGGGTCTGGCGGGAAGACCCGTCGGACGACGGCCCCCCACTGGACTTTCGTGGCCACATGACCAGCCTCCTCGACGGCACCCGCGTCTATGTCCAAAGCTGGATTGAGATCCAAGCCTTCATAAACAGCTATCTCGAGGACCCCGGTACCTGACCTCGGGGGCTGATGCCGGACCTCAAGCGGACGGGGGAGGCGTCCAGAAGTTGAGTTTAGGCCTCGGCAGGTGACAAAGACAAACGCAACCGCCAGAGGATGGTGGCCCCGCTTGCGACGCTGAATTTCAGGCGCCCGGACGACGCGTTACCGGCTCTGCCGGGCTCTCTCCTGCTGGAGGGTCTCGCCGGCAACCTTCAGAGTCTCGACGAACTCCTCGCGGTCCCGGAGGAACTCCGCAACTCCCTCGTCGAGGTTGCGGGTGATCTCGTCGATGGCAACGAAGAACGACATCTGGCCCTGACGAAGGGCGTCGAGGATCTCGCCGTCGTCCTTGGCGACGCGGAAGATGCTCTGTCCGTCGGTGATCAGCTTGACGCTGGAGAGGTGCTCGTCCAGGCCGGCTTTCTTGCGGAGGTACTCGTAGGCCCGGCGCACCCTTTGGAGGGACATGCCTCCGTCCAGCAGCGCCTTCACTACCTTGAGCGCTACGAGGTCGCGAAAAGAGTAGAGGCGGCGGACTCCGGGGCGGCCACCGGTCGATTGAACACTCGGTCGCACCAGCCCAATCTGGTCCCAATAGCGGAGTTGATGGCTGGTACAGCCGGTAAATCGACATGCCTGAAGAACACTGAACCCCTCCAACGGTGGCCCCTTCCGAAAGTGAAAACTGCTGAGTTTTGAATGATTTAGGGAGTATGACGGTCCTGCAGTTCTACCTAATAGCCGCTGGAGGGCGCAATACGGCGAAAGCCGCTTTTTCGTCGTATATCGAAATACTTTCCCGCTCTGGTTAACTTTGGTAACAAGTCTCAACCAGAGCTTTAGGGTTAAGTTTCAGCCATTCCGGCCCGGCTAGGAGCCCTCACGGTTCCCCATGTCCCGCATCCGGCTCCGAATGCGGGAAAGGAAGTCTGCGAAGGGAGCCTGCTCTCTGAGGACCCGGAGCTGCTCGGAGCCGATCTTTCTCAGGTTGTCGTAGGTGTAGACCGCCCCGGCCAGCATGAGCAGGAAGGCAGCTACGCCGACAAGCAGGTGAGTGTTGAAGAAGAAGAGCACCAGAACGACGAATCCCGCCACGAAGGCGGCGATGCCGCGGCGTACGTTGCGCAGCAGGTGGGCCTGGAGGGTGGTGGCCGAGACGCCTCGCGCAAACTCGGGATCCTGCTCGTAGAGCTGATCCTCAATCTCCTGGAGTATCTGCTGCTCTCGGTCGGAAAGAGGCATCCCGGGTTCCCTTTCAGGCTGAAAGACTCCCGCTGCGAGCGAGCTGCAGCCTAGAGGGAAGATTATAGGTCAAGAGCGCCTAGCTCTCCTCCAGAAGGGCGCCGAATCCAACAGCTCCCTCGCCGAATCTCCGGCGTATGCGGTCGAGCGCAAGCTCTGCGGCACCCCATTCCGGCTGCCGGTCCAGGTCCAGCCGGTCCGTCGCAGGCCACTGCGAGAGGTAGCCGACCGAGACGCCGAGCAGGCGGATGCTGCGCCGGCTCGGCGGCTTGTCGGCGAGAAAGCTCTCAAGCAGCTCCCGGGCCACTCCGTAGATGCCGGTCGCGGCGTCGACCTCCCTCTTGAGGGTCCGCGACCTGCCGAACGTCTCGAAGCTCGACAGGCGGATCTTCAGGCTGACGGTCGAGCCGCTGATGCCCTGGGCCCGGAGCCGCGACGCAACGCGGTCGGAGAGCTTGAGAAGGGCGGCGAGCATCTGGGTAGCCTCGGTCAGGTCGGCGGGGAACGTCTCCTCCGCTCCGACCGACTTGGCGGCCTGGTCCGGCACCACCTCCCTGGAGTCCCGTCCGGCAGCGAGCTGCGCCAACCCCGCGCCGTGGGAGCCGAGTGCCCGCTCCAGTACGCTCAGCGGGCATGAGGCGACGTCTGCGATGGTGGCAAGGCCCATCCGGCGGAGCACCACCGCGGTCTGCTCCCCCACTCCCCAAAGGGCGTCGACCGGCAGCGGTGCGAGGAAGCTCTCCACCTCAGCCGGTTCGACGACCAGAACGCCGTCCGGCTTGGCGAGCTTCGAGGCGATCTTGGCGAGGAACTTGTTCGGCGCCACACCGATCGAGACCACGAGTCCGGTCGACCGGAAGACCCGGTCCTTCAGAGCCTCTGCCGCGGTGGCCGGATCTGGCCAGAGCCGGTGCGCCCGGCGCAGATCCAGGAACGCCTCGTCGAGGGCCAGGGGCTCGACCGCCACACTGAAGCTGTCGAAGACCGCTTTCACCTGCCTGGAGCGGGCGATGTAGGCCGGGAACTTGGGGGCGAGGAAGACCCCGTTCGGGCACAGCCGCCGGGCCCGCGTCATCGGCATCGCGGAGTGGACGCCGTATCGGCGTGCCTCGTAGGAGGCGGAAGTGACGACACCTCGACCCGACGTTCCGCCTACGATGACCGGTTTGCCGGCCAGCGAGGGGTCGTCGAGCACCTCCACTGAGGCGTAGAACGCATCGAGGTCGGCGTGCAGGATGGGGCTTGACCAGTCTGCGGTCAGGGCAGGTTCATCCTCCAGGCGGCGGCTGGGGTGAGCGTCCGGAGAGACGCACGGAGTTTTCCCCTCCGGCGCTCACCCACGCCGCTGCGGTGTAATCGAACGTCCGTTCGACGTATAAACCTAGGACCCTCGCGACCCTAAGTCAAGGATTCGACGAGCTACTGCGAGATGTCTATCGTCCAGCGCCCGTTGGCGGCCACGTCCACCAGGTAGATGCCCTCCTCGAAGATCTCCACCGTCTTCTCGCCGTTGAAGTCGGTGAGCTCGTTGGCCAGAAGGGTGATGACGGTGCCGTCGGAGGCTTTGATCAGCTGGGGAGCGAACAGGCCGGTGCCGTCGTAGGTCAGCCGGAAACGGGCGGGGCCCGCCTTCAGCGCGAAGAACTCGGATGCGGCCGGGCCGTCTCCCTCGAGCTCCTTGGGCGGGGCCGGAGCCTCGGTCGGAATGGACTGGTCGATCTCGATGGACCACTGGCCCCTGGTGGCGATATCGAGCGTGTACTCGCCCACCGGCAGGCCGACGGCCTTGGAGCCTTCATACGGTCCGATGGAGTTGACGAGCAGGCTCATGTTGGAGCCCTGACCGTACTGGACGACGAAGTTCTGCCGTCCCTCGTGCTTCAGGGTGAAGACCGTTAGGCCGCCGCCGGCCCGGAAGTTCTGCTGCTTGCTCCCCTGGCCCTCGAACTCCTGCTTCGACACCTTCTCTATGCGCTGGGGAGTTGCGGTGGCGCCGGCTTCGGGAGATGGCGCGGCCACCATCGGGCCTTCGTTGCTGTTCAGCACCAGCACGATCGTGACGACCACAACCGCGGTGAACAAGAGGGCTCCCCCGCCGATCAAGTACCACTTGAACTTGTTCCAGAACTCGTTCATCCCCAGCCTCTCCGGCCGGGGCGCGCCAGCGTCCAGGCCTCTATTAGTCCCCCTGTATACCGCCGCCTAAAAAAAGCCCAGGGCAGAGCGGGCCAGTTCACTCATCTTGTCGGGGCCCCAGGGCGGCGTCATGGTCATCTCCGAGGTGACGCTCGAGACGCCTTCGACGCTGGCTGCTGCCTCGCGGATCTCGTTCTCGATCTGGGCGCCTGCAGGGCATCCGACCGATGTGAGGGTGAAAGTGATCTGTGCCTCGCCGTCCTCCGTAACCTCGACGTCGTATACGAGGCCGAGGTCCACTATGTTGATGCCGATCTCAGGGTCCGTTACGACCTTGAGGGCCTCCATTACTTGCTCTGATGTGGGCATGGACAAAGTTTAGTGCACGCAGTGTGCCTACTGGTCGAGCCTCCTGGAGGAGCCCAGAACACAGTCCCTGAGCTCCCTGGCGGCGCCCGCCGGGTCCTCGGACTCGGTGATGGCGCGGACGACGGAGATGCGCCTTGCCCCAGCCTCTACGACGGCTGCCACGTTGCCGGGGCCGATGCCGCCGATGGCGAACACCGGCTTTGCGCTGCCGGCGCGGTCGGCTGCGAGGCTTACCAGCTCCAATCCCACGGCGGGGCGCCCGGGTTTGGTGGGGGTGGAGAAGACGGGCCCGACGGCGACGTAGTCGGCGCCGCCCGCCAGGCCGGCGTTCAGCTGCGCCGGCGAGTGCGTCGACAGCCCGATTACCGGCAGGGGACCCATCTGCCGGCGGGCCTCGTCCACGGTCAGGTCGTCCTGCCCGAGGTGCACGCCGTCGGCGCCGGCCGCAATCGCCACGTCGACCCGGTCGTTCACGATGAAGACGGCGCCGAAGCGCTCGGTCCACCTCCTCACCGTCTCGCAGTGCCGCAGCAGGGGGCCGGCTTCCATGGCCTTCTCCCGTAGCTGGACCATGTCCACGCCTGCCTCCAGAAGCCGGGGCAGAAGGTCCTCGAGGCGACCTGCCGGAGGGTTTGCCGGCGTGACTAGATAAAGATAGGCGCGGCCAAGGCGCTCCCTGAGGCGCGAGGCTGCATCGTCCGGGGGTTTGAAGGGTACGCTGTCGGTTGGTTCGTGCACCACGCGAGGTTAGCCTCGCTGCGCCCGAACGTTGTGCCATCGCACCGGTCCGGCGGGCCGGTCTGCCCCTTTCAAAGGAGGTGATTGTCGGGTGTTCGAGAACAAGCAGGTCGTTGTCCTTGGCGAGCGCGACGGTGTGTCCGGAGGCGCCATCCAGGCCTGCGTCGAGGCGGTGGGAACCGCCAAGGTGGCTTTTGCCGCCACGGAGTGCTTCGTCTGAACGGCCTCCGGGGCCATGGACCTGCATCATCAGGAAGTGATCCTGGCGCTCTCTAAGGAGCACGGGCCCGAGAAGCTGCTCGTGCTGCTGGGATCACCGGACGCCGAAAGCGCGCAAGTCTCGGCAGAGACCGTCGTGCTGGGCGATCCGACCTACGCAGGCGCCTTGACCGAGGTCCAGTTGGGCCTCGACGTTTACCACATACTCGAACCGGAGGTCCGAGCCGAGATTCCCGAGGATGTCTTCGAGGAGCAGGTCGGCCTGATGGCCGACGTGCTCGACGCGGAAGGCATCGCGGAGATGCTCAAAGGAATCAGGGCTCAGAAGCCGGCTTAGCCCTACGCGCCGCTATCCTCTCCGGTCGGACGTTCGTCGGACCGGTGTGAGGACGCGGCGCCATCCCTATTTGAGCGGGCTAATCGACCCGTTGATCCTCTTGTCGCTTCCCGCGGCACTGTCGCGCCCGGCGGGTCCCTGTTCGATCGCATCGCCTGCCACAGGAACGGCAATGCTGGAGACGTTAGACCCGCGCGAAGTTGCCCCCACGAAGCCCCCTGGGGCGCAGCCGTTTAGCGGAACTGGCGGTCCCCGCATTCCTCCCGATGCCGGCAAATCCATAAAAACCTGCGTCAATTTACGCTTGACTTTTTGTCACGCATGGTGAATGCTTGGCACCCTCAGTAGCAGTGCCTCTTGACCACAGGCGTCCTTTCCGGCGGGAAATATTCGGAAAGGGTGCTCTCCGTATTACCGGAATTACTGGATTCGGTAGAAGGACTTCAAATAGCATGACGGCACCACAGCGGAAGACGCCTTTCCCAAAGTAAGAGGAGAAACTCCTAAATGTTCAATTCCAAGAAGTTGAGGCGCAGGTTCGGCGCGCTCTTTGCGCTCCTCGCCCTCGCGCTGACGCTTGCGCCAGCGGCCGGCGCCGCTGTCCCCTTCCGGGACGCAGCCTTCGCCGGTTACGCGACGGGCACCTACCTGCACGTCGACGCGCTGACGATCGGGGCTAACCCGGTTGTCAAGGTCGACGCCGGGTTCGCCGGTGCGGCGGTTAACTCCAAAGGTTTGACCGGCGCAGTGGTCGACGAGCTCGGCCGCACCGTCTCGCCGGTCCTAGACGGCAAGAACAGCTACGGCGCAGGCTTCGGCCTCGACGCCAACCTTCTCGGCGGAAGCCTTCTGGCCCAGCAGCAGGCAGCTGCCGCGGCGCCGCCTCCGACCGACCTGGTCATCAAGCGAGCGGTCGACCTCTCCAACACGCTTCCAGGCGTGCTGGCAGTAGGCGCTCTCGAAGGCCGCGCACAGGCCATCTACGACCCCAACAGCTGCATCCTGGGCAAGGACATGAGCTACGGCCAGGGCGACGCAGCAGACCTCGCCGTCCTCGGCGGTCCGCTGAGCGACCTCACCGATGCCATCCTGGGAACCAACCCGGGTAACCAGGATCCCGGTGCAGTCCGCACCTCCGCCCGTACCCGGCTGGTCCCGCAGACCAACGAGCAGGGGCAGAAGGTCGGCGACGCCCTGGGCCTCATGACCGAGGTCAAGCAGACTCTCGCTCCGATCGTCCTGTTCCAGGGCATCCCGGGTGCTGAGATCACCATCAACCTGCTCGGCGAGTGGACCATGCGCGCGGTTGCCACCGGCGTCCCGGGCCAGGCGTACATCCAGTACATGCCCGGCACGGCCGGCAACACCCCGGTGCTGTCCATCACTCAGTCGCTTCCGGTCGTCGGTCCTGTCGTCGACACTGTCGTGCTGACGCTGAACCAGCTGCTCGGCCTCGATGACATCGTCAACGGCGTACTGGGCGGCGAGGGCGGGCTTCTGGGTCTCGGCCTGGTCGACCTCGAGCTCAATCCGGACCCGACGATCACCGAGAACCCCGACGGCACCTCGGCGACCGCTTCGGTGGACGTTGCGAAGGTCACCCTGCTCCCGAGCGCCGAAGGCGTTCTGGGTCAGCTGACCAACTCCCTCATCCCCAACCTCGAGCTGGCCGACGTTCGTATCGGACACATGGAGGCGGCGGCCGTTGTTCCGGCCGGCGGCATCCAGTGCCCGGACATCAACGTGGCCAAGACCGCGAACCCGGACCCGGTGAACGCCGGTAACGACTTCACCTACACGATCGCCATCGGCAACCCGTACGACTGCACGCTGACCGACGTCAAGGTGGTCGACACCATCACCGCTACCAAGAACGTCAAGTTCAACATCAAGAGCCAGAACCCGGCGGCAAGCTCCGTGGCCGGCAACGTGATCACTTGGAACGACGTCGGGCCCATAGATCCCAGAGGCTCTAAACAGCTGCAGATACTGGTGAACATCCCGGCGGACTCCGCCAGCGGAAACCTCATAAACCACGCCGCGGTCACCGCCAACTGTGGTTTGGACTCCGCCCAGGGAGGCGCCAAGGTCAACGTGCCGCTGAGCGGAAGCGTGCGGGTGGAGGTGCCGAGGGTTCAGGCCCAGGTGCCGGCTCCGCTGCCCAGGACGGGCCACAACAACGTCGTCTTCACCGGCGTTGCCGTGAGCCTGGCCCTGGTGTCGCTCCTGTCGGCCGCCGGTTACCGCCGGCTGCGGGCTCGGGGCGAGAGCGCTCCCTAGCCGGACACAGGACCAAAAGGAATCGAAAGTGGCCCGGCCCGGAAATGGCCGGGGCACTTCGG
>DATAAN010000094.1:0-2848 GCA_036260105.1 Actinomycetota bacterium
GTAAGTCTTAGGCGGACTCTTGGCGGTAAGTCTTAGGCGGAATGATGCTGCCGAATCTAGCGCGATGGCGCCTCGCTTCCCGTCCGACCAGCCGGACGACCGCCAACGCCTGGAGTCGAGCTAGCTCCGCTATTGCCTCAGTCTATTTGACGGCCAACGGTATGCCCGGAGACCCCGACGCTCCGCGGATGGGGACAGGCACGAAGATGTAGGCGAACGTGTACGCAGCCCGTCCGTTGCCGTTTGCGTTCTTCTCATCGGCGGCGTCCTCTGCGAGGGCAGAGAGGGCCATCGACTCCTGGTGCGGGATGCCGTTCTTGACAATCAGCTCATTATGCACTGGCTCTAGGATGTCGGAAGGAGGGGGATCAGGTGAACCCTCCTGTGGATGTGGAGCAACCGAGACGCCCCAGTTGTCGGCCCCGACGCAGGCGACTTGCTTGCTCGCGAGCCACTTGGCCACTTCGAGCCCGATACCGGGAACACCTCCCCCCATACCTGGAGCACCCCTGTAGTATACGTCTGGGTTGTCCCAATACTGCTCCCAGCCGGTGCGAAAGAGGACGACATCTCCCACTTGTATGTCCGCTTCGGTCATGCCCTGGGCCTTCAACGTGTCCCGAACCATCTTCATGGTGATTTCCTGACCTTCGTTAAGAACATTGTTCTGGTTCAAGTAACGAGCCACGTCGATGAGGATGCCTCGCGTGAAAAAGGGCTTCATGTTCTGGACGCCCAGGAGTCGTAAGCCGTCCACACCGTGGACCTGCGAACCGGTGAAGCCGTTATAGTATTGTGTGTCCTGCGGGTTGACACTGCCTTGGGCCTGAATGCCGAAGTGGCCTAATCCGTCGAACTGGGTCCCGTTCTGCGCGATGTCTCCGTGAATGTATTCTTGGTTGAAAACCTGACGAAGCACCTGCGTCGGCGGCCTCATCTCCATCGCCCACGAGTTGCCGGGAAATTTCGGCATGTCCCGGTGATACTCGTGACCGAGTGGATACTTCTTGCCGGTCTTTATAAGCTTCGTGGCTTGGAGAACCTTTTCCGGCGTTTGCGTGTTGGAGTTGCCTGCTTGATCGTCAGGTCCCCACGGTGACTTCCCTGGAAGGAACGGATCCGTTTGCGGCCCGGCGCTGGGAGCGGCGACGAGCGTGATCAACGTGAGCACCAAAAAGTTTGCGGCACCCACTCGCTTCCAGCGGATCCTTTGCAGCGGTCGTTCCTGCCGGCCAACCCCAGCCGTCATGCGACGAGGCATCCGGCGTCTGACCAACCTACGCTCGGCGTCGAACATTGATCCCCCTCCGTTGTGCGGAACGCGTACCCTGAGAACGGCTCGTCGATCCTCCTACCTTCGAGGTGGGCGCGGTAGGGCGACTCGCGAGCTGTCAGGAAATCCGGGAGCAGAGATATCGGCGACCAAGGTGGAGTCGTCGATCGGCCGCGTTTGGCGAGCAGTAGCGCGCGTGACGGGCAGAGCCAGCATCGCCATAGCAGCGAGATGGGCAGCCAGAAGCGGCGCCGTGAAGACCCCCATGTGCGCCCCCGAAAATCCCTGTTAAAGCATTCACCCTCTCGACCCAACTGTCAACCGTGCGCCCGGCGCCGCGGCTACAGCGGTTCGTTGGAGCGCTCCGGAGCGCCTCGGTGAGGCGTCGCGTGGAGGCGGCCCTATAGCCAGGTTGGGCATCTAGGGGTTCAGGGCTCGAGGCGTCCGACAAGCGGCGGCCGAGCGCCCCCCGGGGTGCCCTACCGCCGGCTGGAGCGCACACCCGCTCTCGCATGTAGACCCGCTTTGCTGCTCTCTCGGTGGCTCCGGACGCGGCCGGGCATCCGCCCGACTTCGGCACGGATGGAGTGCGCGGTATCACCGACACAGCGCGGCGTGATGACTTCGCCTCGACACACCAGGTGGCCATGCCAAAATCACCGCCATGGCCAACCTGCGGCAAGCGGTGGTGATCCGGTGGCTCGCCGCCGGCGATGCAGGCGACCTCGATGCCTTCGACTACCTCCTCCACCCCGACGCGGTGATCCACGCGCCCCTTGGCTGTCAACCGTCACGTAATTCCCTGACACTGCCGTCACGGAATTCCCTCGTCCGGCGTGAAGCCGATGTCTACTCGATCGTGTCTCCTTTCTGCTGGCTGCGTGGGTGCAGCAGTGCCCGGAGTTCGTTGCAGAGCTGAGACGCGCTGAAGCGCCCGAGTTCCCGGGCGACGACGACACTGTGGCGGCCCCGGCGGAGCGCGACGGTCCAGCACCGGCCGGCACCCTGGCCGTCGTCGTCCTCCTGGTGGACATCGACGGTGAGCTGTCCTGCGGCGCCCGAGCGCGACGGGCGGCAGGCCGGCGAGCAGTAGATCGGCGGGCGGCCCACCCCGGGCCGGCGCAGCACCGGGTTGTCGCAGCCTGGCGCCGCGCAACTTTGGGTCACGGCTTCGCCGCCTTGGCGCCGGGCCGGCGGTTGGGCCGGTAGGACCGGCCGTCCATGTGCACGTGATGGGCCGAGTTCACGATGCGGTCCAGGATCGACTCGGCGACGACGGGGTTCGGGAACAGCGAATACCAGTCCGAGGCTTGGCGGTTGGCCGTGAAGATGGCCGGCCGGGGACCCCGCTCGGTGACCAGCTCGTAGAGGTCGTCGGCCTGACTGAGGGTGAAGTCTCTGATGGCGAAGTCGTCAAGGATCAACAACGTCGGCCGGGACCTCGGGCGCTTCAGTGCCACCGTCCTCTCCGGTGAGCTGCGCGCACTCCTGCATCCCCGTGCCCGGCAGGAAGGAGACACCATCGAGTAGACGTCGGCTTCACGCCGGACGAGGGAATTCCGTGACGGCAGCGTC
>DATAAN010000095.1:0-22588 GCA_036260105.1 Actinomycetota bacterium
ATGGGCGTGCCGGGAGAAGTCGTAAACGCGTCCCAGGGTCGCCGCCGGGCCGGCCAGGATCGATTCGATTCCCGCCGACGCGATCTCCTGCAGCTCATCGTCCAGTTCGAAGATCTCCTGGGGAGGGCCGCTGGCGAGCGCCTCCGCGAACCTCGTCCAAGCGGGATAGCTGATTCGGTCCCAGAAGCGGAGGAACGGGCGCAGGTCCGCAGGGGTGAGCCCCGCCAGGAAGGTGGCGCTCAAGCGGCTGTTGCTGTAGCGGTCCTCCTGGCGCTCCAAGAGTTCAAGCGCCACCATTGCGTCGGCGCTTATCCGAGCCGCCCGAGGTGTCAGTCCCGTGCGCGCGGCGAGCTGCTCGATAGTCGCTGGAGAGTCTCCCAGGGCTTCGAATATGCCGAGCTCGTTGGCGGCAAACAGATGCTTGGCCGCCATGAAGCCCGATGCAAGCCGCATGATCGGCTCGGGGCTGACCGGGGGTTCCACCTGCGCCGGGGGGCGGGTGTCTGTCGCCGTTTGGGTCGTCATCGCTTTCCTCCTTTTCTCCGGGACCGTCACTCGACGGCCCAGCCAGCAGGATGCGCTCGGGACACCCCCCGGGGAATCCCTCGAAGCTGGGCTTTCGGGCTCCGGCGATCCCAGAATCCTGGGAGTGTGCAGCTCCCACCACGGGCCTTAAGATCGAAAATGCGATGGACTGGCGGCTGCAAAGAATCCGGGAAGAGATCTTGCGTCTGGGCGGTCAGGGACTGGATTGGCTCACCTTCGCCACCGGTGTTACGGAGTTGCTCAGGCGGGTGGTGCCCTTCGACCGGAGCTGCTGGCACACGGTCGATCCCGGAACGATCCTCTTCACCGGCAGCCTGAACCAGGGTGTCGGGTGCTCGGGCTCCTGGCTCGCCCATCACGAGTACGTGATCGAGGACGTGAACAAGTGGTCTTTCCTCGCTCGCAGCGGCCGGCGAGCCGGCGCTACTAGCCTCGCCACGCATGGCGACCTCTCCCGAAGCGCCCGGCATCGCTCCCACGAGAGCCTGGGCATCGAGGACGAGCTGCGGGCATCTTTCGTCAGAACCGGCACCTACTGGGGAGCCGCCGGATTTCTTCGCGACCAAGGCTCACTCTGGTTCACGGAGGCCGAGGTCCATACCGTTGCCGGGCTGAGCGAAGCGATCGCCGAAGGTCTTCGGCGGGCCATGTTGAGCCGGTACGTCACGGCCCAGGTGACCCAGGGGGTCGGTCCGGGGGTGATCGTCTTCGACGAAGACGGACACGCCGAGTCCATCTCGCCGGCGGCGGAGCATTGGGTCGAGCAGCTCCTGGAGGAACCGCCGCCGGTGTCTCCGTCCGAGTCGAACGTGGTCCAGGTGGTGGCGGCCAGGGCTCGGGCCGCGAACGGGACCCGGGACCCGCTGGAGTTGACGGCTCGCTGCCGGGCCCGCACCCGGTCCGGATCGTGGGTCCTGCTCTACGGAACTCGCTTATCCGGCGGCATCGAAGGAAAGACGGCTGTGATCGTCCAGCCGGCCGCATTCAGCGAGGTGGTCCCGCTGGTCGCGCTCGCCTACGGCCTCTCCGAGAGGGAGTGCCAGCTGGCACAGCTCTGCATCGAGGGGCGCTCCACCAAGGAGATGGCCTCCGCCCTTTCGGTCTCCCCGTACACGGTGCAGGACCACCTCAAGTCGATCTTCAACAAGACCGGAGCCCGCAGCCGCGGCGAGCTGGTCGGCCAGGTGTTCCTCGAGCACTATGTGCCCCGTTGGGAAGACGCTGCAGGACCGGAGGGGTGGTCGGCGAAGGACACCGTAACCGTCGACCTCAAATCGACTGTCGGGGTCGCCGGCAGGGGTCGGGAGCGAGCCGAGCCGGTCTAGGGATGGCGCCGCCAGCCGCGACGGCTCAAGTTCTTTCCCACTCCGGGGTTCTGCCGTGGGAGGGCGTCTCCCACCGCCGCTAATATCTGGACGTGACAAGCATCAGGCAGGGCATCGAGGAGAACGAGTTCCGGTTCCTCGCTCCCCAGGCCTCGAAGGCGGTCGAGTCCAAGGGCCGCCGGTTCCCCGAAGAGCCGCATCCTTTCCGTACCGCCTACCAGCGCGACCGGGACCGGATCCTGCATAGCAAGGCCTTTCGCCGGCTGGCGCATAAGACGCAGGTGTTCCCCGCCCCGTTGGACGACCACTACCGCGTTCGGCTGACCCACACTCTGGAGGTGACGCAGATCGCCCGCACTGCGGCCCGGGCGCTGCGGCTGAACGAGGACCTGACGGAGGCCATCTGTCTGGGACACGACCTGGGCCACACTCCGTTCGGCCACCTTGGGGAGCAGGTGCTCTCGGACTTCCTCGGCCGCCCTTTCCGGCACAACGAGCAGTCGCGCCGCCTGGTCGACCATCTTCAGTGGAGGGGCGAGGCCCCCGGCAACCGGCCGGGCGGCCTCAACCTCACCTGGGAGGTCCGGGACGGAATCCTGAACCACACCTGGTCGATGCCGCTGCCCACCACGCTCGAGGCTCAGGTCGCCCGCTACGCCGACCGCATCGCCTACCTCAGCCACGACATCGAGGACGCCATTCGGGCGGAGGTCCTGAATCTCTCGGACCTGCCGGAGGTGACCAACCGGGTGCTCGGCAAGACGACCTCCGCCCGCATCGATGCCATGGTGGGTGCGCTGGTCGACGCCAGCGTCGCCTTGGAGGGCATCAAAGTGACGCCGGAGGTCTTCGAGGCCATGTCGGTCACCCGCAGCTTCATGTTCGAGCGGGTCTACAACCGTCCGGAGTCCAAACAGGAGCATCGGCAGATCATCAAGCTGCTCCGGGAGCTGGTGGAGCACTATCGGGACCACCCGGAGGACCTTCCGCCCGACCCGTTTGGCGATGACGATTTCGAGAGCCGGCTCATCGACTACGTCTCCGGCATGACCGACCGGTTCGCCATCCGGGAGCATGAGAGGCTCTGCCGGCGTGGCTAAGGGACGCATCGCTCCGGAGGACCTGCAGGCGTTGAGGGACCGGGCGGACATCGTGGAGGTCGTCGCCGGGCACATGAAGCTGCGCAAGGCGGGCCGGGTCTTCAAGGGCCTGTGCTGCTTTCACCAGGAGAAGACGCCGTCCTTTACGGTCGACCCGTCGAAGGGCCTCTACTACTGCCACGGCTGCGGAAAGGGGGGCGACGTCTTCCGCTTCCTGCAGGAGACCGACGGCCTGGACTTCTCCGAGTCGGCACAGCGGCTCGCCGACCGGTTCGGCGTCAACCTGCGGTTCGAGGGACCGGCCGAGCCGGTGGGGCAGCGGGCAGCTCTGCTGCTGGCCAACAAGAAGGCGGCGGAGTACTTCGCCGCCCTGCTTACGAAGTCCCCGGAGGCGGAAGCCGCCCGCAGATATATCCAGGGCCGCGGGTTCAGCCCGAAAGACGCCCAGCACTGGAACCTAGGCTTTGCGCCGCGAGGGCGGGACTCGCTGTTCCGCCACCTGCTGGCGGCCGGTCTAGCACCGCAGCACGTCGTCGACGCCGGCCTTGCCTTCGTCAACGAGGACGGCGGACACCGGGACCGGTTTCGCGGGCGGGTCACCTTCCCCATCTCCGGCCTCACCGGCGACGTCATCGGCTTCGGCGCTCGTGCGATGGGCGACGACCAGCCCAAGTACCTCAACTCACCCGAGACTTCGCTCTACCAGAAGAGCCGGGTTCTGTGGGCGCTGGACAAGGCCAAGGCCGAGATCGTGCGCTCGGGCTTCGCCCTGGTGACCGAGGGCTACACCGACGTCATGGCCCTCCACAAGGTGGGGTTCTCCAACGCAGTTGCCACCTGCGGGACCGCCCTCGGAGAGGAGCACTTCGCCTTGCTCAAGCGGTTCTGCGAGCGGGTGGTGCTGGCGTTCGACGCCGACGCCGCCGGTGCGGTCGCGTCCGAGCGCGGCTTCGGCATCCACGCCAAGGTGGGGCTGGAGGTGCTGGTCGCCCCGCTTCCAGGAGGCAAGGACCCCGCCGACGTGGCGCTGGAGGGAGGCCGGGAGGCGGTGGAGCCGCTGATCGCCGGCGCCATCCCGCTCATGAGGTTCGTGCTCGAGCGAGAGATCGGCAGGCATTCGCTGGACTCGGCCGAGGGCAAGTCAAAGGCCATACGAGCCGCCGTGGAGCGTCTGTCGTGGGAGCCGAACCCGGTGGCCCGCGGGCAGCACGCCCAGTGGGTGGCCGAGCGGGTCGGAGTCGGCCAGTACCAGGTGGAGACGGTCATGCGCGAGGTGGCGCAGGCGGGCAGCGCCGAGACCTTCGCCCCCAGCCGGCGCGCCGGCCTCAGGCGCTGGCCGGGCCATGTCAAGGTGGAGCGGGAAGCCCTGGGCATCTTGCTCGACTCGCCCGACGGCCTGCCCCGGGCGATGGAGGTGCTGAGGCCTGACCACTTCACCCAGCCGGAGCACCGGGTGCTCTTCTCGGCGCTGGCCGGCGTGGCCGCCGATCCGGCGGGCGGCTCGGTGATGGACCGGCTCCCGGACGATGACGCCCGGCGTTTCGCCGCCGAACTGGCCATGGCGCCCCCGATCACCAGAGATCCGGAGGAAGTTTTCCTACGCCTGGAAGAGTTCCGGATCGTCAGGCAGATTGAAGGACTTAAGGCTAAACTCGACGGGCTTGACCCGGAGGGTGACGCAGATTCCTACGATGAAACGTTTCAGGAATTGATGCGTTTGGATGTCGAACGTCGAAAGTTCGACGACAAATGAGAGGACCCCATGGCGAAGGACGCTGAGATCGACGACGTGAAGGAGCTTGTCTCCCGAGGTAAGGAAAAAGGCTGGCTCACCGCCGACGAGATCGCAGACGCTCTCGGCAACCTGGCCCTCACGGCAGAGCAGGTGGACAACGTCTACGCCCTGATCGTGGAGGAGGGCGTCGAGGTCGTAGAGCACGAACCAGGCGCCAGCGAGGACCAGGTGGAGGACTTCCGGCGAGACTCGGAGCTCCTCAAGGCTCCCACCAACGACCCGGTCCGGATGTACCTCAAGGAGATCGGCAAGGTGTCTCTGCTGACCGCCGATCAGGAGGTGGACCTGGCAGAGCGCATCGAGGCGGGGCTGTGGGCCGAGGAGATGCTCTGCGACGCCTCTAAGTTCGACCTCGAGCGCATCGAGCAGCTCGCTCGCCGATCGTCGCTGGACGTGGGAGACGGACCCCTCAGCCAGGACAAGGCAAGGGAGATCTGCCGCCGGATCGAGCGGGACGGGGTCCTCGCCAAACGAAAGCTCGTGGAGGCGAACCTCAGGCTGGTGGTCTCGATCGCCAAGCGGTATGTGGGCCGGGGAATGCTGTTCCTGGATCTGATCCAGGAGGGAAACCTCGGCCTTATTCGCGCCGTGGAGAAGTTCGACTACAACAAGGGATTCAAGTTCTCCACCTACGCCACCTGGTGGATCCGCCAGGCCATCACCCGCGCGATCGCCGACCAGGCACGCACCATCCGGATCCCCGTGCACATGGTGGAAACGATCAACAAGCTGCTTCGCATCCAGCGTCAGCTGATGCAGGACCTCAACCGGGAGCCGCTCGCCGAGGAGATCGCCGAGCAGATGGAGCTCAGCGCCGACAAGGTGCGGGAGATCATGAAGGTCTCCCAGGAGCCCGTGTCGTTGGAGACGCCGATCGGCGAGGAGGAGGACACCCACCTCGGCGACTTCATCGAGGACTCCGACGCAGTCGTTCCGCTCGACGCAGCCTCGTTCATCCTTCTTCAGGAGCAGCTGGAGAGCGTGCTCCACACGCTGTCACAGCGCGAGAAGAAGGTGATCCAGCTTCGATTCGGGCTGCACGACGGCACCCCGCGAACCTTGGAAGAGGTCGGTAAGGAATTCGGGGTGACGCGGGAGCGCATCCGCCAGATCGAGTCGAAGACTCTGTCAAAGCTGCGCCATCCGTCCCGCTCGCAGAAGCTGCGGGACTACCTGGAGTAGACCGGTTGCGGGGGCGAACCCCCGCAACAAGTGTCTTTGAACTCCTTAAACGCCGTCGTTCGAGGTGCCGGCTGCGGTGTTGCTGGCCGCGGTGCCTGCCTTGACCGTCTCGACGGTCGATGCCGAAGCGCCCGGCTTGCCGGTGGAGGAACCGCCCTTGACGCCGGCGGCCTTGCTCATGACGCTGCCCATCATCTCCTTGCCGGACTCCAGCTTGTCGGAGACCATCGGCTTGATCGGCTCAACGGCCTTCTTGACGGCCGGAGAGTCGGCTACCTTCTTCATCTTCGACTGAATCTGCTCGTAGCGCTGCCGTCCGGCCTTGGCGCCCTGCATGTAACCCAGGCCGAAACCGACGATTGCGCCAGTCTTGAAAGCTCCCATGCGACCTCCTTAGTCGTATGTCGATGACTCTTTATTCCTCCACCTCCCAGCGGGTAAACGAACTCGAACGCTCGAGTCGGGCCCGAAGGCGCCCGGTTCGGCATATGAAAGGGCGGCCTACGGCCACTGTGGCCGACCCTTCCCCAGGCGCGAATGTGCTCGGAGGGATCGGCGAGCGGTCAGGGGAGCCATCGGGGATTCGGGGCGGCAGCCCCAACTTCGTGATCGACGCGCGACGGGCCCGAATGGCCGCCGGGAAGCCATCTGGGCGGAAAGCTCAGCAGAGGGCGGCGCTGCCCTCACTACCGATTTCAACTACCTTCTTCAGCACGGCGGACACTTCGTCAAGCTCCCGTCGAATCTGGGATTCCAGGCCGCGGTCCAGCTGGCCCCCCTCGGCAAGCTCCTCCATCGTTCCGCACAGCCGGGCCAGCCGGTCGGCGCCGACGTAGGCGCAGCTGCCCTTGAGCGCGTGGGCCGCCATGGCCACCGCCGCGGGATCATCGCTCGCCAGCGCTTCGCCGATGTCCGCGACCCGCTTGGTGGCGTCCCTGAGAAACACTCCGACGATCCGGGCGGCGAACCCCTCGTTGCCTGGTCGTTCCAGGGCGCGCAGGTCCGTCAGCTCTGCTTCGTCGATGCTGTTCGAGGATCCCTCGGGGTTATGGCCGGTCATCCGCCGTCCTGCCGGCGTGCCTGCGCCCTGACGACGTACGGAGGCCCGCCTTCTCCACCGCTTCTGGGCCGCTTGAGGCCTCGGCGACGCACTGAAAGTCGTCCTGGGTCTCGATCAGAGCTCGGAGTCCCATCCGGACAACATCGTGGTCGTCGACGACCATCAGCCGAAGCTTGTCCATCGGCACCCCGGGCCGGGCGAGTCTGAAGTCGCTCCGGCGATGCTAAAGTCTAAGGCGATCGCCTCTTTCGGGGGTGGCGCAATTGGCAGCGCGGTTGACTGTTAATCAATAGGTTGCGGGTTCGAGTCCCGCCCCCCGAGCAAACTGATCGAGCCCAGTACGACTCTCAAAGTTCAGGCCGTAACGTTCCTTGCCCGCTCGGCGATGTCCCGTTCCTGAGCCTCGACGTCTGACTTGGACAGGCCACCCATGCCCATGAACCCCGGCTCCATGCTGCCGGGCTCGACGGTCGAGTTCTGCACCGCGTCGTCGATCGCCTCCTGAATCGCCGGGTCTGGTTCGTAGGATGCCTGTCCACCCTGTCCCATGACCTGAGCGTCGCGGGCCCTCTGCGCCTCTACCAGGAATTCCTGCTCCTCGTTCATCCGAGCTCTCCTTTTCTCGACACCGTTGGACAGTGCCGCCGCTCGGTGGGAATCAGTCCCCGCCCGACCTGTTTTCCTTGGTTCGAGGCGGCGTGCCAACTGATTTTTCCCACCGGACGCCCTGGATAACCGCCGCAAGTTCCAGGCACGTTTTGGGAAAGGGTCCGGCAGGGTAATTCCCGACCACGAGCGGGAGGTGATAAATGGGAAAGAGTTACCGTGTCGCACGTGCGGCACTTGCAGTACTTCTATCGTTATTTCTGCTGGCAGCCTGCGGCGGCCAGGAGCCTGAGGAAACCGAAGCGAGCCCTACGACGGGCGCCGCTGGGGCCTTTGAGATAAGCGGAACCGTCCAGTCGGTGGAGATCGATTCCGGAGGCGGTGGCGCCTCGCCCACGGCAGGCGGGACCGCAACAGCGACCGGCGGCGCAACTGGTACCGGCACCGCCGCCGCAACGGCAAGCCCCACGGCTACCGGCACCGGTGGCACCGGTGAGACGGTTGCAAGGTTGCTGATCGAGATCGAGTCGATCAACGAAGGACCGGCGGAGCTTTGCGACGTCGCGGAGGGTGACGAGATAACCCTCATCGTCAGGGGAAACACCGCAATCGAGCCCCAGAGGTCGCTTGAGGAGCTGGACGACCTGGACGGACGTACCGTGCGAGCCGAGGGCAACGCCGAAGAGCTGGCAGCCGAGGACCGCGGCGGTAACCCGGCCAGCGAGGAGCAGGACACCTCGCCCGGCGGAACGCAGACGAGTCCCCAGGCGACAGGGACCGCAACCGGTTCGGCGACCCAAGCCGCAGCGGGCACGCCTAGCCCGACCGCCAACGGCCAGACCAACGCCGCCGGCAACGCCGGCCAGGACCCCGAGGCCGGATGCAACTTCGAGGTTGCCAGGCTGACCATCGAGGAGGAAGAGGGCGAAGGCACCGGCACCGGCACCGGTACGGGCACCGGCACCGGTACGGGCACCGCCGGTAACACGGAGGGCACCGGAGCGGGCTCCGGATCCCCGACCCCCGCTCCTGCGGGTGGGAACGACATCGGCCGTGGAACTGCCACGCAGACTCCCACGGGCAATATGTCCACTCCAAGCGGCGCCACGCCCACGTCGGGAGGCGGCGGCACCTAGCACCGAAGGCCCGAAGAAAAAGGGGCGGCTTGCCGCCCCTTTTTCGCGCCTCAGTGGCCGGTTCCGTGCCTAGAGGTTGGCGCGGCGGTAACGTGGTCATATGGCGTCCCAAACGATGACCGGGGCGTACCTGCCGGGCAACCGCCAGGTGCAGCTTCGCAAGGTTCCCAGACCGGCGCCCGGCTTCGGTGAGGTCCTGGTCAAGATGCGGGCCTCCACCATTTGCGGCAGCGACCTGCGCGCCATCTATCGGGAGCACCTGGGCAAAGGTCCCGAGGCGTACCAGGGAGTTATCGGCGGCCACGAACCGGCCGGGGAGATAGTCGAGGTCGGCCCCGGTTGCAAGCGGTTCGGTGTCGGTGACCGGGTGATCCTGTACCACATCGCCGGCTGCGGAATCTGCGACGAGTGCCGGAAGGGATACATGATCGGCTGTACCTCCCGACACCGGGCGGCATACGGCTGGCAGCGTGACGGCGGCCACGCCGACTACCTCGTCGCGGCGGAGTACACCTGCGTCCCGCTTCCCGACGAGCTCAGCTACCTGGACGGCGCATGCGTTGCGTGCGGATTCGGCACGGCGTACGAAGCCCTGTGCCGGGCTGCGGTGTCCGGCCGCGATCGGGTGCTCATCACCGGGCTCGGGCCGGTGGGCCTGGCGGCCGGCTTGCTGGCCCGTGCCTTGGGCTCACGCCAGGTCATCGGTTTCGAGGTGACCGAGCAGCGTCGCCGGCTGGCGCTGGAGATCGGCGCGGTCGACCACGCATTCGAACCGGCAGAAGGTCCTGAGCGCCTGGCCGAGCTGACCGGCGGCGAGGGCTGCGAGGTATCGGTGGACTGCTCCGGGGCGGCTCCGGCTCGGCTTGCCGCCCTGAAGGGCACCAGGCGCTGGGGTCGATGCGTCTTTGTCGGTGAGGGAGGCACGGTGGACTTCGACGTGAGCCCGGTGCTCATCCATCCCCAGATCACTCTGATCGGCTCGTGGGTCACCAGTGTCGGGCGGATGGAGGAGCTGGCTCGGCTCCTCGTCTTGTGGAACCTGCACCCCGAGGTCACGGTGACCGACCGCTTCCGGCTGGACGACGCCGCCCAGGCGTACCGGGTCGCCGATCAGGCGACCGGTGGCAAGGTCGGCATCGTGATGGAGGACTGACCGTGCCGGAAGCCGGCGTACGCCGGTTGGACTTCGACTACCTGGGTCTCGCTTCCCTCGACGGAACGTGGGAGTTCTTCCCCGGCGAGCACACCATCGATTCGCTCCAAACCGAGACTGCCAACCGGATCAAGGTGCCCGGCTTGTGGGAGAGCCAAGGCCACCTGGAGCTCGACGGTCCGGCGTGGTACCGCACCCGGTTCCAGCTGGACGACGTCTCCGGCCACTGGACGCTCCGGTTCGGGGCCGTGATGGACATCGCGGACGTCTACCTGAACGGCAAGCACCTCGGGTCGCACGACCTGGCCTTCACGCCGTTCGAGTTCGATGCCGGGCCGGCGCTCCAGACGGGCACAAACGAGCTTCTGGTACGCGTGTTCGACCCGTCCATCGACGATCCGGTGCACAACGCATCGCCTCACGGCAAGCAGGGCTGGGCCAACTGGGTGTTCCCGAGCCGGCCGAGTCTCTACATGACCTACGGGGGCATCTGGCAGAGCGTGACCCTGCGCCGGCATGGCGCTCTGGTCATCGACGACGTCTTCGTCAACAGCGACCCTGAGGAAGTGAAGGTCGAGGTGACGGTGTCCAACCGCGGCCGAAAGCCGGTGCAGTGCCGGGTGTATATCCGCGCCCTCGGCGAGCTGGACGACGAGTGGTGCGAGATGCCGGCGGGCGACCGGCGCGCCTTCAAGTTCTCACTCGGGCCATCAGCTGCCCCCCGCTGGAGTCCGGAGCATCCGAACCTGCATCTGCTGATGGTAGACGTCAAGGAGGCCCGCACCCCGAGCGACGAACGCACGGTGCGCTTCGGCCTTCGAAAGATCACCATCGAGGGGACCCGGCTGCTCGTCGACGGAACCCTCTACCGCATGAAGAGCGTGCTGGTGCAGGGGTTCCGTCCTGACGGGCTCTACTCCGAGGGATCACGCGAGGCAATCCAGGACGAGGTAGGCAAGGCCAAGGCCATGGGCTTCAACACCGTGCGGCTGCACATCAAGGCATTCAATCCGGCGTACCTCGAGGTGTGCGACGAGATGGGGATGTTCGTGCACAGCGACATCCCGGTGGCCGAGCCGATCGACCACGAGAATCTGGGGGCTGACACCGAGCTGGCCCTTCGCTGCCGGCGGGCGGCCCGGGAGCAGGTGATCAGGGATCGCAACCACCCCAGCATCCTGTTGTGGAGCGCCATGAACGAGCTCGGCCTGGACCGCATCGAGACCCGGGCCTGGGACCGGTACGAGCAGTTCGTCCGCGTGCTCTACGAAGAGGTGAGATCCGCAGACCCGACCCGGCCCGTGATCGAGAACGACTGGGTCGAGCCGGACCCCGACCGGGTTTTCTGCTCGCCGATCCTCACCGCCCACTGGTACGGGCGCCTCCACGCCGAGTACCTGGAGAGCATCGAGAAGAAGGCGATGGACTGGACCGGCGCGGGCAAGCCCCTCTACGTCACCGAGTTCGGAGACTGGGGGCTCCCCGCGATGCCGAAGCGCGACGTGCCGCCGTTCTGGGACACCCGGGAGCTGTACGCCGTCGGTTTGGCGAAGACCTTGTGGCCGGCGACCGTCGAGAGGTTCGTCATCGAGACGCAGCGCTACCAGGGGTTGTCCGACCGGTTCCAGATCGAGGTCTTCCGCCGGCACGACCACATCGGCGGCTACTGCCTTACCGAGCTGACCGACGTGCCGCACGAGCTCAACGGCGTGCTGGACCTCGACCGCAACCCCAAGCGGATCGCGGTGGAAGAGATCGCCCGGGCGAACCAGCAGGTGCTCCCGATGCTGAAGCTGGACTCCTTCGTCATGACCGCCGGCTCCGGCTTCAGTGCGTGTGCCTTCGTGGCGAACGACGGCCCGTCTGAGGAGGGCATCACGGCGGAGTGCTGGTTCGGTGACGCACCGGGCCCCACCGAGGGAGGAGTGATCCGGATCGACCACCTGGAGGGCTACACTGCCTCCGCCTGGGGGAACGTGCATCTTACGGCTCCGACCGTTCCGGGAAGCCATGACCTCATCGTCGTACTGAAGCGCGACGGGAGCGAGATCGCCCGCAACCGCTATCCGATGCACATCGTCCCGGAGCCTAGCGCCGTCGGCCGAGTGAACCTCATCGGTGACTCGGCGAACATTCCGGCTCTCGAGAAGGTGGGGGCCGAGTTCTCCAAGGACGGCATCCTGGTGATCGGGGAGAGGGCGTTGGACGCCGCGGCAGGCACCAGGCTTCGAGAGCACCTCGCATCCGGCCGCACCGCCGTCGTGCTCGCCCAGGAGGCGGCAGCGGCCGCAAACTACCCCCTGCCGGTCGAGATGGCCGCGCTGGCGACGGCGTGGGGCTCATCGATCTTCCGGTTCACGAACGACGAGGGCTGGATGCCCTCCCTCCCGCGGCGCAACGTGCTGACCACCGAGGACTCCACCATTCACCCAGGCAACGTGATCGTGAGCATGGGCGACAGGCTCTTCCCCGACACCCCGATCGTGATCGCCTACAAGCCGGCTCCCGATCCGCTGACCGGCACGCTCATCGGCTCGACCGCCGTCGGAGCGGGAAGCCTCGTCTTCTGCCAGTACCGGCTCTGTGAGCATGCGGCCGTAGGGGACGCAGCAGCCCTGGCCGTTCTGGCGGATGTCATCCGGGCGCCGGAACGGCTGGCGTCGAGACCGGTGGTCGAGCGCATGACCAAGTCGGACGGGCGTCGCCTCTCGCTGTGGTGGCTGCCGGGAACCGGGAAGCCGGCATGACCGAGCGCCGGTTCGACCCGACGAGGGCGGAGTGGGTGACGTTTGCGTCGCACCGGCAGAACCGGACCTTCCTGCCGGCGACCGAGCAGTGCCCGTTCTGCGGGACTCGGGACGACGGCTTCGAGACCGAGATCCCGGTGGCGAGCTACGACCTCGCCGTCTTCGACAACAAGTTCCCGTCACTGACCGCCAAGCCGCCGGACCCCTCGGTGGAAAGCTCGGACCTTTATCCGGTGGAACCCGCGCTGGGAGCGACCGAGGTAGTGCTCTACTCCAGCGACCACTCGGCGACTCTGGCCGGCATGAGCGCGGAGAGGCTGTACTGGATCGTCAATCTGTGGTCGGAGCGGTACGCCGTTCTGGGGGCGCGTGAGCATGTGAAGTACGTCCTGATCTTCGAGAACAAGGGGGTGGAGGTAGGCGTCACCCTTCACCACCCCCATGGGCAGATCTACGCCTACCCGGAGATCCCGCCCGTCCCCAGAAAGGAGCTAACCGCCGCACTGGCGCACCTGGAGGCAAAAGGAACCTGCGTTTTCTGTGACCAGGTGGGCCGGGAGCGCGGCGACGGCCTCCGCGTCCTTGCCGAGAACCCCAGCTTCGTCGCGTTCGTGCCCTTCGCAGCCCGCTATCCGTTCGAGGTGCACATCCTGTCGCGTCGGCATGCGGCGAGCCTTCTGGACCTGACCGACCCGGAGCGGCGCCTGCTTGCCGGAATTCTTCTGCGGGTTCTACGCGGCTACGACGCCTTGTTCGGGTTCTCCATGCCGTACATCATGGGGATCCACCAGGCGCCTACCGACGACGGCGAGTGGCAGGCGGTAAGCCACTTCCACATCGAGCTCACCCCGCCCTACCGGACGGCTACCAAGCTGAAGTACCTGGCGGGGTCGGAGTTCTCCGCAGGCGCATTCCTGAACGACACGGTCCCCGAGGAGTCAGCCGCCCGCCTGCGGGAGGCAGTCGAATCGGCCGGGGGGTAGACCTGGCCGACCCGGAGGAGCTGCGGCAGCAGTTCCGTTCCCTTACCGGGGCGGCCCCGGCCGGCATCTGGAGCGCGCCGGGGCGGGTGAACCTCATCGGGGAGCACACCGACTACAACCTGGGCTTCGTCCTTCCCATTGCCATCGACCGCCGGACCTTCGTGGCGGCCGGCCCCCGGACCGACGGACGGATCCGCGGCTGGTCGATGCAGGAGGCGGAGTCCTTCGACGTCGACCTCGCCTCGCTCCTGCCCGGGTCGCTCGATGGTTGGGCGGCATATGCCTGCGGGCCGGCGTGGGTGCTCGCGCAGGAGGTTGCTTTGGCCGGGGCAGACCTGGTGGTCAGCTCCGACGTGCCGCTCGGAGCCGGCCTTTCCTCAAGCGCAGCCCTGCAGACTGCGGTGAGCCTGGCGCTGGCCGGCATGGCGGAACGCGCCCTGAGCGGAACTGAGCTGGCCATGGTGGCCCACCGCGCGGAGTCGGACTTCGTCGGTGTGCCGGTGGGGATTATGGACCAGATGATCAGCGCGCTCGGCCGCCGGGACACGGCGCTTTTTCTGGACACGAGCGATGTCAGCTACGAGCACGTGCCGTTTCATCCGAATGATTCCGGCCTGGTGCTGGTGGTTATCGACACCGGCGTGAAGCATAGCCTCGGCGAGGGCCAGTACGCACAGCGGCGTCGCACCTGCGAGGAGGCCGCGGGCGTCCTCGGCGTGGCATCGCTCCGAGAAGCCACCCTCGAGCAGCTCGACTCGCCGGCGCTTACCGAGGTCCAGCGCCGCAGAGCGCGCCATGTCGTGACGGAGAACGAACGCGTCCTGGAGGTTGTGTCCGCCCTCCTGGAGGGAGACCTCGAAGCCGTCGGCTCGGCGTTCGTCCGCTCCCACCGCTCGTTGCAACACGACTTTGAGGTCTCGAGCCCTGAGCTGGATGTCGCAGTGGAAGCCGCCCTCGAGTCCGGCGCCGTGGGGGCGAGGATGACCGGAGGGGGCTTCGGCGGTTCAGCTATCGCCCTTGTGCCGGTCGGCTCGACAGGCGCCCTTGCGGTAGGAGTAGAGGAAGCATTCGGCGCTTCCGGATTCGCTTCGCCGCGCCTGTTTCAGGTCGCCGCGTCGGACGGAGCGGCTTCCCACGGCTGAATTGGAGAAGTTTTGCCCCCCTGTCCACCGGGTACAGAGGCGGCAGAGCTTGAGCAACAGGCCTGCGCGGGGCGGGATAGCCGAGTACACAAGCTCCTCTGAGCGGTCGCTTTCCGGCGGTCGCCTCGCAAATCACACCTCCGGGGAGGAAATAGGTTGGAGTTCGTTGGTGCCTTCGAGTGTTCGTACATGCCCGCTCACGACGTCGACGTCATCGAGACGTCGCAGCACGACGTCCGCCGAAAGGCGGACCTCGATCTGTTGGCCGAGTGCGGAATCTCCAGGCTCAGGTATCCCGTGCGATGGCACCGGGTCGAGGCGGTGCCGGGGCAGTACGACTGGAAGGAAACCGACGAGGTCCTCGGGGACCTGGCGGACCGCGGAATGCGCCCCATCGTGGACCTGTTGCATCACACTGCGTACCCGAAGTGGCTCACCGGTTTCGACGACCCACGGTTCGGCTCGGCTTATCTCCGATTCTGTGAGCGCTTCGCCCTCCGCTACCCGGACGTTCCCGAGTACACCCTGTTCAACGAGCCCTTCACCACGATGTTCCTCTGCGGGCACGAAGGCATCTGGCCGCCCTACGGGCGGGACATGCATTCGTTCGTCAGCCTCTGCCTGAACGTGCTTCCGTCGTTCTTCGACGCGACCAGGATGTACGCCGAGCTCCTGCCCAATGCGAAGCACCTCTACGTCGAGCCGTGCGAGGGCCACTCGGCGGCCGTCGTGCACGGTAACGAGTGGTCCCGTCTGGCAAACGACCGCCGCTTCTTCATCCTGGATCGGATGCTGGGTCAGCCGATCGTCTCCGACGCTCCGTTTGTCCGGGCGCTCGAAAGAGCCGGCGGCGAACGTCTTCTGGAACTCCAGCCAGGCCATGTGGATCTCTTGGGCCTCGACTACTACGCGCATATGGAGTGGTTCCACGCCGAGGACGGTGTTGGCACCTGCCCCTCGTCGACACCTCTCGGGCTCGCGGCGCTCATCGTCGAGTACTGGGAGCGGTACGGCGTTCCATTGATGCTGGGCGAGACCAACATCCGCGGATACGCCTCGGATCGGGCGAGCTGGCTGAAGTACACCCTCGAGCAGTGCGAGCTGGCGCAGCAGGCGGGCGCCGACCTTAGCGCCTACTGCTGGTACCCGTTCATCGACTCGCTCGACTGGGACAGCCTTTTGCGCAACGCCGATCGCCACATCGATCCGGTGGGGGTCTACTGGCTCGACGAGAATCTGGACCGGCATGCCTCGGTTATGTCGGAGTCCTTCAAGCTGGCCGCATCGGGCGCTCCGTCGTCGGCACTACCCGCCTACAGGTTCCAGCCCCCCACCGATTCCTGGCTCAAGGGCCTGCTGCCTCGGATGAGCCACTGGGAATGGCAGGACCCACCCGGCATGGAGCCGCAAAGCCCCGAGGGTTCGAAGGCGGTGGTGCCGGCATGAGGCAGGACACCGATCTGATCGTCTTCTCGCATCTGCGCTGGACGTTCGTGTGGCAGCGGCCTCAGCATCTGATGGCTCGCATGAGCTCCCCCGCCCGGACCTGGTTCGTGGAGGAGCCTTGGGAGGCCGATGTCGCCGAATCGAGACTCTGCATCGAGCCCCACGGAAACGTGACGAGAGTGTGGCTCGAGGTACCTCGGTCGACCGGACACGTCAACTTCGGCGACCCACGCGGGGCGTCCTACGGCCGCTTCCTCGAGACCTTGTTCCACAAAGTCTCCAAGCCGGTCGTCTGGCTCTACACGCCGATGGCCCTGGAGCTTGCCCAGCAGCGGGACCCGTCGCTGTTGGTCTACGACGTCATGGATGACCTCGCCTCCTTCAAAGATGCGCCCGAGCAGCTCGTGCTGAGGTCGCGCCAGGCCCTGGCCGCCGCCGACATCGTCTTCACGGGCGGCCGGTCGCTCCACAACAAGGTAGTGAAGCAGCGCCCCGAGCGGACGTACCTGTTCCCGAGCGGGGTCGAACCGGAGCACTACGAGCCGGCTATGTCCCTGAGGAAGCCCGACCAGCCTCCGGTGGCTGGGTACGTGGGGGTGATCGACGAGCGGGTCGACCTCAAGCTGGTCGGCGACCTGGCGCGCGAGCTGCCGGACTGGGAGATCCGCATGGTGGGACCGGTCCTGAAGGTGGAGCAGGCGGACCTGCCGCAGGCACCCAACATCACCTATCCGGGGAAAGTCGAGTACCGCGACCTGCCGGAGGTTATGGCCGGCTTCACCGTCGGGATCATGCCCTTCGCACTCAACGAGGCCACGCGCTCCATCAGCCCTACCAAGACGCTGGAGTATCTGGCCGCCGGCCTGCCGGTCGTCTCCACCCGGGTGCCGGACGTGGTGGCCGACTACACGGGCGTCGTCGAGATTGCTTCCGATGCCGCAGGCTTCGCCCGTGCCTGTATCTCGTGCACCGCCGAGTCCTCGCATGGTCGGAGAGAGCGGATTGCCCCGGTACTTCACAAGCAGCACTGGGACACCATCGCCGGCAGCATGCAGAACCTGATGCTTGACCGGCTCCAAGAGAAGTCTCGAATCCCCGCCCGCAGGCCGTCGAAGGGCTTCGACTACCTGGTGGTCGGTGCCGGATTCGCCGGTAGCGTTCTGGCGGAGCGGCTCGCGTCCGAGTCGGGGAAGCGGGTGCTCATCGTGGAGAAGCGCAACCACGTCGGGGGCAACGCCTACGACCGCTACGACGACGCGGGCGTCCTGATCCACCAGTACGGGCCGCACATCTTCCACACCAACGCAAAGGAGGTCTTCGACTACCTGTCGCAGTTCACCTCCTGGCGCCGCTACGAGCACCGGGTGAAGGCAAGCGTCGACGGACGGCTGGTGCCGATCCCCATCAACCTGGACACCATCAACGCGCTTTACGGCATGAACCTTACGTCCAGCGATGTCGAGCAGTTCTTCGCGTCGGTGGCCGAGCCGGTGGAGCAGTGCCTCACCTCGGAGGACGTCGTGGTGAGCAAGGTGGGTCGGGAGCTGTACGAGAAGTTCTTCCGGAACTACACCCGGAAGCAGTGGGGCTTCGACCCGTCGGAGCTCGACGCAAGCGTTACCTCACGCGTGCCCACCCGAACCAACCGGGACGACCGTTACTTCACCGACACCTACCAGGCGATGCCGCTCCACGGTTACAGCCGGATGTTCGAGCGGATGCTGGACCACCCGAACATCAAGGTGATGCTGAACACCGACTACCGGGAGGTGCAGGACCTGTTCGACTGGGACCAGATGATCTACACCGGTCCCATCGACGAGTTCTTCAACTACCGGCTGGGCCGGTTGCCGTACCGCTCGCTCGAGTTCCGCTTCGAGACTTTCGACAAGGAGTGGGCGCAGGAGGCGGCGGTGGTCAACTACCCGAACGAGCACCCCTACACCCGGGTCACCGAGTTCAAGTACCTGACCGGCCAGACCGCCCCGAAGACCACTGTCGTGTACGAGTATCCCCAGGCGGAAGGGGAGCCCTACTACCCGGTCCCCCGGCCGGAGAACGCGGAGCTCTACAAGCGGTACAAGGCGCTTACGCTAAGTGCGCCGAGGGTCCACTTCGTCGGCCGCCTGGCCACTTACAAGTACTACAACATGGACCAGGTGACGGCTCAGGCGCTGTCCGTGCACCGGCGGCTGCACCGGGCGGACCGCTTCGTCGATCTCACCGACCTCCCCTACGTTCCTGCCGCAGCAGCGGAGGGTAAGTGAGGCGGGTGAGCGCACCGCAGACCGATCTGAGAGAGCTGGGTCCCGGTGGGCCGAAGCTGTCTCGCCTGGGCTTCGGCTCCTGGGCGACCGGCGGTCCCTCGAAGTTCGGTTGGGCGGCCGTGGACGACGAGGAGTCGATAAACGCCATCCGTTTCTCCGTCGAGTCCGGCATCAACTGGGTGGACACTGCCGCCTTCTACGGCAAGGGCCATTCCGAGGTGGTCGTCGGGCGCGCCTTGGAGCCCTGGGTGGTGGGTGAGGAGGTCTTCATCTTCACGAAGTGCGGCCTGAGGTGGGAGGGGGACGACCCCGACGCCCCGCCGACGAACAACCTGAGGCCGGAGTCGATCCGCTACGAGTGCGAGCAGAGCCTGAAGCGCCTGGGAGTCGAGCGCATCGACCTCTACCAGTTCCACTGGCCGGACCACCTGGGAACGCCGGTGGAGGACTCCTGGGGGACCATGCTGGAGCTGGTCGACGAGGGCAAGATCCGGTGGCCCGGTGTGTCGAACTTCGACGTCGAGCTGCTCGAGCGCTGCGAGAAGCTGGGGCACGTGCAGTCGCTGCAGCCGCGCATCAACCTCATCGACCGCTCGGCACTCCCGGAGATAATGCCGTGGTGCCGGGAGAGAGGGACCGGCGTGATCGCCTACTCGCCGCTTGCCTCGGGACTGTTGACCGGAACCTGGGACGAGGAACGGGTGGAGACGCTGCCGGCGGACGACTGGCGGAAGTACGCCGACGACTTCCACGCGCCGAAGGTCTACCGCAGCCTGAAATTCGCCACCGAGCTGAAGCACCTTGCCGAGGAGGCCGGAACGACCCTCCCCATCCTGGCCGTCGCCTGGGTTCTGCGGCTGGAGGGCATCACGGGAGCTATTGTGGGTGCCCGGAACGTTGACCAGGTCAAAGGGTGGCTACCCGCCGCCGACACCGATCTCCCCGAGGAGGTCTGGCAGCGGGTCGACGAGCTGGTGCAGGAGCAGGACAGGCTGGACGAGCACTCGATGGCCGACATAGATCCGGAGGAAATCGGTTGAAAGCAGTGGTGACGGGAGGGGCCGGGTTCATCGGCTGCCATTTGGCGGAGCGGCTGGTGGCCGAAGGGCGCGAGGTGCTGGCGATCGACGACCTGTCCTCCGGCAAGGACCGGGTAGGCGTTCTCGAGGCGGCCGGCGCACGGCTGGAGGTTGCGGACATCCGCGAGCCTGGAACTGCGGAGATCGTCCGGTCCTACGAGCCGAACGAGGTCTTCCACCTCGCCGCCCAAAAGGACGTCCGCCACTCCGTCGCCGATCCGGCGTTCGACGCCGAGGTCAACGTCGTGGGGACCATCCGCCTGCTGGAGGCGGCTCGCTCCGTAGGCGCCAATGTCGTGACCACCTCAAGCGGAGGGTGCATCTATGGAGACCCGGACGAGTCCCTGCTGCCGATCTCCGAGGGAACGGTCGGACGCCCGACGTCCCCGTATGGCATCAGCAAAAAGGTGATGGAGGATTACCTGCACTTCTACCGCAGCTCGTACGGGATGCAGTTCGTAAACCTGGCGCTGGCCAACGTGTACGGGCCGAGGCAGGACCCCAATGGGGAAGCCGGCGTGGTGGCGATCTTCGCCCAGCGCTTGCTGCGCGGCCAGGAGTGCACAATCTACGGCGACGGTGGCCAGACCCGTGACTTCGTATACGTCGCCGACGTGGTGGACGCCTACCTGAGGGCCGCGTCCGGCAAGGCGTGGGGTGAGACCTTCAACATCGGGACCGGCCGGGAGACGAGTGTCGTTGAGCTCTACTCGGAGATCGCCCGCATCTGCGGAGTAGACCTCGCACCCAACTTCGCCCCCGAGCGGCTAGGGGAGCTGCGGCGCAGCGCCCTCGACTACGGCAAAGCCGAGAAGCTTCTCGGCTGGCGGCCGGTCACCTCGCTCGAGGAAGGGCTCGAGCGAACTGTGGACTCGATGAAAGCCGCAGTGCTGGCTTGAGGGCAGAGGTCGTCGACAGCCGGGCCGCCTGACGAATGGACGGCTCCGCAGAGTCCGAAGCCAAGATAGGCCGGGTGCGAGAGTGGCTCGCCGGTCAGGACCACACCGGAGTCCTTCTCACCTCCAACGCCAACTTTTCCTGGATCACGGCTGGGGGCCGGGGTCACATCCCGTTGTCCGAGGAGCGCGGGGTGGCGAGCGTCCTCGTCACCCAGGACCGCGCCGTGGTCATCACAACGAACATCGAGGGCGGCCGACTGGTCGACGAGGAGCTGCCGGAGTGCTTCCAGGTGGCGGAGTACCCGTGGCAGGCGCCCGAGGTGGCCGGCCGGTCGCCGCTCGAGCAGGTGGCCGCCGACCTCACGGGATCGGACGACTTCGTGGTCGATCTGCCGACGGCCCAGGCAAAGGTGGCGGGACCGCAGCTCAGCCGGCTGCGGACGGTGCTCGTGGAGCCGGAGATCGATCGTTACAGGGAGCTCGGCCGGGATGCTGCGTTTGCCCTGGAGTCCGCGTGCAGGGCCGTCAACCCCAAAGAAAGCGAGCTCGACATGGCCGCTCACATTGCGGCGCTGAGCTACGAACGGGGGATGGACCCGGTCGTGAACCTGGTGGCAGGCGACGAGCGTATCCCCAGGTACCGGCATCCACTGCCGACCGCTCTCCGGTTCTCGCATTCGTTGATGGCGGTCTTGGTCGCCCGCCGGGGCGGGCTGCATGCCTGCTTGACCCGCATCGTCTGTTTCGGTGAGCCGGATGCCGATCGGAAGGCACGCCAGGCAGCTTGTGCCCGGATCGATGCCCGCATGATCGCAGCGAGCATCCCGGGCAGGGAGCTCTCGGGCGTGCTGGTGGCGGGCATCGAGCAGTACGCCGCCGAGGGGTTCGCCGACGAGTGGCGCCGCCATCATCAGGGAGGCACCACCGGGTACGCCGGCAGGGAGGTCTTCGCTACCCCTTCATCGAAGGATCGGTTGAAGGCCAACCAGGCCGTCGCCTGGAATCCGTCCGTCACCGGAGCGAAGTCGGAGGACACGGTTCTTGTGACCGAGACCGGCAGCGAAGTTCTGACCGAGTCGGGCCACTGGCCGTTGCTGGATATCGAGATGGACGGCGACGTCTTCCGCCGCCCGGCGCTGCTCGTCCGTTGAGCGCAGTCGACCGCGGCTATGGAGCCGGTTGGGCAGTCGAGAGTGGCGAGCGTTCGCGCTGACGAGTGACCGAAACAGCAGAAGCCAGGTTTGGTAGCGGCCGGAGAGCCGGCATTCGGATCGCAGCGATTCTGAGCCTGCTGCTGCTTTCGTTCTTCTTCGGCCTCGTTGCCTTGGAGGCCGCCGGTGTCGTCGAGTCGGGCGGCCGCGGCTCTCCCGACGATCCTCCGCCCTCACGCGAGGCACTGCTGGGCGCCGCAATGCCGGGAGAGACGGTACACGTCGCCGGCGCGGCGGCGGTCGTGGTGCTCGTGGCCTCCGGGCTCATCTCCTTGGCCGTCCGCCCGGAGGGGTCGGCGTCGGCCCAACACGTCCTCGCCGTCTCGGTCGGGCTGATCCTCACGCTTCCACTGGTGGGGAACCCGGACAACCGTGGTGGTCAGGCCGGCTGGTTCGACCCTCTGTTTCTGCTAGTCGCTCTGCCCGGCGTCGGCGCTGCGCTGCTGGCCCGCCCGTTTCGCCACCTGAGAAGCGGCGAGAACGGGCCCCGCCTGGGCTTCGTTGCGCTGGCGGCGGCTGCACTGCCAGCTGCCTGGTATGGCGTCGGGCAGGCGCTTCTGCAAAGGAACACCTTTCCGCCCACCGCCGATCCTCACCACAACGCGCACTGGTGGGCCATGTCGGTGTTCGCCTTCGGACTGGTTCTCGTGGTCGCCGCCGCGTCCTTGCCAAGCGTCGGGTGGCGTCTGGGCCCAGCGGTGGCTGCCCTGGGCGCTATTGCGGTTGGTGTCGCTTCCCTGCTCTCACCGTCCTCGGCTTCGGCGATCGGAGCCGGTTGGGCGGTCGCCGCAGTCCTGTGGGGCGTGGCCGTAATCGCGTTGACGTCCCGCCGGCCGCCGGCACAACGCCCTAGCTCCGCTTAGCCAGCGGGAGAGGTCAACAACCGGTTCAGAGCCCGCCGGGTCTTGTCC
>DATAAN010000096.1:0-12240 GCA_036260105.1 Actinomycetota bacterium
CAGTAGTCCTGGCGGGCGGCAAGGCGACGCGGATGCGGCCCTACACCGAGGACCGGCCGAAGGCGATGGTCGAGGTGGCCGGCTCCCCCATCGTCGAGCACCAGATCCGCTGGCTGAAGGCGAACGGCGTCGAAGAGATCGTCGTCTCGTGCGGCTACCGGGCTGAGATGCTCCAGGAGCACCTCGCCGACGGATCGTCTCTCGGCGTTCAGATCATCTACGCGGTGGAGGCCGAGCCCCTGGGCCGCGGAGGCGGCCTCAAGTTCGCCGCCCGGCGCCGGCCGCACCCCGACGAGCGAACGTTCGCTCTGAACGGCGACGTGATCTCCCGCTTCGCCCTCTCGGAGCTGCTGGAGCACCACACCAGGGTCGGCGCCACGGCGACCGTGGCACTCGCCGCGTACAAGACCACCTGGGGCATCGCCGACCTCGACGGCGGCCTCATTCGCGGGTTCCGCCAGAGCCCCACCCTGCCCTACTGGATCAACGGCGGTATCTACGTGCTGGAGCCCGAATGTGTAGACCTGCTGCCCGACAGGGGCGACCACGAGGACTCGACCTTCCCGGAGCTGGCGCAGGCCGGCAAGCTGGGCGGCTACCGGATCGAGGGGTACTGGCGCGGCATCGACACCGTCAAGGACGTCCTGGAAGCCACCCGTGACCTGGAGGAAATCGGGTAACGAACCGCTCCCGATAAACTCCAACAATGGCGAAGACCGAACCACGACTCGAACAGGACCCAGTGGACAGCACCGACGCCGGCCCCTCGAAGATCTCCGTCGCCTCCCGGCTGGCAGACGTGCGCGAGCGGGAGGCTCAGGCGCTCGCAGGAGGTGGCCAGCAGGCGGTCGACAAGCAGCACGAGAAGGGCAAGCTCACCGCCCGGGAGCGGATCGACCTGCTGCTGGACCCGGGTACCTTCCAGGAGACCGACATGCTGGCCCGCCACCGGGTCACCGGCTTCGGGATGGAGAACAAGCGGCCCTACGGTGACGGCGTGGTCACCGGCTGGGGCACGGTGAACGGCCGCAAGGTGTTCGTGTACTCGCAGGACTTCACGATCTTCGGCGGCTCGCTCGGGGAGGTCGTGTCGGAGAAGATCTGCAAGATCATGGACCTGGCGCTCGCCACCGGCGCCCCGGTGATCGGGCTGAACGACTCGGGCGGAGCCCGCATCCAGGAGGGGGCGGCCGGCCTGGCGGGCTACGCCTACATCTTCGACCGCAACGTCCGGGCCTCGGGCGTGGTCCCGCAGATCTCGGTGATCCTCGGACCATGCGCCGGCGGCGCGGTGTACTCCCCCGCCATCACGGACTTCGTCTTCATGAACCAGGGGACCTCCCACATGTACATCACCGGTCCGGCGGTGATCAAGACGGTGACGGGCGAGGAGGTCACCCAGGAGGAGCTGGGCGGCGCGATGGCCCACGCCTCCCGGTCCGGCTCCTGCCACTTCGTCGGCCAGGACGAGCGCCACACGCTGGAGCTGGTCCGCTACCTGCTCAGCTACCTGCCCTCCAACAACGCCGAGAAGGCGCCTTTCTTCCCGCCCTCGGACAGCGCCGACCGGGAGGAGGAGCGGCTAATCGACCTCATGCCGGACGAGTCCAACAAGCCGTACGACATGCACGAGGTGATCAAGCTCGTCTTCGACGACGGCGAGTTCCTGGAGGTCTTCCCCCATTGGGCCCGCAACATCATCACGGGGTTTTCCCGCCTGAACGGCCATGCGGTGGGCATCGTGGCCAACCAGCCCCAGGTCCTGGCCGGCTGCCTCGACATCGACGCCTCATCCAAGGGGGCCCGTTTCGTCCGGTTCTGCGACGCCTTCAACATCCCGCTGGTCGCCTTCGTCGACGTTCCGGGCTTCCTTCCAGGGCTGTCCCAGGAGTACGGCGGCATCATCCGGCACGGCGCCAAGCTGCTCTACGCCTTCACCGAGGCGACGGTTCCTCGCATGACCGTCATCACGCGCAAGGCGTACGGCGGGGCCTACCTGGTGATGAACTCCAAGCACATCCGGGCCGATGTCAACTTCGCGTGGCCGACCGCCGAGATCGCGGTCATGGGGCCGGAAGGGGCGGTCAACATCGTCTTCCGCCGCCAGCTGGAGACCGCAGAGGACCCGGTCGCCAAGCGCCAGGAGCTCATCGACGAGTACACGGAGAAGTTCTCCAACCCGTTTATCGCGGCCGAGCGCGGCTACATCGATGCGGTGATCGAGCCGCAGCAGACCCGGCCCAGGCTCATACGTGCGCTGGAGATGCTCCAGACCAAGAGGGAGAACCTTCCCGCCCGCAAACACGGCAACATCCCGCTGTGAGCCAGGTCGGCCGCGTCGGCTGGTACGAGATCCGGCCGGAGCCCACCCCGGCGGAGCGCCGGATCCTGCTTGCCGCGCTGGAGGTGGCGCTCGCCACCGAGGCGCGTGAGATACCGGCCTCCGGGTGGTCGTCGCCGCAGTACCAGGACGGCACCTCACTGCGCCCCGGCATGCGGATCTGGACTGCAGGCGACGAGGCCGACGCCGCACGCAAACCCGACTACCCCTTCCGCCGCCGGTCCTGAGGCCGTCTGCGTCTGGAGCGCTTCCCCGACGGGGCCGGTCGAGATTCTCCAGTTCCCCCGAAGTGCTCCTGCGTCGCATTGGGGCTTCCACTTCGCTTGCGTTTGCGCAATATTTACCGGGGTAGGGCATCACGGAGTTAAGAAGACGCTCGGAAAGGAGCTGTCATGCCTGACGCAGAGGGCAACTTCACCGCCGATTCCGGCACGGACACGCCGCTCCACGCAGGAAAGGAGGAGTCGGGCTTCGGCTCGTCGGACCCCCACCAGGAGGACGTCAAGGGCGATCCCACCGCTCAGGACATCGTGGACACCCCGATGGAGGAGCGGAACGACCCGCAGAAGAACTTCAACCCCTGATCAACTGAACGGGATACGCTTTTCCAGCCGGACCCAGTACCGGTTGGAAAGGCGTATCCGGTCAGGCGCCGGCTAGGCCCAGCGCTCCCGGCACCACTCCGCAGTGCGCCGCAGCCCCTCTTCCAGCGCAACTTCCGGCTCCCAGCCCAGCAGCTCCTTTGCCTTGGTGATGTCCGGGCACCGGTTCTCCGGGTCGTCCACCGGTCGCGGCTCGAAGATGATCTCCGAGTCCGACTCCAGGGTGTCCCGGATGATCTCGGCGATCCGCAGCACAGTCGCCTCCCCAGGGTTTCCGATATTTATCGGCTGCGCCGGCCCTTCATACGCCAGGAGGCGGAGAAATCCCTCGATAAGGTCAGAGACGTAGCACAGGCTGCGCGTCTGGCTCCCGTTCCCGTGCACCGTGATCGGCTTGCCGGCCATGCACTGGTCGACGAAGGTCGGGACCGCCCGGCCGTCGTTGCGCCGCATCCGCGGCCCGTGCGTGTTGAAGATGCGCACCACGCGAACCGGGATGTCCCAGGTGCGGTGGTAGGCGAACGCCATCGCCTCGGCGTAGCGCTTCGCCTCGTCGTACACCCCTCGGGGCCCGATCGGGTTCACGTTGCCCCAGTAGCTCTCCGGCTGCGGGTGCACCAGCGGGTCGCCGTACACCTCGGAAGTCGAAGCCAGGAAGAAGCCGGCCTGCTTGGCTTTGGCCAGCCCCAGGCAGTTCATGGTCCCCATGGCCCCCACCTTGAGCGTGTGAATCGGGTGCATCGCGTAGTCGATCGGGGACGCGGGCGACGCCAGGTGCATGACGAAGTCCACCGGTCCGTCCACGCGCAGGTAGTTCGTGACGTCGTAGTTGAAGAACTCGAAGCCCGGCCGTTGCCGAAGGTGCTCGATGTTGGAGAGGCTGCCGGTGAGCAGGGAGTCGTAGCACGCCACGTCGTGCCCCTCGGCCAGCAGGCGCTCGCACAGATGGGAGCCGAGGAAGCCGGCTCCTCCGGTGACTACGACCCTCAATTGATCGCGGGCCTGCCGGTAGGCAGGTAGCTGAACCCCGCCTGGCTTACTGCGTCTCCGTCGAGAAGATTGCGGCCGTCGACGATGACCGGCAGCGTCACTATGCCCTTCAGCCTCACCAGGTCCAGGTCGGCGTACTCCGGCCAGTCGGTGCAGACCACGATGCAGTGCGCGCCCTCGGCACCCTGGTACAGGTCGTCCACGACGGTGAGGGCGGGCAGCTCCCGGGCGGCCGCCTCGCCGGCCTGGGGGTCGTGCCCGACCACCTGCGCGCCTGCTTTCATCAGCTCCCTCGCCAGGTTCAGAGACGGTGACTCGCGGATGTCGTCGGTGCCCGGCTTGAACGAGAGACCGAGCAGCAGGATGCGCTTGGACTCGACGTTCCACACCGCGTCCTTGATCTTGGCCAGCGTGGCGTGCAGAGCCTCGCGATTGATCCGCATGACCTCCTCGAGAAGGCCGAAGTCGTAGCCGAGCCGTCCGGCGACCGCCTTGAAAGCCAGCAGGTCTTTGGGGAAGCAGTAGCCGCCGTACCCAAGGCCGGCATTCAGGAAGTCCCGCCCGATGCGCCGGTCCGATCCCATGATGTCGGCGACGGAGACGACGTCGGCCCCGGACCTCTCGCACACCCGGGCCAGGGCGTTGGCGAAGGAGATCTTGAGGGCCAGGAAGGCGTTGCACGCGTGCTTGGCAAGCTCTGCGGTGTGGATGTCGACTGCGAAGTAGCGGCAGCCCTGGCCGAGAACCGGGGCGTAGAGCCGGCGCATCACCTCGTGAGCCTTCGGGTCGTCGGAGCCGACAAGGATGCGGTCGGGGTCCAGGGAGTCCTGGACCGCCGCCCCTTCGCGCAGGAACTCCGGGTTGGAGACCAGGCGCACTGTGTGCTCGGTCGCTTTGGCGAAGATGGCGTGCAGCCGGTCGGCGGTGCTGACGGGAACCGTGGACTTCTGGATGACGACGATCTCTCCGGTTGCGCTCCTTGCCACTGCCCAGGCGGCGTTCTCGACGGCGAGCAGGTTGGCCTCCCCGTCTGCCCGAGCGGGGGTGCCCACGCAGATGAACGCACAGTCTGCGCCGGCGATGGCTTCGGCGGAGTCCTCGGTGAACCGGAGCTTTCCGCTGCCCACGACCTGGTCCAGCAGCTCCTGGAGGCCAGGTTCGTAGAAAGGCGCCACACCACGGCGGAGGCTGTCGATCTTCGAGAGATCCTCATCCAGGCCCACGACGTCGTGGCCGAAGTGGGCCAGCGTGGCGGCGGTCACCAGCCCCACATGCCCGACGCCGATGACTGCAACCTTCATGAGCTCTCCTTGGTCTTTGGGAAATAGTAGCTGGCCAGCTCACCGAAGCTCCCGGATATCGCCCGCGGTTACCACCCTGCCGCCCCGAAGGACCAGGGCGCCCGAGCCGTCGATGTCGACCGCCTCCCCCTCGACCGTAGTCCCCTCCAACTCCACTTGTACCCGCCGCCCGAGCGTTTGGCACCAGGGGCGGTAGAGATCCGGTATCCGCTGCGCCGGCCCGTTCACCAGCGGCCCCAGAACGCCGAGCAGCCGGCAAGCCAGCTCCCCCCGGTCGAAGCTTCGCCCGGTCGCCAGCTCCAGGCTCGTCGCGGGATGGCGCAGGCCGTCGGGGAACGACCGCTGCCTGACGTTCACTCCGATGCCGAGCACGGCGGCCGCGTCGCTGCTCTCGGCAAGGATGCCGCAGACCTTACGGCCCCCCAGGAGCACGTCGTTGGGCCACTTGACCTCGGCCCGCACCTCCAGGTCGTCCAGGCACTCGCAAAGGGCGACGGCAGCCGCCAGGTTCAGCAGCGCCCACTGCTCCGGAGGCCAGTCCGGCCGGAGGACTATCGACGCAAGCAAAGACGAGCCGGCGGGAGCTTCCCACCTGCGCTCCAGCCGGCCCCTGCCCTCGGTCTGGTAATCGGCGACGAGAAGGCTGCCGTGGGCCGCCCCCCGGGCGGCCCATTCCAGGCCCTGCCGGTTCGTGGAGTCGGTGGCGGGGAACACCCGCAGGTCGGCGATCCAGCCGGGAAGGCATCCGCTGAGGGTGACCGGGTCCAGGTCGTTCAAGCCACCCGATACTACCGCCCGGCTAGAATCCACCTCGATCCCATGGTCACCAAAGTCCTTGTAGCCAACCGCGGCGAAATCGCCATTCGCATCTTCCGCGCCTGCCGCGAGATGGGCATCGCCACCGTCGCGGTCTACTCGGATATCGACCGCAACGCCCTCCACGTCGATTACGCCGACGAGGCGTACTTCCTGGGCGACACCGCGCCCTCCGCCAGCTACCTCAACATCCCGAGGATCCTCGACGTCGCCCGGCGCTCGGAAGCCGACGGGGTGCACCCCGGGTACGGCTTCCTGGCGGAGAACGCCGGGTTCGCGTCGGCAGTCGTAGAAGCTGGACTCACCTGGATCGGACCCCCGGCCGAGGCGATCGAGGCCGCAGGCGACAAGCTCTCCGCCCGCCGCATCGCCGAACGAGCCGGGGTGCCGAGCGTCCCGGGGTCCAAGGATCCGATCTCCGGTCCCGAGCCGATCGCACCGTTCGCCGAGCAGCACGGGTGGCCGGTCGCCCTGAAGGCGGCCAAAGGCGGCGGCGGCCGCGGATTCCGGGTTGTCCGCTCGGCCGGCGAGGCCCAGGGCGCCTTCGAGAGCGCCACCCGGGAGGCGGAGCTGTCGTTCGGGAGCTCAGAGGTGTACATGGAGCGCTACCTGGAGAACCCGCGCCACATCGAGATCCAGATCCTCGCCGACCAGCAGGGCAACACCGTCTACCTGGGCGAGCGGGACTGCTCACTCCAGCGCCGGCACCAGAAGCTGCTGGAGGAGTCCCCCTCGCCGGTTCTCACCCCGGAGGTGCGCCGGGCCATGGGCGAGGCGGCGGTGAGCTTCGCCCGGGAGGTGGGTTACCACTCCGCAGGCACGGTGGAGTTCCTCTACGAGGAGGGGGACGAAGGACCCCGGTTCTTCTTTCTCGAGATGAACACGCGACTGCAGGTCGAGCACCCGGTAACCGAGCTCGTCACCGGAGTGGACCTGGCCCAGGCGATGATCCGGATAGCCGAGGGGCGGCCGCTCGGCTTCACGCAGGACGACGTTACGTTGCGGGGGCACGCCATCGAGTGCCGGATCAACGCCGAGGACCCGACGTCGGACTTCCTGCCCAACCCCGGCACGATCGGCGGCTACCAGGAGCCCGGTGGCCCCGGCGTCCGGGTCGACGCCGGCGCCCGTGCAGGGACGGTCATACCCGCGAGCTACGACTCGCTGATCTCCAAGCTGATCTGCTACGGAGCGGACCGGGACGAGGCGATCCGGCGCACGCTTCGGGCGCTCGACGAGTACCGAATCGAGGGTCTGGTCACCACCATCCCGTTCCACCGGCTGGTGATGGCGAGCCCCTGGTTCGCGGAGGGGCGGTTCTCGACGAAGACGATCGAGAACGAGCTCGACCTTTCGGAGCTGGACGCGGCGGCGGCCGGCTTGGCCGGAGCCGGTCCCTCGACACCCCGGCGGGTCTCCCTGGAGCTGGACGGCAAGCGGTTCGAGGTGAGGTTCACCGAGCTGTCCACCTTCCAAAAGAAGCCGAAGCCGCCCGAGGCGTCCAGCCGCAGCGCAGCGGGCGCCGGAGACACGCTGACCGCGCCGATGCAAGGCACGATCGTGAAGATCCTGCACGCGAAGGGCGACCGGGTGAAGGCGGGAGAGCCGATCCTTGTGCTCGAGGCCATGAAGATGGAGAACCAGATCGTCTGCCACGTGGACGGCGTGGTGACCGACATCAAGGTGCGCCCAGGGCAGACCGTTCCGGTGGGAGCGGAGCTGGCGGTGGTCGAAGCCGTCTAGGACTTGTCCTGAATCTCCCAAGCGTGGTCGAGGACGTGCCACGCCATGCGCCGGACGGCGTAGGGAATCGGCCATCCTTTGCCCCGAGGTGGCTTGCCCGCCGCCTCCTGGATGGAATCGACCAGAGCCTTACGAAACCCCGCAATAGCCGCTTTGTCGCCGACCGACGGCTCACCAAGCTTCACGCCGATCGACCTCGCGTACGCCGTCTCGGCAGCCAGCACGTGCCGGTAGACCTCGTCGCGGTCCCGCCCGCCGCCCCGAGGCCCTTTGCGGAGCTCCGCAGGAGCGCCGGCGACGACCTGGTCGAGGTGCTCCCACGCTGCCGACAGCAGATCGGTCAGCCGGGTGACCCCACTGCGGTCCAGCGGCTCCAGATCCGCCTTGGCCGCTTTGGCCGGGGCCCCGAAGTCGGTGGTGCCGTTACCGGGAATCCGCTCGACCACCTCCAGCCGATCGGCATCCACCTTCGGGAACCGCTTGTGCGCCGCCCGCGCCACCTCGGCGTAGCGAGGGGCAGCCTCGAGCAGCGCCTCGACCGCGGCTTGGTCCGTCTTGCCGGACCGGCACCAGCCGGGCCACTCGACCGAGCAGGCGAACGTGCGCTTCGAACCCGTCTCCAGATAGATCGGTATGGGGTCCGCCATGGGTTCGGCCTAGTCGGGCAGGCCTGCGATCTTCAGCCCTGCGCCGGGGTCCAGCTTGTAACGGATGTTGATGCCGATCAGCAGTGCGGTCAGCGACTCGAGGATACGAGCCATCTCGAGCGGTCCGCAGTCCACGTAGCGGGCGCCGTCGATCTTGCCGACCAGATCCTTGGCGGCGTCCCGCCCGGCTACCTCTCCGCAGACCAGCACGTCGCCGCCGAGAGGCGAGTTGAACTTCACGAGCTTGGCCCCCATCACGGTGTGGAACCCGGAGGCCACCGGGTTGTCCTTGCCGAGCAGGCCCTTGGCCATCTGCGCCGCGGAGCCTTCCCAGACGCCCATCAGGCGCGTCGGCTTGCCGCCCACCTCGCTGGCCAAAGGCACGTTGCAGTCCAGGACCGTCGCCCCCGCCGACAGGGACGGCTTGATCGCCTTGTACGTGGCGGCCAGACCGGGGAACGGCACCGTGACGACCACCAGCTCGGCGTCCTTGACGGCATCCTCGTTGGCCGCCCCGCTCACCTTCGCATCCGGACCAAGCGCTTCCCGGGCTTCTCCGGCCACCCGTTCGGCCTTCTCCGCCGCCCGGCCGCCGATCACGACCTCGTCCCCTGCGTGCGCCGCCCGAAGGGCGATCCCGTAACCGATTCCTGCCGTTCCACCCACAACCGCTACTCGCATGGTCCTCCTCGATGTTCGGGCCCGCCTCCAGGCCAGCAGGTACGGCTGCCCATTCTACGCAGCGCCGCCCACGGGTCATCCCCCCGGCCCCGAGCGGGGAAACCCGCAGGCACGGTTGGTATATTGAGCCGCTGATGGCCTCCCATCGATTCCCCACGCCGGGCAACCGACCCTAAGCCGTGAGTGCTCGTCCCGGCTCGCCTTCCGCCTACCGGCGCACCCACTACCGCGGCGGCAGTGGGATGTGGTCGTGGATCCTCCACCGCGGCAGCGGCCTGGCCGTGCTGGGCTTCCTGTTTCTCCACGTCGTCGACACCTCCCTCGTCATGTTCGGTCCCGAGGCCTACAACACCATGGCGGCGATCTACGAGTCCGCGCTGTTCCGACCTCTGGAGGTGCTGCTCATGTTCCTGGTGATCTTCCACGCCTTCAACGGACTCCGGGTGATCGTGGTTGATCTCTGGCCCCGAGCGTCCCGGTTCCAGGTCCAGCTGAGCCGCCTCGTCTGGGCGACCACCCTGGCACTGTTCCTGCCCTCGGCGTGGATCATGCTCCGGCCGGTGTTCGCGTGAGCGTCAGCGGCGCCTACTCCCGGCACCACCTGCAGCCGGACACCCGGCCTTCGGGCTTCCAGGTCTGGTCGTGGTTCTTCCTGCGCATATCCGGACTAGGGCTGGTGTTCCTGGTGCTGGGGCACATGCTGATCATGCACGTGCTGGACGGCGGAGTGGACCGCATCGACTATGACTTCGTCGCCTCCCGCTGGGCCGGCTTCTTCTGGCGGGCTTACGACTGGCTTATGCTGGCGCTCGCGATGCTGCACGGAGCGATCGGTGCCCGCAACGCCATCGCCGACCACATCCGCAAGCCGTTCTGGCGGGCAACCGCCAAGACGGTGCTCTACTCGGTTGTCTTCGTCCTTCTCGGGCTCGGCACGCTGGTCATCGCCACCTTCGACGCCTCCCAGATGCCCGGTTGAGCCCCTCCTTTCACCGGTACGACTGCCTGATCGTGGGAGGCGGCGGCGCCGGCCTGCGGGCCGCCCTGGAGGCGTCCCGGCGGGCCTCGACGGCGGTGATCTCCAAGCTCTACCCCACCCGCTCCCACACCGGCGCCGCCCAGGGCGGCATGTGCGCCGCCTTGGGAAACGTCGAAGAGGACAACTGGGAGTGGCACACCTACGACACGGTCAAAGGAGGCGACTACCTGGTGGACCAGGATGCCGCCGAGATCATGTGCCGTGAGGCGGTGGAGGCGGTGCTGGAGCTGGAGCACATGGGCCTGCCGTTCAACCGGACGCCGGAGGGCTTCATCGACCAGCGGCGCTTCGGCGGCCACACGCGGGAACACGGCAAAGGCCCGGTGAAGAGGGCCTGCTACTCGGCGGACCGAACCGGCCACATGATCCTGCAAACCCTGTTTCAGCAGTGCGTGAAGAACAACGTCACCTTCTACAACGAGTGGCACGTGCTGGACCTGCTGCTCTCCGACGGGCCGGGGGGCAGGGTCTGCTGCGGCCTGGTGGCGTACGACCTCAAGACCGGCGGCTTGCACGTGTTCCAAGCCAAGTGCGTGCTGTTCGCCACCGGAGGATTCGGCCGGATCTTCAAGATCACGTCCAACGCTCACACGCTGACCGGCGACGGCCCGGCCGTCTGCTACCGACGAGGCATACCACTGGAGGACATGGAGTTCTTCCAGTTCCACCCCACCGGGATAGCAGGCATCGGAATCCTGCTCTCCGAAGCCGCCCGCGGCGAAGGCGGGGTCCTGGTGAACGGCGAGGGCGAGCAGTTCATGAAGCGGTACGCACCCACGATCGCCGACCTGGCACCGCGCGACATCGTCGCCCGGGCCATGCAGAGCGAGATTGCCGAGGGGCGGGGCATCGACGGCAAGCCCTACCTGTACCTGGACCTCACCCACCTCGGACGCGAGGTGATCGAGAACAAGCTGCCCGACATCGCAGGCTTCGCCCGGATGTACCTGGGCGTCGAGCCGATCGATGAGCCGGTCCCGGTCCAGCCGACCGCCCACTACGCGATGGGCGGAATCCCGACGGACGTCCACGGGAAGGTGGTGATCGACGAGGCGAACACTCCGGTACCCGGCTTGTATGCCGCCGGGGAGTGCGCGTGCGTGTCGGTCCACGGAGCGAACCGCCTGGGGACCAACTCGCTGCTCGACATCATCGTGTTCGGACGGAGGGCGGGAATCGCCATGGCGGAGCATGCGAGGGACTTTAACTTCACGCCTCTGCCGGCCGAACCGGTAGCGCCGGTGGCCGAGCAAATCGGCCGGCTGTTGTCTTCGGCGGAGGGCGGCCCCCGCCCGGTGACCCTGAGGGAGAGGCTGCAGGAGACCATGACGGCGGAGTGCGGCGTCGAGCGGAGCCACGACTCTCTGTCCCGGGCCGGTCAGACCATAGCGGAGCTGAAGGAGACCTACGGAAGGATCTCCATAGACGACCGCACCTCGGCATACAACCAGGACCTGGTGGAGGCGCTGGAGCTGGGCTTCCTGCTCGACCTGGCGGAGGTGACGGTCGCCGCGGCGGCGGCCCGGACGGAGAGCCGGGGAGGCCACTTCCGTACCGACCATCCAACCCGTGACGACTCCCACTGGTTGAAGCACTCGTTGGTCTCCCGGGGTCCGCGTGGACCGGTGTTCACCTCGAAGCCGGTGACCATAACGAGGTACCAACCGACCGAGCGGAAGTATTAGAGCAACCCTGTCCTGCTATGCGTCAGCAGCGGCCGCTGCGCTGATCCCGCCTGCTCGCCGGTCGGCAAGGCCGGCTTGCCGCAGCGACATTCGGCCCTGGGAATCAGGAGCCGCTTGCTCCTCGGGTCAGCTGCTCTTCCCGGGGTAGCTCCTTAGCCACGTACCGCTCGTCAAACGGGTCCCTCTCCCACGGCGCCGGTCGTCCGGAGCTGCACTTCTTCTTCTTGGGCGGTGCGGTGCCCGGCACCTCCCTCATCCGGTTCTTGCGCACGATAACCACCCGGCCGGCACCGGCGTTGCCCAGCTCGGGCTGGACCGGCTGATCCTGTCTGTCGGGGGGGACCAGGACCCAGCGGCCGGACAGCCGCTGCAGCCGGTAGCCGTGGTAGGTCTTG
>DATAAN010000097.1:0-5824 GCA_036260105.1 Actinomycetota bacterium
GACCGGCCGAACAGCACCGCTCCCGCCAGCACCGCCAGCCCCAGCGCCGACCCGGCGGCCACCCGGTGCTCGCCAAGCTGCCTGGTGGTCACCGTGCCGAGCTGCTTGCCGGCGTTCGCGATTCTGGCCCGCCGGCGCAGGGTTTGACCGACCTTCTCGGTTACCGCGCCCAGCAGCCACGCCGGGGGCTGGATCTCCACGGACGCCAGCGAACCGAGGTTCGCCTCGAGCGCACGGTACTCCGCGAGTTCGGACCGGCAGCTGTCGCAACTCCCCAGGTGCTCCAGCGCCGCTGGAGAAAATGTCTCTTCGTCGAATGCCGGGAACTGCTCCCGGACCTCTTCACACTCCATTGCCTCTACCCGTTTCCTTCTCCCGCCGCCAAGTCGTCGTGCAATAGCTTCCTCAACTTCTGCCGGGCCCTGAAAAGCCTGACCCGGGCGGTGCCCTCCTGAATGGAGAGTTGTTTGGAAATCTCGTCGAAGCCCAGCCCGTACACGTCCTTCAGCACGACGACCGTCCGGTAGTCGGCGGGCAATGACGCGATGGCCGCTTCCAGCCGTACCCGCAGCGCCCGCTGTTCCGCGGTGACCGCAGGATCGGAGGAGTCGCTGGCGGGCAGCAGGCTCCAGTCCTCCGGCTCCATGCGGACCTCGATGTTCCGGCGGTTCCGCTTGCGGAGAAGTGTGATGGCAACGTTGGAGGTGACCCGGTAGAGCCAGGTGGAGAACTTGGCGTCCCCCCGGAACTGCTTGATCACCCGGAGGAGCTTGATGAAAACATCCTGCGTGACCTCGGCCGCATCCTCCGGGTTGCCCACGATTCGAAGCGACAGCGAGTACACCGAAGCGTGGGTCAAACGGATCAACTCCTCGAACGCGGCCTGGTCGCCCTTTTGACAAGCTTCGATGATGCTGTCGGGGACGTCCAAGATGGTTGCCTAGCGCTGAGACGCCAAGAGCGCCCTGTTGGTTACAGGGCGCTCTTGATTGGATTGATCCATCTTCAGTTGTGCCGGCTGGAGCGTGCCTCGCCGGTCGGAACCGCCTACCTGGTCTCCCGGTGGGGAGTGTGGGTGCGGCACCACCTGCAGTACTTCTTCAGCTCCATCCGGCCCTGCTGCTTCTGCCGGTTCTTCGTCGTGATGTAGTTGCGGCGCTTGCACTCCTGGCACGCCAGAGTGACGTGTGGCCGCTTGTCGCTCTTGGCTGCCATCTGTTAACGCTCCGTTCCTACTTGAGAATCTTGGTGACTCGACCGGCGCCGACCGTCCGCCCACCCTCACGGATGGCGAACTGAAGACCCTCGTCCATGGCGATCGGCTGGATTAGCTCGACGTGCATGGTGGTGTTGTCACCGGGCATGACCATCTCGATGCCCTCGGGCAGGGTGACGGCACCGGTAACGTCCGTGGTCCGGAAGTAGAACTGCGGACGGTAGTTGTTGAAGAACGGCGTGTGACGCCCACCTTCGTCCTTGCCCAGCACGTAGACCTGCGCCTCGAACACCGTGTGCGGCGTGATCGACCCCGGCTTCGCCAGCACCTGGCCACGCTCCACGTTGTTCTTGTCGATGCCTCGCAACAAGGCCCCGATGTTGTCGCCGGCCTGACCGGAGTCCAGCAGCTTGCGGAACATCTCGACTCCGGTGCAGACCGTCTGCTGGGTCTTCTCCCGGATGCCGACGATCTCGATCGTGTCGCCTACCTTCACCTGGCCCCGCTCGACACGGCCGGTCACGACGGTTCCACGACCGGTGATCGAGAAGACGTCCTCGATCGGCATCAGGAACGGCTTGTCGATGTCTCGGGTCGGCTCGGGGATGAACTGGTCGCACGCCTCCATGAGCTCCATCACGCCGGCCTGCGCGTCGGGGTCGCCCTCGAGTGCCTTGAGCGCGGATACCCGCACCACCGGCAGGTCGTCGCCCGGGAAGTCGTACGAGCTGAGCAGCTCGCGGACCTCCAGCTCCACCAGGTCGAGGATCTCCGGGTCGTCCACCATGTCCACCTTGTTCATCGCAACGACGATGTAAGGCACGCCGACCTGACGGGCCAACAGCACGTGCTCGCGGGTCTGCGGCATCGGGCCGTCTGCGGCCGATACGACGAGGATCGCACCGTCCATCTGGGCAGCGCCGGTGATCATGTTCTTGATGTAGTCCGCGTGGCCCGGGCAGTCGACGTGAGCGTAGTGACGGTTCGGCGTCTCGTACTCGACGTGGGCGATGGTGATTGTGATACCACGCGCCTTCTCCTCGGGAGCCTTGTCGATCTGGTCGAAGGCAGTGAAGAAGTTGCCCAGGCCCTTGTCCGTCAGGGTCTTGGTAATAGCGGCCGTGAGCGTCGTCTTGCCGTGGTCGATGTGGCCAATGGTTCCGATATTGAGGTGCGGCTTGTTCCGCTCGAACTTCGCCTTTGCCATACTGACTTCCCTTCCGGCTGCCTTTCAGCCCGTTTATGCTCTTGTCTAAATAAAGGCCGTCTCATTAAGAGACTACCCAATCCTTAGCGCCGCTTGTTCGAAACACGGCGTCAAGGGATGAGGCCCGGTAGCGGCGGGCGGAATCGAACCGCCGACACAGCGATTATGAGCCGCTTGCTCTGCCTCTGAGCTACGCCGCCGCGACTTCCCAACTGGATGCTACCCAACAGCCCATCCGGCCGGCCCCGGAAACCCCGCTCCGAGCCCTCTCGCGGAATCGAACCGCGGACCTACGCCTTACCATGGCGTCGCTCTGCCGACTGAGCTAAGAGGGCTTAGTTGCACGGCGCTCGCCCCTCTGAGAGGAGGCGACTCCGGCGCACCAGTCTAACCAGTAGCCGAACGGGGCGCGGGACACAGCTTTAGGACAGGCTTAACCAGTGTAGGCCACCACCGGATCGCTGCAACGTCCAGGCTCAACATTTTGTTCCCGCGGGAATAGTGTGAGGGGATGATCAGGACCAGGATCTATCGGAAGGGTCAGCTTCTCGAAGAGAACCCTGATCCGGCTCTCATATCCGACTACCTGTTGTCGGCGGAGAACTGCGTATGGCTCGACCTCGTCGAGCCGACCGCCGGCGAGCTCAACCTGTTCCAGGAGGAGTTCGGGCTCCACCCGCTGGCCATCGAGGATGCCGTCCACGCGCACCAGCGCCCCAAGGTGGACCGCTACCGGCACCACTTGTTCGCTGCCGTATACGCCGCCTGGCTCGACCAGACCGACGAGACCCACGCCGCGGAAGGCGGCGACGGACACCGGCACGTGGAGCTGGAGACGGCCGAGGTCGACGTCTTCGTCGGGCAGCGGTACCTGATCACGGTACGCAAGGACCCGCGTTGGGACATGGAGCCGGTGCTCCGTCGCTGGGAGAAGGGGGAGACCCTGCTCGAGTACGGGGTGAGCTTCATGCTGCACGGGCTCCTGGACCAGATAGTCGACGAGTACGGAGTGGTCACCGAGGCGCTGGACGACCGGTTGGACGAGGTCGAGGACACCCTGCTCGGGCAGAACGGCATGGAGGATTTTCAGGGGGACCTGCTCGAGCTCCGGCGAGCGGTGGTCGGCCTACGGAAGATAGTGCTGCCCCTTCGGGAGAGCTTCGGCGTGCTGATGGAGGGACCGATCCTCGACATCTCGGAGGAGATGCGGCCGTACTTCGGTGACGTGAAGGACCACGTCCTGCGGGTGGCGAGCGACCTGGACACCGTGCAGGAGCTGCTGCTCAACGCGATCCAGCTCAACATGTCCATGGCATCCAACCGGTTGAACGTGATCATGAAGCAGCTGACGAGCTGGGCAGCCATCATCGGTGCCAACACGGTGGTCGCGGGCGTCTACGGGATGAACTACCGCCTGTGGCCGCACAACGACAACGAACTCGGGTTCTGGGTGGCGATAGGGGTCATGTTCGCTTCATCCATTACCATCTACCTCTATTTCCGCCAAAAGGACTGGCTGTAGCGCGGATTTTCCCAACTTGTCGGCACCGGGGTCTAGACTCCGATGCATGTCGCTTTCCAACGGCCGCAAGCGCCGGATCAACGGCACCGTCACGTCCGACTTCGGCGTGGGCAGCCGCGAGAATCACGACGCCTCTCCTTTCTACGCGCGGTTCGTCGCCCCGGAGCTGAGCAGGGACAGCACCGTCGTCCGGCCCAAGCGGGTCGACGACCTAGTCGTCGGCGACGCGAGGTCCATGGAGGAGGTATCGGATGGTTCCGTCGCGCTGGTCGTAACGTCCCCGCCCTACTTCGCAGGCAAGGAGTACGAGGCGAACCTGGGTGAAGGAGTCGTGCCCGCTACCTACCTCGAGTACCTGGAGATGCTCGAGGAAGTGTTCGCCGAGTGCGTGCGTAAGCTCGAACCGGGCGGCCGCATCGCCGTCAACGTCGCCAATCTGGGGCGGAAGCCGTACCGGTCACTGTCCTCAGACGTGATCACCATCCTGCAGGACCGCCTCCGGCTCCTCTTGCGGGGGGAGGTCATATGGCAGAAGGCACGGGGGTCGTCGGGGTCCTGCGCCTGGGGATCGTTCCAGCGCCCGGCGAATCCGGTGCTGAGAGACCTGACCGAACGGGTGATCATCGCCAGCAAGGGCCGGTTCGACCGGGCGCTCACCGCCCGCGAGCGCCAGCGGGAGGATCTGCCGAGCACCGCGTCGCTCTGGAGCGACGAGTACATGGAGGCCACCACGGACGTGTGGGAGATCCCCTCTGAGAGTGCCACCAGGGTCGGACACCCGGCGCCGTTTCCGGTCGACCTGCCTAAGAGGCTCATCCACCTCTATACCTACAAGGGAGACCTGGTGCTGGACCCGTTTCTGGGCTCAGGGACCACGGCGGTAGCCGCGGTGCGGACAGAGCGGCACTTCTTCGGCTACGACACCGAGCCGGCTTACGTGCAGAAGGCCTGGGCCCGCGTGGAGAAGGCGCGGGCGGCCCAGGCCAAGAAGGAGCAGGACCCGGAGCAGCTTCGCTTCGAGCTGCCGGCCACACCGGCGCCCATCGACAAGAACATGGGGTTCCAGCAGCGGGCCGTCGCCGAGGGCAGGGCGGCGAAGCAGATCGCCCAGGCGGTCCTCATGGACTGCGACTTTCAGTTCCTGGAGTCGAACGTCCGGCTGCCGTCCGGCGTCGAGGTGAACTTCCGGGCGAAGGACCGAACGGGCAGGACTTGGCTGTTCGACGTCTCCGGCGGGTTCACCAGCAACCGGCCCGGCCTGAAGCGGACGGACACCCTCTGGAAGGCGCTCGGCAAAGCGGCGGTACTGCACGAGACCACTCCTGAGACACCGCTCATCCTGCTGACCACCGACGCACCGCCGCGAGGCACGGCCGGGGACCTTGCGCTGCAGGTGGTGCTCGGGCGGGGCAAGCCCATCGCCGACATCATCCAGATGGGCTCACGGCTGGACCGGGAGCGGCTGCGGGGCTACGCCGAGAATGGGCCGGACTTTGCCGGCCTCGCCGCCGAGACTATGTCCGCCGATGCGCCGGCTCCGGCCGGCCGCGTGGCGGCCGCCCGCCGCGGTGAAGGCAACGGTCGGGTGACTCAGCCGGTCTCTCCCTAGGAGGCTCTCGGCGGCGACGGCCAGGGGGCGATGTCCTGCCAGCGGCGGTCGATCTCCCGTGAGGTGTCGACTATGAAGTCCACGGCCTCCGACAGCGACCGGAACAGGTGGGCATCCTCGGCGAAGCTCACCAGCACCTTGCCCTTGAGAGCGCCCGTCCCGACGGCCAGCTGCCGGGAGACCCGGGTCTTGCTCGTCATCACCAGGTCGTGCGTCGACCACACCGCCCAGCGGTCGCCCGGCAGGTCCCGCACCAGCAGGAAGGCGTAG
>DATAAN010000098.1:0-29706 GCA_036260105.1 Actinomycetota bacterium
CGATCTCCTCCCTTGCCCGCTGGTTCACCTCGTCCTGGGACGGAATCGGCGAGCCTTTGCCCACTACGTTTATCGCGCCGCTCATGATCGAGCTGTGGTAGTTGCAGTAGAAGTAGTAGGTGCCGGGGTCGATGTCGTCCGCCAGCGGGACCCGGACCTCGTTGCCTCCGGGGCCTTCGTAGGGGATGAAGCCGCTGTTGTAGTAGGTCTCCGTGCCCTTGAAGGCGGGCAGCTCCTTGACCTCACAGGGATCCTTCAGGTTCTCCGGCAGGTCGCCGGACTCGATGTAGCACGGCTCAGCCGCCACACGGTTCACGTCGTCGAAGCTTTCGCCGAACATGAAGGGAAGCGGCTCGGCTGCCGCCGCGACCTCGGGCGGCTCCTCCTCCGGCAGTGGCTCACCCTTCTTCATGGCTTCGATGTAGGGGTCGGTCGCCGCCACGAGCTTGTCGACCAGCGTACCCATCGTCACGCTGTGCGGCTCTCCTGTCCACGCCTGTTTGAACACTGCGGTGTCGCCCGGGCGCAGCGTCACCTTTCTCGGGTAGTACTCCAGAAAGTAGCTGCCGAACTCGTCGTGGCTGAAGTCGACCCGGATTGTGCGCTCCTGTGCGCCCGACGAGTCGGTTCCGCCGCACGCCGCGGCCACCAGGCTGAGGATCAGGCCGATGGCAACCGCCCTTGCCCGGTTAGGGATCTGCCTTGCGTTCGACAAGTAGCTTCTCCTTCTGGTCGACAAAGAGGTCTCGGGCAGCGTGCGGCTCACAGCCGGCTCCTCTGCTCCAGTGCGTTCAGCTTGTAGGCGAGGACCGGGGCGCTCCGCCCCTTCACAGGCGCCGGGGGCAGCTGCTCGGCCGGTACGGGGACGCCCAAGCTGCGGTAGGTCGCCTCGGAGAGCACGACCTGCCCGGGGTCGGCCCACTGCTGCAGGCGCTGCGCCAGGTTGACGGTGTCTCCGACCAGCGAGTACTCCAGGTGCTCCTCCGAGCCCAGGAGGGCTGCGGCTACCTCCCCGGTGCTGAGGCCGATGCCGATCTCGAACGGAGCCAGCCCCTCGGCGCGCCAGCGGCGGTTTATCTCGTCCTGGGCGGCGTGCATGGCCAGCGCGGTCTCCAGCGAGCGGTCGGCGTGGTCCTCCTGCGCGATGGGGGCTCCGAACACCGCCATCACTGCGTCCCCGACGAACTGCCACACGTTGCCGCCGCTGGCGCTGACCGCCCTGTTCATCTCGATCCGGTGGATGTTGAGCTGACCGGCCAGCAGGCTCGGATCGGTTTCCTCCGCGATGGTGGAGTAGCCCCTGATGTCCGACATCAGCACGGTGACGGTGAGCTTCTCCGTCTCGCCCACCCGCCGGCCTTCCCGGCGCAGCTTCTCGGCGACGCCTCCGGGCAGCAGCCGGCTCATCGACTCCCCCTGCTCGTCCAGCTCGACGATGGCCTGGTGCAGCATCTTGAGCCGCTGCAGCGCCCCCGAGGCGCCCGAGCTGGCACCCTGCGCCAGCTTCAGGAAAAGCCGCTCTATCGAGTCCGACACGTCGGCAGGTGTCGTACGGAAGGCGGCAGCTATGCGCTTGATGGGCCGGCCCTCCGCCACGAGCCGGAGAAGCTCCTCCTCCTTGCCGCTGAGCTCTCCCTCGTCGGCGACCGGAGAGATCAAAGCTTCCACGATCTTGGGGTCCAATTTGCTGCCGCCGGACGCAACCTCCCGGATCGCCTGCGCCAGCTGGTCGCCCTCCGCGACTCGATCCTTGAGAAGGTAGGCGTACCCCTCGGCCCCCTCACTGAGCAGGGATATCGCGTAGTTGGGGTCGTCGTACTGCGACAGGATCACAACTCCGGTGCCGGCGTTGCGCTTGCGCACCTGCTTGGCGGCGTCGATGCCCTCGGTTTGGAAGCTCGGCGGCATACGGATGTCCGTCACCAGGACCTGTGGGTTGGTGGCGGCGACACCCGCCAGCAGCTCGTCGTAGTCCGCCGCGGTGCCGACCACCTCCAGGTCCTCCTCGAAAGACAGCAAGGCGCGCACCCCCTCCCGTACGAACAGGTTGTCCTCGGCCAGGAAGACCGTGATCTTCTTCCCTTCCGGCAACAGCTCGGCCATGCCTAATTGGGCCTCACGACAGGCGCCGGGTCAATGCAGGCGGGCACCACAAACCGGGGGGATGCTGGCCCACCCGTACCTCGACTGGCCTGCCTGCTGTCGGGGCTGACCGAGCGGGCGTACCTTGCAGAAGGAGAGTTGGCAGACCGGCAAGAGGAGGCGCAATGCACACCCGGGCGGTACCCGCACCAGGAGCGGCGATGCCGCGAATGGCCGGAGCCGGGCAGGCGAGGATTCCCGCTACAGGAGCCGCCGTGGCGGCTGCCGGTGTGGCGCTCGGCCAGCTGACGGCCGGATTCGAGCCGGCGCTTGCGACGCTGGCGGCACTGCTGCTGACCGGGTTGGTCGTCCTACGCTTCGCTCGCCGGACGGGGATCATTTGGCTGGGGGTAGTCAGTTTTGCTCTCCTGATCGGTAATGCTCCGTTTGCCGCCGGCGCTCTGATGCACCCTGAATCCCCCGCTGATTTCGTCCCTGTATCGATGTTAACCGTGGGCGGCGTGGTAGCGGCGGCTGCGGGAACCGCTGCTCTGCGGTCGGCCCGGCGCCAGGGCGCCGGCTCCAGGCGGGCCGCCATAGCCGTCGCCGCCGCGGTCGTCGCCGGCACCCTGATCGCGGCCGGCGGCTGGGCGACGGCCGCTCGCCGGCCGGTGGACATGAGGAACTATGCCTTCCAGCCAGAGCAGGTCGGCGCCCGCCGGGGCACGGTTCGGATCCTGGTCACAAACAGCGACATGGTCCACCACACCTTCACGGTCGACGAGCTCGGCGTGGACGAGAACATCGAGGCCGGGGAGTCCAGGCTGATCGTGTTCGAAGCCGGACCGGGCACCTACCGTTTCTACTGCGCTCCCCACGACCCCGCCATGGACGGAGATCTGATCGTCAGGTAGCCGAGGCGGTAACCTCGGAAGCGGCCGCAAGTGAGGAGGCAAGCGTGCGAATAGAGTCGTCGGTCACATCGCTCAGCTGGATCCCTTCGGAGGCAATCCAGGGGGTGAAGTTCATGCGGGCCCCGTTCGATTTGGGGGTGACGCACTACGACCAGACGCCGCCCGAGAAGATCGACGACCTCATCCGGCTGCGTGACGAGGACCGCTTCCGCTTCGCCAACAACCTGAAGGCGTGGGTGGAGACCGAGGACGGCCGGATCACCGGCTACGGCTACTCGGGCCGGGGCTACATCGGCTCGACCACCGTGCGGTTGGGGCCTGCCGGTGTCAGCGTGCCGGCGGTCGCCCTGCCGGACATCCAGCACAACCCCGAGGTGAGCGGCGACCGCGTCCGCTTCGTCCAGACCGCAGGCGGCCGGACCGGCGTGCCGGCGCCCCGCCGGGTGCGCCGCAAGCCCTACGTCCAGTTCGCAGCTCCACTCGCCTGGACGACCCTGGCCCTGACCATCTCCGCCGACGGCACGGTGCGTCACGAAGTCGTCGGCGCCAGCAAGTTCCCCCGCCACTGGATCTACGACGACAAGGGGGTGCTGGCCGAGAAGTCGGGGCTGATCAACTTCGAGGACTGGCTGCGCGAGGCCTTCGGCAAGCACACGCCGTGGGGAGACGAGGAGTCCCCGGCGCTCGTCACGGCCGTGGAGAGCGCCCTGGAGCGGGAGCTGTCGGAGACGATCATGAAGGGCGGCGGCAAGCCCAACTTCGTGACGGTGGCCAAGGGCAGCTCGCTGGTGAAGCAGGGAGAGCCGGGGTCCGAGCTGTTCCTGCTGCTCGACGGAGTGCTGCGCATCGAAGTCGACGGAGAGCGGATCGCCGAGGTCGGCCCGGGCGCCATCCTGGGCGAGCGGGCGGTGGTCGAGAAGGGGTACCGGACCTCGACCCTGGCGGCGGTTACCGACTGCAGGGTGGCCGCAGTTCCCGGAGACCGCGTCGACCCGGCACTGCTGAAGCAGCTGGCCGAGTCGCACAAGCGTGAGGAGAAGTAGGTTGACCGCTTGCGGGTGATCGTCTGCGGAGTCCGGGGCAGCACCCCGGCCCCCGGACCCGAATACGTGCAGTACGGCGGTAACACCTCATGCATCGCGCTGGCCAAAGACACCAAGGACCCCAAGCTGGTGCTCGACGGGGGCACCGGCCTGAAGAACCTCTCCCGGGCGTTGGACGGGCGCCCCTTCCGCGGCACCATCCTCCTGGGGCATCTGCACTGGGACCACACCCACGGCCTCCCGTTCTTCCCCGCCGGCGACCGGCCGGACTCCCGGGTGCGGGTGCTCCTGCCGGCGCAGGGCGTTCCGCCCGAACAGCTCATGGCCCGCTTCATGTCTCCACCACACTTCCCGGTCAAGGTGACCGAGCTTCGGGGGGACTGGCGCGTCGGGGAGCTCGAGGCCGGAGAGCACACGATCGAGGGATTCGAGGTGACCGCGATGGAGATCCCGCACAAGGGGGGCCGCACGTTTGGCTTCCGGGTGAGCGACGGGAGCTCCACGCTGGCATACCTTTCGGATCACCACCCGATCCAGCTCGGCCCGGGCCCGAACGGCCACGGCGAGTACCATGAGGCCGCGTACGCCCTGTGCGAGGACGTCGATCTCATGGTGCACGACGCCCAGTACACCGTGTCCGAGTTCCCGGCTCGCGCCGACTTCGGCCACTCGACCATCGACTACGCCGTCGGCCTGGCTGAGGTGGCGGGTGCCCGCCGGCTGTTGTTGTTCCACCACGACCCCAGCCGGACCGACGACGAGCTGACCGGCATCGTGAAGGACCTGTCGTCGGAGGTGGTCGTGGAAGCGGCGACGGAGGGCTGCATCCTGGAGCTCGGGCAGACTCCGGGCTGACACGTCGTGCATGAAGAAACCTTCATGCAGCCATCACGTCGCCGTCACACTTTTGCGGCATCCTGGGTAACCGACAGGCCATGGCAACCCGCGTGCTGCTCATCGAGGACGACGCCCGGATCCAGGAGATCGTGGAGCGTGGCCTCAGCCCGCGGGGATTCGTCGTGACCAGCGCCTCGGACGGGCTCACCGGCCTGGAGCTCGCCACCAAGCTGCAATCCGACGTGGTCCTGCTGGACCTCATGCTGCCGGACAAGCCCGGCCTGGAGGTCCTGCAGGAGATACGGGCGGTCAAGCCCCGTCTTCCCGTGATCGCCCTCACTGCGCTGGACGACACCGGGTCCAAGGTGGGCGGCCTGGAGGCCGGCGCCGACGACTACGTCACCAAGCCGTTCGCCATCGAGGAGCTGGCTGCCCGCATCCGGGCTCGCCTGCGAAACGCCGACGACAAAGCGAACACTGTCCGCTCCGGCGACGTCACCGTGGATCTGGTCGCCCACCGGGCGTTCGTAAAGGGCGCCGAGGTGCAGCTGTCCGCCCGAGAGCTCGCGCTGCTCGGTACGCTGGCCCAGCACCCGAACCAGGTCCTGTCACGCGAGCAGCTGCTCCGGATCGTGTGGGGGCTCGACTTCGACCCCGGGTCCAACGTCGTCGATGTCCACGTGGCCGCCCTCCGGCGGAAGATCGGGGCCACCCGCATCGACACCGTACGGGGCACCGGCTACCGATTCGTACCGGGAACAGGAGCCGCCTGATGAAGGTAGCCGTCGCCGCCGCAGTCCTTGCGGCCTTCGTCCTCGGTCTCTCCGTCTCCGGCGTGCTGGGGCAGCCGCCGGCCGCTCCGCCGGCCGACGCCATAGAGCTCCGCAGCGACGGCGCTTCGCCGTCCCCGTCGCCGGCATCGTCCGGCCGCCCGGAGTGGGTGGACAGGGAAGTCGAGTACAACGAGCTGGACGACAAGGGTGGCCTTCGCCGGGACGCCGAGCGAGGCCGCGTGGACAGCTCCGGGCCCGGATCGGGCGAAGTCGAGATTCCCGAGCCCGACGAGGTGGAGACACCGCGGGAGGACGACCGGGACGGCACCCGCTCCGAGAACTCGGGTTCCGGCTCGTCGAACTCGGGTTCCGGCTCGTCGAACTCCGGTCGGGATGACGGCGATTAGGAGATCGTCCCTCGCAGGGCGGCTCCTGGCCATCTACTTCCTCGTCGTTGCGGCCGCCCTCATGCTGGTGGCCGCCCTGGTGGTGTACCTCACCCGGCAGCAGCTGGTCCGTGAGCTGGACCGCAACATCGCCCGGACCGTGGACCTGTTCGAGACCGGACCGGGATCCCGGGTCGCACTTGCCGAGGACCTGGACCCGGCAGCCAGGGACTGGCTGGCCTCGACCGCGCTGCCGGCGGAGCTGAGCGTGTTAGTCCGGCTCCCTTCCTCCCGGGTGCTTGCGAGCACCGGAGCGGCCGACCTCACTGCGGCGGCCGAAGGCCGGCAGCTGGTCGCCTCGTCGACGCCCAGGAGCGACCGCTTCCCGCTCGCCGGCACGGACTTCCGTGCGCAGGCCGTGCCGATCGTCCTCGACGGGCAGCCCCTGGGCACGCTGGTCGTGGCGGCGTCGGAACGAAACGTCGAGAACTCCGTGTCGGGCATCCTCCGGGGCGTTGCGGTGGCTTGCGGCGCCGGCATCCTGGTCGCCGCGCTGCTGGGCTACCTGTCGGTACGGAGGGCTCTGGGACCACTGCAGCGGTTCGCCGGCCGGGTGCAGGAGATTGAACGAACCGGCGACCTGTCACACCGGCTGGCGGACGGCTCTACGGACGAGGTGGGCCGGCTGGCGCAAGCCTTCGACCAGCTGCTCGGACGGCTGGAGAGCTCCTTCGAGAACCAGAAGCGGTTCGTCGCCGACGCCTCGCATGAGCTGCGGACGCCTCTAACCATCGCCCGAGGCCAGCTGGAGCTGTTGCGCAACGAGATGCAGTCGGAGGCGGACCGGCGGTCTGCCGGGATCGCCATCGAGGAGCTCGACCGGATGGGCCGCATCGTGGAGGACCTGTTGCTGCTGGCGCGGCTCGACGAGGGGCTGCAGCTGGAGCGCCGCCCGGTCGAGGTGGAGCTGGTGATGCAGGAGGCTCTCCTCAGAGGGATGCTGATCGACCGGCGGGAGGCCCGGGTCAACGTCGAACCGGGCCTGTTCGTCTTCGCGGACCCGGAGCGGCTCCTGCAGGTGCTCTCGAACCTCGTGACCAACGCCATCCGCCACGGTGGTCCGCACGCCGAGCTGATGCTGTCCGCCCGCAGGGACGGCGACGGCGTCCTCCTGGAGGTGTCCGACACTGGTCCGGGAATTCCACCCGAGGACGTGGAGCAGATCTTCGACCGCCTGTTCCGGGGCTCACGTCCGTCGGCCGGGGCGGCCGCCGGTGCCGGCCTCGGCCTGGCGATCGCCCGGTCGCTCACCGAAGCGATGGGCGGGCGGATATGGGCCTCGTCGACGCCGGGCGTCGGGACGACCATCTCGGTCCGGCTGCGGGCGGCCGGTGCGCCGGGCCCGGCGGCCGCGGGTGCGGCGGAGGCCGCCAGACCGGCAGTCTCGGGCCGGGAAAGGCGCTAGCGGGCGCTGACGGCCCTGGGCTGCCCAAGCGAGCCTACGGCTCGTCCCCGAACTGCAACAGCACCCCGCTTCCCAGACGAAGCCCTCCGTGAAGGTTCTTTAACGCCCGCCTCACGGACGGTTCATCGCCGTCGGCGATAACTGATCCTGCAGGGCCGAAGCGCGGCCCCAAGTAATCAGGAGGAGCGATGAGACGAGTCGACCGAGCCGCAACGGCGGCTCTCAGCCTGACGGGCGTGGTGGTGGCAACGGCCATCGGCGTGGCGGTCACTGCCGCAGCACGCACGCCTGCCCCGCCGAGCACCGAAACCGGCCGCACCATTGTCCTGGCAAGCCCGCGGGCCTCCTTTGAAGCAACGGAAGATCCGATCGCTGCGCCTGCTGCGGACGGCCAGACCTCAGGCAGCCGGGAGCAGGCGGCCGTCCCAACAAGCACCGTCGATTCCACATCCGGCCCGGCGAGCCAGGCGCCTCCGGCCCGCCGGGCACCGGCAGCCGCTCCCCGCGACACGCGGGGCGACGGCACGCCAGGAGTAGAGCCGGGGGACAACCCCGCCGGAGACACTCGCGGCGACGGGACCCCGGAGGACAGCGACAACGACAACGACGACGACTCGGACTCGGATCGCCGGGGCCACGGCGGCGGTGACGACGGGGACAAGGACAACTCCGGCCCGGGCAATTACGAGAACCCGGGAAGGAGCAACTCCGGCGGTGACGATGACGACTGAGCGGGGAGCAGCAACCCTCATGGCCGAAAGGCCAGTGCCGGGCGCTCTGCCGCCCGGCACGGCGGTCGAGGCGCCGGACCCGATCGCCCGAAGGCTGTGGGCCGCCGTCTACGTCGCCGTGGTGCTGGCCCCCTTTGCCTTCATGGCGGCCGCCCCCGGGCCCTCCGGGCGCAGCTTCGGCATCGAGCTGGGGGCGGCACTCGGATTCGCCGCCCTCTCCATCCTCGTTCTCCAGGTGGTGCTGCCCTCCCGGGCGCAGCCGTTCACCGCGCACTTCGGCATCGACACGCTGCTGCGGTTCCACAGGCACATCGGCGTGGCGAGCATCTGGCTGGTCGTGGCGCACCTCGTCGTGCTGCTTATCGATGACCCGAGCAAGATCGCTTTGCTCGACCCGCGCATCGCCCCTTGGCGAGCCCGGGCGGGGGTCGCGGCTCTGGTGTGCCTGTTCCTGCTTGGCGGGACGTCGCTTTGGCGCCGGTGGTTGCGGCTGGGCTACGAGACATGGCGGGGCGTCCACATCGTTCTCGGCGCCGGTCTCATCGGGTTTTCCTTCGCCCACATGGTGGGCGTCGACCACTACCTCAGCCTGGGTGCGATCTGGGCCGGCTCGATCGCGCTGATGGCGCTGGCCGGATGGGGCATCTCCCACCTGCGTCTAGCCCGGCCCCACGCGTCGCGACGCACGCCCTACGTGGTGACCGGCGTTCGGCGGGAGCTCGGGGGCGCCCACACTCTCCGGTTGCGAGCCGCCGGCCATCCCGGACACCCGTTCCGCCCGGGACAGTTCGCGTGGATCAAGCTGGGCGACTCCCCGTTCTCGTTGAGGGAGCACCCGTTCTCGTACTCTTCAAGCGCATTCCGGCCGCACCAGCCGGAGTTCACGATCAAGGCTCTGGGCGACTTCACCGGCGGCGTCGGCTCGATCCAGCTGGGGACGCAGGTCCTGGTCGACGGCCCCCATGGGTCGTTTCACCCCGCCTTCCCCGAGGGCGACTTTCTACTCATCGCCGGCGGGGTCGGCATCACTCCGATGAGAAGCTTCCTGCGCAGCTTCGCCGACGCCGGCGACCGCCGCCGGGTCAGCCTGGTCTACGTCACCCGTACCTGGGAGGACGCCACCTTCCGTGACGAGCTCGAACGGCTGCAGGAGCGTCTGCCGTTGAAGGTGCACCACGCGCTCACGCGGCCGCACGCCGGGTGGCCGGGGCACCGGGGAAGGCTGACCGAGCATCTGCTACGGCGGGCCATGGCGGACCTCAACCCCCCGTTCAACGTCTTCGTGTGCGGCTCAGCGGCGATGGTGGACGACGCCGAGGCACGCTTGCACCGAGCCGGCATTCCCAGGCACTGGATTCATACCGAGAGGTTCGCGAGCGCCTGAGGGGCAGCTCAAACCGGAAGCTGCTGCTCGATTCCGTCGGCCTCCGGCACACCGTCCGGAACCCGGAGCTCGGGCGTCTCCTCCTCGGGCGTCCATACCGAGGGGTCCTGCCACTCGTCGATCTCGGGGGGGACCTCAACGGCGGAGGCGTTGAGCGACTGGTCTCCGAAGCTCTGCATGGCGGGCTCCTTTCTGGTCCGGGGCTGGTCCGAGCACGCTGCAATTGACTCACAAGCAGATTACCCAACGCCTTCCGGCGCAAAACGGCTGTGCTTGGGCAGGGGCGGCCCGCCGGTTACCCGCCGGGGTCCGGGGGTAACTACGAACCTCCGCTTTTCGAGTCCAAGGAGTTCAAATGCCCGGAATACTTCAGAAGATCGAAGACTCAGAGTTCCTGGACGCAGTGGCACAGCCTGCGGCCGACCTCGGCTCCAAGCTGATCCCGCAGGGTCCGGTGAAGGATGCGCTGACCGGCAAGTGGCTGGGCCACCCGGTGCACCCCATGCTCACCGACGTGGCGATCTCCTTTTGGACCGCAGCCACCACCCTGGACCTGTTCGGCAAGCGGCACGAGCGGTCGGCGCAGACGCTGACGGGCCTGGGCATAGTGTCCGCCGTTCCCACCGCGGCCGCCGGCATCGCCGACTGGGTCGACTCCATCGGCGAGGAAAGGCGGGTCGGGCTCGTGCACGCCGCCGGCAACGTCGCGGCGCTCCTGGCCTTCACCGGCTCCTACCTCGCCCGCCGAAACGGCAACTCGGGGAGGGGCAAGGTGCTGTCGCTTCTCGGGGCCACCTTTATGGGTGGCTCCGGCTATCTGGGCGGCCACCTCGCCTACTCGATCGGCGCCGGGGTGGACCGCATGGCTTTCGACGAGCTGCCCGACGACTGGACTCCCGTCGTCTCGGAGGACCAGCTCCTGCCCGGCTCGCCGGCGCTTGGGCGTGCCGGCGACGTCGACGTCCTCGTCTCCCGAAACGGCTCGGGGATCTGCGCCATCGCCAACAAGTGCACCCATCGCGGCGGCCCGCTCAACGAAGGCGACGTCGACACGGAGAACCAGACCGTCACCTGCCCCTGGCACGGCAGCCAGTTCAACATGTGCACCGGGGAGGTAGTACAGGGGCCGGCCAGCGCCCGGCAGCCGATGTTCGAGACCCGGGTAAGCGACGGCATGGTGGAGGTTCGCACGGTTCGGGAGTCCTAAGCCGCGCAACTCTTTGTGCTTAACTGGCCGCTATGCCGGACTGGGGACTTGGCCGCTACGAGCTGATTGCCGCCGAGCTGGAGCCGGCGGCGCAGCGGGTGGTCGCCATGGCCAACCCGCTCCGAGGGGAGCGGGTCCTCGACATCGCCTGCGGCACCGGCAACGCCGCCATCCTCGCCGCCCGCTTCCGGGCATCCGTGACGGGCATTGACCTCGCTCCGCGGCTGGTGGAGGTCGCCCGGCAGAGAGCGGCCGACGAGGGCCTGGACGCGACCTTCAAGGTCGGAGACGCCCAGCACCTTCCGTTTCCCGACCACTCGTTCGACGTGGTGCTCTCGATCTTCGGCCTCATCTTCGCCCCGGACCGCGAGGGCGCCTTCTCTGAGCTGGTTCGGGTGCTTCGCCCCACCGGCCGAGCCCTGTTCACGACGTGGCTGCCCGGGGGGGCGATCGACCGCATGATGGGGATCTTCGGCAAGGCGATGGCTGAGGCCACCGGCGAATCTCCGCCGCAGCCGGCGTTCGAGTGGCACGACGCCGATGCGGTGAGGGCACTTGCCGGCCGCCACGGCGTCGAGGTGGCGTTCCACGACTCGCAGCTGCAGTTCAAGGGTCCCTCGCCGGACGAGTACTTCGACAGGAACACGCTCAACCACCCGATGAGCCTGTCCATGCGACCGGTCCTGGAGGCCGCCGGGCTCTTCGAGGACACGTCCGAGGAGGCCCTTCAGGTCCTACGGGAAGGCAACGAGGACCCGCAAGCGTTCCAGGTGACCAGCCGGTACCGCGTCGTGCAGATCCGGCCTCGGGGCTAGGTCAGGAGCTCCGCCAGGGCGCTTCCCGCCAGCGCAACCGACTCCGCGTCCGGTTGGTGCATGTTGAAGATGAAACCGTCCAGTCCGGACTCGAGGAACGGGACCAGCTGCTCGGCCACCTGCTCCGGAGTGCCCGAGAGCACCGTGCTGCGGTACCGCTCCTCGTCCATGTTGCGGGCGGCACGCAGGCCGGCGCCGAGCCGGTCGGCCTCCGCCGCGGTGGGGGCGACCACGACCGTTCCAAGCTTCGTGCGGCTGATCTCGGCCGGATCCCGTCCCAAGTCCTCGCAGTGGCGGTCCAGCACGTGCATCTTGTGCCGGAAGGTCTCGACGTCGCCGAAGATGTTGCAGGCGTCGCCGTACCGGGCGACCAGACGGAGGGTCCGCTTCTCCCCCGCTCCGCCGATGAGGATCGGTGGCCCTCCGGCAGTGACCGGTCGTGGGAAGTTCAGGGCCTTCTCAATTCGGTAATGCCGGCCCTGAAAGGACGGTGACTCCTCGGTGAACATCAGCCGGCAGATCTGCACCGCCTCCTCCAGGCGATCCATTCGCTCGCCGACCGGCGGGAACTCGAAGCCCAGCCCCCGATGCTCCTCGTCGTTCCAGGCGGCCCCGATGCCCAGGATCGCCCGCCCGGACGAGATGACGTCCAGCGTGGTGACCGTCTTCGCCAGCAGCGCGGGGTTACGGTAGGTCACGCCCGTCACCATGGTGCCCAGGCGGGCCCGCTCCGTCCGGGCGGCGAGCGCTGACAGCAGCGCGTAGCCCTCCAGCATGGGCTCCTCCGACCGGCCGATGGACCAGATCTGGTAGAAGTGGTCCATCACCCAAAGCGAGTCGAAGCCACTGGACTCCGCTGCCACGGCGACCGAGGCGACCCGCTCGAAAAGCTCGTCGTCCGGCACACCGGGAAACGTGAAGCTCGGTATCTGCAGGCCAAGCCTGGTCAGTCGAGTGTTCGCCATCAACAGCTCCCGTCCTTGTACGAGCGCCGGGTTGTTAACCGCCGCCCCCCGGCAGGCGAAAATTCATGCACGTTGTTGAAGAGTGCGGTTCCGGAGGTAGGTACCCGGGCGCCGGAGCGCTACTCTTGCAACGGCGGATGTTCCGTTTGGAGCTGTAAATACCTGGAGTTCGGCATGCCGGAGAATATCCAATTCCCCGTTGGAACGGTGACGTTCCTGTTCTCCGACATCGAGGGCTCCACTCAACTCCTTCAGGCGCTAGGAGAGCGATACGACGCTGTTCTCTCCGCTCATCACCGCATCCTGCGGGAGGCTTTCGAGAAGCACGGTGGCGTCGAGGTCGGCACCGAGGGCGATTCTTTCTTCGTCGTCTTCTCCAGCGCACGGTCTGGCATCGACGCGGCGATCGAAGCTCAGCGGGGGCTTTCCAACCACGACTTCGGAGAAGGAGTCAAGGTCAGGGTCCGCATGGGCGTCCACACCGGCGAGGGCCGCCTAGTCGACGGGAACTATCGCGGGCTGGACGTCCACCGGGCGGCGCGCATCGCCGCTGCCGGCCATGGGGGCCAGGTGCTCGTCTCCGAGACGACCCGGGCGCTGGTCGAGGGTTCTCCCGGCGAGCCGATCGGCTTCACCGACCTGGGCGAGCACCGGCTCAAGGACCTCGAGCACCCCGACCGCCTTTACCAGCTGACCGCACCGGGTCTGCTCAGCGCCTTCCCGCCTCCGCGCTCCATCGACTCGCGACCGAACAACCTCACCGCGCCGGTCAGCTCCTTCATCGGCCGGGAGAGGGAGGTGCGCGACGTCCGCAAGCAGCTACGGGACAACAGGCTGGTCACTTTGACGGGGCCCGGGGGCACCGGAAAGAGCCGGCTCGCCGTTCAGGTGGCGTACGAGGTACTCCCCGACTTCGACGACGGCGTGTTCCTGGTCGCGCTGGCGTCGGTGAGCGACCCCAACCTCCTCCCGGCGACGGTGGCGCAGACCCTGGGCGTGCGGCAGCAGGGCGTGGGATCGCTGGAGTCGGCGGTCCAGCAGCACCTCGCAGCCAAGGACCTGCTCCTGATCCTGGACAACTTCGAGCACCTTCTCTCGGCGGCCTTCTTCGTCTCGGATCTGCTCGCGTCCACCACCCGGCTCAAAATCCTGGTCACCAGCCGGGCCCCGCTGCGGCTGAGCTCCGAGCAGGAGTACCCGGTTCCGCCGCTGTCCGTCCCGCCGGCCGGCACGGCTTCCGACTTCAACGCCCTGGAGTCGTCGGAGGCGGTCAGGCTGTTCGTCCAGCGGGCGAAGGCCGTGAGGCCGAACTTTGAGCTGACCCCCCGCAATGCGCCGGAGATCGCAGAGATCTGCCGGCGGCTCGACGGGCTGCCGCTGGCCCTGGAGCTGGCAGCCGCCCGGATCCGGACGCTCGAACCGCACGAGGTGGCGCGCCGGCTGAACCGCAGCCTCTCGCTGCTGACCGGCGGACCCCGAGACCTGCCCGCCCGGCAGCAGACACTGCGCAACGCCATCGCCTGGAGCTACGACCTGCTCGACGAGCCGCTGCGGGACCTGTTCGCCAAACTCGGCGTCTTCGAGGGAGGTTTCTCCCTGGAGGCTGCCGAGGCGGTGTGCTGCGAGGATGCGCTGGACCAACTCGAGCAGCTGGCCGAGCAGTCGATGGTGAAGACCCGGCTCGACCAGTTCGGCGCCCGCTATGTGCTCCTCGGGCCGGTCCGGGAGTACGCCCTCGAGCGCCTTGAGGAGCGGGGAGACGCCGCCGAGACCCTGCGCCGCCACGCCGAGTTCTTCCTCGCTTTGGCCGAGAACGCGGGCCGGAAGCTGCAAGGGCCGACGCAGGTGGAGTGGCTCGGCCGGCTCGAGCTCGAGAACGACAACCTCCGGGCCGTGATGACGTGGGCCCTGGCCGAAGGGGAGAACCAGATCGCGGCCCGGCTCGGCTGGTCGCTGTGGATGTTCTGGTGGCTTCACGGCCACCAGCAGGAGGGCCGTAGCTGGATGGAGGAGCTCCTACGGCGGAATCCGCCCGACCAGGAGAGGTGCCTTGCGCTCAGCGTGACCGGCTCGATGTCGGTGGTCCAGGGCGACCACGCCGCGGCAAACGCCTACTTCCGCGAGGCGATCGCGCTTGCGCGGCGGATCGGTGACAAAACGCGCCTCGCCTTCTGCCTCCAGTCCCTGGGGCTTTCGTCCCTGAACACGTCGGAGTGGGAGACGGCCGTCGACTCGTTCCGCGAGGCCCTGCCGCTGTTTCTGGACCAGGGGAACCTCCAGATGGCATCCGGTGTGCGGTCGAACCTTGGAACCGTCGCTTTTATGCAGGGGCGGCTGGACGAGGCGCGGGAGCAGGGGAAAGAGGGACTGGTTATCGCCCGGAGGATCGGTGACCCGGTCAGCATCTACTTCGCTCTTTATGTGCTGGCACAGGTGGCGGTGGCGCAGGGCGACTTCACCTCCGCCGCCTCGCTGCTCCGGGAGGGCCTCGCGGTGGTCGCCGAGGTAGGCAACCCGATCCGAATGACCTACTACCTCGAGAGCTACGCTCTGGTCCTGGCGATCCAGGGGGAGCCGGAGCGGGCCGCCCGGCTTCTCGGCGCTGCGGAGGCGCTGCGGGCGAAGGCTGCGGTCCCCAACTACATCTACCTGAACCCCCCGGCAAGTTTCCGCGAGCGCGGGATGGCGTCCATCCACCAGTCGCTCGGGAGAGACGGTTTCCATAGGGCTCGCAACGAAGGTTTGTCGATAACGGCCCAGCAGGCCGTGGCCTACGCCCTCGACCGCTCGTGGGACGAGGCGGTGCTGGCAGAAGGACCCTTCGGGACCCTGGAGGTGGAACCGGCCGCCCCGGCGCAGTCATCCCAGGCGCCCCCGCCCGCGGAACCGTCTGGCTCCGCCGTGCGAGTGCAGGCTCCGGCCGAAGCACAGCCGCAACCAGCCGTCGTCGGCCGGCGGCGTGAGCTGGCTCGGATGGAGGCGGTCCTAGAAGCGGCGCAGGCCGGCAGAGGGCGGGCGGTCCTCATCTCAGGCGAGCCGGGCATCGGTAAGAGCCGCCTTGCCGAGGAGCTGGCGGTGATGGCTTCAGCACGCGGCTTCGCCACCGCTACCGGAGGCGCAGCCGAGGGGGCGGCGACGCCCGCCTACTGGCCTTGGATCTCGGTGCTTCCCCGTCTAGTCGACCAGGTCGGCGTCGACGACCTGGCGGGCGCTCTCGGCCCGGGCTCATCCCAGCTGGTTCAGGTGGTGCCGGTCCTGGGCGGCCTGGCCGGCGAAGCCGGCGGGTCGGCTCTGGACCCCGACTCGGCCAGGCAGCGCCTGTTCGAAGCCGTCGGCGCGCTGCTCAGGCATCTGGCGGAGCGAAGGCCGCTGCTGATCGTGCTGGAGGACCTGCAGTGGGCCGACGTGCCCACGCTGCAGCTCGCCGGGCACCTCGCCCCCGTGCTCGCCGATACTCCCGTCGTGCTGGCGGTCACCTACAGGCCGGGGGAGGTGTCCTCCGAGCACGCTCTTAGTGAGGCCGTGGCCGCCCTGGCCCGTTACCAGGTCGCCACGCACCTGGAGCTCGAGGGGCTCGAACCGGAAGAGGTCGGGCAGCTTCTGGCCCGGTTCACCGGCACCCAGGCCGGCCCGGAGCTCGTGTCGACGGTCCAGGGCCGGACCGACGGCAACCCGTTCTTCGTCACCGAGCTGGCCCGCCTGCTGGCCGCCGATGCACACCTGACGCCGGAGGCGGCAGTCACCGGCGTCCCGGCGGGCGTCCGCGACGTGGTGGGGCGCCGGCTGAGCCGCCTGCCCGCCGAGACCAACGCGCTTCTCTCCACCGCCGCCATCGTCGGGCGGGAGTTCGAGCTTGCCGTCGTCGCTGCAGCCTTCAAGTTCGACGTCGACCGGACGCTGGACCTCGTCGAGGCCGCGGTTGCCGGCGGCCTGGTCACCGAGGACCCGGAGCACGTCGGCACCTTCCGGTTCAGCCACGACCTGGTGCGGGAGACCATCCTGGACGGCCTGACGGCGACCCGCCGGGCGATTCTGCACGGCAACGTCGCCGAGGCTATCGAGGCGACCTACGGCGACTCCAGCCCCCCGCTCGAGCTGGCGTACCACCTGGCCGAGGCGGCCCCCGCCATCGGCCCCCGCCGGGCGCTGCCCCACCTGCTGCGGGCGGCCGAGCTGGCGGAGTCCCGGCTGGCGCACGAGCAGGCTGAGGAGCTCCTCCTCAAGGCGCGCGATCTTGCGTCCAGGCTTCCTTCGGGCGAGGACCGGGACCGCCAGGAGCTCGAGGTCCTCCTCCGGCTCAACCTGCTGGTGATCGGCACTCGAGGCTACGCCGCGCCGGCGCTGGCCGAAGGCCTGGAACGCGCGCGCACGCTGGCCGACCGCCTGGGGGAGAGAAGGGCGCTCGTCCCGGTGCAGTTCGGACGGATCTCGTTTCACAACAACGACGGCGACACGCGCACCGCCCGACGGCTCGCCGACGAGCTCCTGGCGGACGTGACTCCCGGCGACGACCCTTCGGAGTTGCTGGTCGGGCACCTGGGCGTCGGCATCATCAGCATGTTCCAGGGCGAGCTTCAGCGGGCCAGAGGCCATTTCGACAAGGTGATGGAGCTGGCCACCGGGCTCGACGACCCGTGGCTGGCCGGATGGATGCACCAGGACCCCGTCGTCAACTGCGCGACCTTCCAGGGGTGGTGCCTGGCCGTGATGGGAGACCGCGAGGGTGCCGCCAGGGCGGCCGGCCTGGCGGTTGACCGCGCCCGCGAGCTGGGCAAGGACTTCGACCTGGCGCACGCCCTCTACTTCGCCTCCGCGCTCCCCGTCTTCGAGAGGCGGGCGTCCGACGCGCTGCAACAGTCTTCCGAGGCGGTCGACTTCGCCCGGGAGAGGGGCTTCATGAGCTACATGGCGCTCGGGTCCATAAACCACGGGTGGGCCCTGGCTATGGAAGGCGAGCCCGACGAGGGGGTAGCAGAGATATCCGAGACGCTGAAGGCAATGGCGGGCTTTGCGCGGATCGATCACTCGATCTTCCTGGCGCTGCTGGCGGAGGCTCACGGCCTGGCCGGGCAGCCGGAGCTCGGAGTCGCCGTCGCCGACCAGGGGCTGGACGTAATGCCGAAGACTCTCGAGCGGTTCTACGAGGCTGAGCTGCACCGGGTCCGCGGCGAGCTCCTCTACTCCCTCGGTGGTGACCGCCACGACGAGGCGCGGTCGGCGCTGGAGAGGGCGATCCAGGTTGCCCGGTCACAGGGCGCCCGTCTGCTGGAAGCGCGGGCGGCCGCGAGCCTGGAACGCCCGAGAGGCTAGCCGTGTACCAGTGGTGGGTTTACCTGCACCTGCTGGGCGTGTTCGGCTTTCTCCTGGCCCACGGCGTATCGACGGCGGTTGCCTTCCGGCTGCGCAAGGAGCGTGACCCGGCGCGGGTCCAGGCCCTGCTGGGGATGTCGAGCGCCTCCCTCACCGGCTTCTACCCCGCCTTCGGCGCCCTGCTGCTGGGTGGGATCGGAGCCACGACGGCCGGGGACCTGTGGGGTTACGGCTGGATCTGGTGGTCGATATTTCTCCTGCTCGCCATCACCGGCGCCATGTACAGCGTCGCCCGGCCCTACTACCGCAAGCTTCGGTTCGTCACAGAAGCCCTGGTGAACGGAAGCGAGGCCGTGTCGCCGGACCAGTACGCCGAGGCCCTCGCCTCCCGGCGCCAAATCGTGATCGCCGCCATCGGGCTGGCCGGGCTGGCTGCAATTCTGTACCTGATGCTGTTCAAGCCGTCGCTGGGCATGGCGCCTGACGCCGGCTCGCCCGCTTCCGCCACGGCACCTGCGGACGCCACCGTCGCCGCGTCGGAGCTGGAGTTTGACCGGAACACGCTGAGCGTGCCGGCGGGCCGGGAGTTCACCATTGCCTTCAACAACCGGTCCTCGACGCCGCACAACGTGTCGATATCCCGCACCGGCGAGGATCCCCTCTTCGCCGGCGAGATCTTCTCCGGCCCGCGAACCGTCTACTACCGGGTTCCGCCGCTGGAGGCCGGGACCTACGACTTCATCTGCGACGTCCACCCGCAGCAGATGACCGGAACGCTTCACGCGGGTTAGGCATGGGCTACCACACGATCATCGTGGGCACCGACGGCTCCGCGACCGCCGCCAAAGCGGTCCGCAAGGCCGCACGGTTCGCCAAAGTGGTCGGCGGCAAGCTCGTAGTCGTCTGCGCCCGGGTTCCCGACCTGGTGTACGACGAGACCGCCGAGGAAGCTCTGGCGGCCGCTCGGGAGACGGCGCAGCAGGTACGGGTGCCGGTGGAGACCATGTCGCCGAGCGGCGACGCCGGTGCGGTTCTGGTCGAGGTGGCGGAGTCCAGCGCGGCCGACCTGATCGTCGTGGGCAGCGTAGGCATGGGAAAGGAGCGCCGCTTCCGGCTGGGCGCGGTCGCCGAGAGAACGGCACACCACGCCCCCTGCGACGTGCTGATCGTCCGGACCACCGGAGAGGAGGGCCCAGTTCGAAGACGCGTGTACGAAGGCATCGTCACCGGCACCGACGGCTCCTCCACCGCCTCGGAGGCGGTCCGGCGGGCCTTCGACCTCGGCATGATGCTGGAGACGAAGGTGACCGTCGTCTACGTCCCGGGCGACCCGCTCGTGGGCGCCATCGTGCTCGAGCGTGCGATGGCGGCCAAGACCGATTGGATCCCGGTCGAGACCAGGCTCGCCGACGAGGGGCCTCCAGCAATCCGTATCGCCGAGATAGCCGACGCCGGGGCGGGCGAGCTGATCGTCGTCGGCAACAAGGGCGTGGTCGGCGCCCGCCGGTTCCTGCTGTCCTCGGTGCCGGTTCAGCTGGCCCACGAGGCGGCGCGGGACCTGCTCATCGCCAAGACCACCGACCGGTCGATCGACGACCTGCGCCCCGGCCAGGGTGGCCTGGTCACGGTCGACGGCAAGAAGCTCGCCGTCTACATCGACGAGAAGGGACGGACCTACAAGCTGTCGCCACGCTGCCAGCACATGGGATGCACCGTCGACTGGAACGGCGCCGACAAGAGCTGGGACTGCCCCTGCCACGGATCGCGGTACCGTTTCGACGGAGAGGTCTTCCACGGGCCGGCGAAGAAGTCGCTCGACCCGGCGTAGAACACCGCGCCCTGCGGTTATCTTGGTTTTTGATGGTTGAATCTTTCGATTTCGTAGTAATCGGCTCCGGTCCCGCCGGCGAGAAGGCTGCCGCACTGGCCGCGTACTTCGACAAGAAGGTCGCAATAGTGGAGCGGCAGCCGGTTCCCGGCGGCTCACCCGTGACCAACGCGGGCATCCCGACCAAAACCCTGCGCGAAACCGCTCTCTACCTGACCGGATTCCGCCGGCGCGAGGTGTACGGCGTATCGCTGGAGCTCAAACCGGACGTCACGGTGGAGCGCCTGCGCAGCCGCACCGCGGAGGTCATCGAGACTATGAGCCGGACGGTCAGGTCGAACCTCGAGCGCCACGGCATAGAGCTGGTCCCCGGCGAGGGCCGGCTGGCGCCGGGCCGCCGGGTGATCGTGCGGACCCCGGATGGAGCCGAGAGGACGCTGCAGGCGGAACGAATCCTGATCGCCACCGGCTCGCGGCCCTTCCACCCACCGGGCATTCCCTTCGAGGACCCGGACGTCTACGACTCGGAGGAGATTGTGAAGGTGGACCGGCCGGTGCGCTCGACCGTCGTCATCGGCGCCGGACCGGTCGGCTGCGAGTACGCATCGATCTTCACCGCACTCGGGGCGGAGGTCTGCCTGATCGACGGGGCGCCACGGCTGCTCCCGTTCCTGGATGCCGAGATGTCCGACCTGCTGGCCGAGACCTTCGAGAAGGAGGGCATGAGGGTGCTCCTCAACGCCGGCCGGGCCCAGGTGCGGCGGGACGAGCAGGGCATCCGGGTGGACCTGCCCAGCGGCCAGACCCTCCGTCCGGAACAGGTGCTCATGGCGGCCGGCCGGGCCGGCAACACCGAGGGCCTGGGGCTGGAGGAGGCCGGCATCGAGGTCGACGAGCGGAAGCGCATCCGCGTGGACGCCCAGTACCGCACCACGGCCGAGGGAATTTACGCCGCCGGGGACGTCATAGGGCCGCCGGCCCTGGCGTCGGTCTCCATGGAGCAGGGCCGGGTCGCCGCATACCACGCGTTCGACACGCCGTTCGAGAACGTCGTCGACCCGCTGGCTCCCTTCGGCGTCTACTCGATACCCGAGGTGGCGATGGTCGGGCTCACCGAGCGGGCGGCAGCCGAGCAGGGCATCGACTACGAGGTCGGGCGGGGGTGGTTCAGCCGCAACGCCCGGGCGAACATCTCCGGCGCGACGGAGGGCCTGGTGAAGCTCGTCTTCCGCAAGGACGACCGCACGCTGTTGGGCGTCCACATCCTGGGGGACATCGCCGCCGAGCTCATCTCACACGGCCAGGTGGCGGTGCAGGCCAAGATGCCGATCGACCACTTCATCCAGTGGACCTACAACGTGCCGACGCTCAGCGAGGCCTACAAGTACGCCGCTTATGACGGCCTCCAACGGCTGCGGGGCAAGGTGCTGCGGTGACAAACGGCAACGGTTCGGCTAACCGCCCGACCGGAACGGTCACCATGTTGTTCGGGTCGGTCGAGGGGTCGACCGAGATGGCGCAGTCCCTGGGCCAGGACTACGACGCGGTCGCCGGCAAGGTCGGCGCCGCCCTCAGCGAGTGCTTCCGCCGGTTCGACGGCTACGAGATGCCCACCGAGGGCGACTCGTACTTCGCCGTCTTCGGCAGCGCCCGTAACGCGGTCGACGCGGCCGTGTGCGCCCAGCGGGCGGTCGCTGCGCTTAACCCGTTCCCCGGCGGCGTCGAGGCGACGGTCGGCATGGGACTCCACACCGGCGAAGTCAGGGTGGTCGACGGGGACTACCGGGGCATAGACGTCCACCGGGCGGCCCGGGTGGCGGCCGTCGCCCACGGCGGCCAGGTCCTGGTCACCGAGCCGACTCGTGCGCTGGCGCAGAGCGGGACCGGAGAGGAGCTGTCGTTCGTCGACCTGGGCGAGCACAGCCTCAAGGACCTGGAGCACCCGGAGCGCCTTTACCAGGTGGCCGCGCCCGGCCTCAAGGACGAGTTTCCCCCGGTGCTGTCCCTTGCGACCTCCCCCTCCAACCTGCCGGTCCCGCAGAGCTCGTTCATCCCTCGTGAGCGCGAGCTGCGCGGGATCGAGCAGATGATCCGGCAGCACCGGCTGGTGACCCTGACCGGCCCGGGAGGCACCGGGAAGACGCGCCTGGCCCTCCAGGTGACGGCCAACCTCCAGGAGCGGTTCTCCGACGGCGTGTTCGCCGTCTTCCTCGCCCGCCTGGCAGACCCGGAGCTGGTGCCGTCGACCGTGGCGCAGGCGCTCGGAGTGCGTCAGCAGGGCCTTGTGCCGATCTGGGAGACGGTCAAGGAGTTCCTTGCGCACAAGCACATGCTTTTGCTTTTCGACAACTTCGAGCACCTGCTGGCCGCCGCTCCTTACGTGAACGACCTGCTCTCCTCGACATCGGATCTCCGGATTCTGGTGACCAGCCGGGCCGCCCTCAGAATCACCGCGGAGCATGAGTACCCGGTTCCCCCGATGACGCTGCCCGATCCTGACGAGCTTTCCGACCTGCGAGCGCTCGGCCAGTCCGAGGCGGTGGAGCTGTTCGTCCAGCGGGCACGCCTCGTGAAGCCGGAGTTCACTCTGACCGATGCCAATGCTTCAGCCGTCGCACAGATCTGCCTGAAGGTCGACGGCCTGCCCCTGGCGATCGAGCTGGCCGCCGCCCGCATCAGACTTCTCGAGCCGGAGGAGCTGGCCCGCCGCCTGGAGAACAGCCTGGCGCTCCTCACGGGCGGACCCCGCGACCTCCCGGCCCGGCAGCAGACGCTGCGCAACACGATCAAGTGGAGCTACGACCTGCTGGACGAGAGCGAACGCGAGCTCTTCCGGCGGCTCGGCGTCTTCGCCGGGGGCTTCTCCCTGGAGGCGGTCGAGGCCTTGGCCGGTGGTGAGGTCGACGTCCTGGACGAGTTGCAGCATTTGGTGGAGCAGTCTCTGCTGAAGGCCGAGTTCACCGATCACGGAACGAGGTATTGGGCCCTGGAGCCGGTCCGCCAGTTCGCCGGCGAGTTGCTGGAGCAGTCGCCCAACGGTGAGGCGTTCTATGAGGCGCACGCCGGATTCTTCGCGCAGCTGGCGCTGAAGGCGGAGGCGCTTTTGCAGGGGCCCAGCCAGCTGGAGTGGCTGAGCCGCCTCGACGCCGAGAACGACAACCTGCGGGCCGCCATGTCGTGGGCCCTCAACAGGAACCGCCACGACCTGATCGCAGCCCTCGGCCGCGGGCTATGGATGTTCTGGTGGCTTCACGGCCACCAGGAGGAGGGCCGGCGCTTCATGGAGTCGGCGCTGCAGACGGATCCTCCGACACTGCCGAGAGCGGTCGAGCTCGCCATCGCCGGCGCCATGGCCCTGGTCCAGGGGGATCATCGGGCATCGATTGCCTATCTCCACCAGAGCATCGCCCTCGCCCGGGAGCTGCAGAACTACGAGCTGCTGGCCTTCGGGCTGCACACGCTCGGGCTGGCGGCGCTGAACGAACCGGACCTTGAGACCGCAGAGTCCAGCTTCCTGGAGGCGCTGCCGATCTTCACCGCCGGGGGCAACGACCTGATGGTGTCGGGCCTGCGGACCCACCTCGGTACGGTGGCGCTCATCAAGGGAGACCTCGACGGCGCCGAGGAGTCGATGACCGAGGCGCTTCGCATCGCCCGCAAGCTCGGGGACAACGTGAGCACCTACTTCGCCCTCTACAACCTCGCGCAGGTGGCACTCAGCCGGGCCGACTTCGATAAGGCCGCTCCCCTGCTCTCGGAAGGGCTGGCTCTGGCCGGCCAGGTCCAGGACCAGACCAACCTGGCGTACTACCTGGAAGGGTGGGCCGTGGTGCTGGGCGCGCGCGGTGAAGGTGAGCGGTCCGCCAGGCTGATGGGGGCCTCTCAGCAACTGCGTGAAGCGGCCGAGGTGGCCACCTACAACTATCTGACGCCGTCCCGGCCGCTCTACGAGCAAACCGTGGCGGCGGTGCGCAAGCAGATTGGCGACGAAGCGTTCGACCGCGCGACCGCCGAGGGGCGGGCGATGTCGCTGAGCGAAGCGGTGGCTTACGCCCTCCAGGGCGCGCCGGCAGAGCAGCCGGCCACCCAAGCTCGGGAGACGGCCGGGCAGCCTTAGTCCATCAGCTCGCCAGCGAAGAACCTCTCGTACGCCCCCAGGTCGAGTAGCCCGTGGCCCGACAGGCCGAACAGGATTGCGGACTCCGTGCCCGTCTCCTTGCAGGCCAGCGCCTCGTCGATCGCCGCCCGGATGGCGTGCGAGGATTCGGGGGCCGGGATCACACCCTCGGACCGGGCGAACTGGACCGCCGCCTCGAAGACCTTGGACTGCGGGTAGGCAACCGCCTCGATCACGCCGTCCTTCACCAGCCGGCTGAGGCTCGGAGAGTCCCCGTGGTACCGGAGGCCGCCGGCGTGGATCGGAGGCGGCACGAAGCCGTGGCCCAGCGTGTACATCTCCAGCAGCGGAGTGGTCTCAGCGGTGTCGCCGAAGTCGTACTCGAAAGTGCCTTCGGTAAGAGTCGGGCATGCGGTCGGCTCCACCGCGATGAAGCGGACGTTCTTGCCGCCCTTCACCTTGTCGGGAATGAACGGGTAGGCCAGCCCGGCGTAGTTGGATCCGCCGCCTACGCACCCGATTACCAGGTCCGGGAAGTCGTCTGCCTTCTCGAACTGGGTCTTTGCCTCCAGGCCGATCACCGTCTGGTGCAGCAGAACGTGGTTCAGCACGCTGCCTAGGCAGTACTTGGTGTCCTCCCGCTTGGCCGCGTCCTCCACGGCTTCCGAGATGGCGATGCCGAGGGACCCCGGGGAGTCGGGCGTCTCCGCCAGGATCTTCTGGCCCGCCGCCGTGTCCGGTGAAGGCGAGGGCGTGACGGTTGCCCCCCACGTCTGCATCATGGCCCGGCGGCCGGGCTTTTGGTCGTAGGACGCCCGGACCATGTAGACCCGGCAATCGAGGCCGAAGTGAGCGCACGCCATCGAGACTGCGCTTCCCCACTGGCCGGCACCGGTCTCGGTAGCCAGCCGCTTAACCCCCTCTGACTTGTTGTAGTAAGCCTGCGCGATGGCGGTGTTCGTCTTGTGCGAGCCGGCCGGCGAGACTCCTTCGTACTTGTAGTAGAGGCGAGCCGGGGTGCCGAGCGCCTGCTCCAGGCCCCGGGCTCGGATCAGAGGGGTCGGCCGGTAGCGCCGGTAAAGATCCAGGACGGCGCCAGGGATGTCGATCCACTCGTCGGTGGCCACCTCCTGCAGAATGAGGCTCATGGGGAACAGTGGAGCGAGGTCGTCGGGCCCGATGGGCTGCTTGGTGCCGGGGTGAATGGGCGGAGACGGCGGGTTGGGCATCGACGGGATGACGTTGAACCAGGCGGTAGGGATCTGGCTCTCGTCGAGCGTGAAGTTGGTGGACTGAGAGGGCATGGGGAGTGCTCCTTCCTTATTGTCGGGTCAGAAGGTACCAAACCGGTTCGGGTGCACGTAAGTCGCGAGCCCGGCGGCCTTGCGGACGAGGAGCGAGCACCAGCGCGTAGACAGGAAAGTAAGGGATTGCTGACCATCCCAAGCCCGGCGCGCACGCTTCTCCGCCCTGCAGTAACGATCGACCCGGACCGCCGCCGGGGCTCCTTGACTTCGGGCTTGCAGAAGGCGGAGGGTACTTCCTGGCGACGACTCTAGAACTAGGGGGACTCTGAATGGCATACAGCTCGCCCACGCGAGTGGGCAAATCGTTCCGCAAACTACTCGTGGGCGTTACCGCGGTGGCGCTCCTGGCGACCGGCTGCGGCAACGGCGGCGATGAAGCCGAGGTCAGCATCGAGTACAACCAGGTGGGCTACTTCGGCAGCTATGAGGCCCAGCCCGGCAGCCCCAGCACACCGGGAGCGAACGGGGGATACATCCTCTACCGCATCAACAGCATCGAGAACAACTCGGGGAACGCCTTCACCGTCAACCCGAACCGGCTGGTTGCCGAACACGACAACGACTCCCGGGAGCACGCGGCTCATGAGGCAGAGCTACTCGGCGACAACGCCCTCGAGGCCGTCTCGGTAGAGGACGGAGAGACTTCCGAAGACCTCGGTTGTGTGATCATGGTCGCCCGGGTCGACAACGCTGAGGAGACCTTTGGCAACTTCGGCGGAACCGTCACCCGCGTGGATCTGACCTACCAGCAGCCCGGCAACAACCCTGTGGTCGAGACGACCCGTGAAGAGGGCAACACCGGCTTCCAGATCATCGACCCGGCGAACCCGGAGACCATCCAAAGCGCCTGTGAGGGCGAGGACTGAGAAACCCAATTTCGTGAAACGGCCGCCCCGAGGGCGGCCGTTTCGCGTTCGGCTGCGGTACTCGATCCTCCCGGCCGGCCGCTATGCGCGACCGCTGCGGATCGACGCCCGGAGCAGGCGCCGGGCTAGGTTCCTCCGGTGCCGTCTTGCTGGTCGCCGGTTGTGGCATCGCCGCCCGTGGCGGGTTCGTCACCGGTATCCACGTCTGCCGTGCCCTCGGCCGTACCACCGGGGAGGTTGACGTCCACGTCGGCCCCGCCCTCGGCTTCTCCTTCGCCCTCCTGCTGTTCGGCAGGTGTCTGAGTCACCGTGGCATCCTCGTCGTCGCCGCCGCCGAAGCCGTCCCGGAACAGCAGCATCCAGGCAAGCAGCAGCACCACAAGCGTCGCAAGCACTGCGAGGATCGGACCCATGGGGTTCCGGTCCTCCACCACCCTTCGTCGGTAAACCATTCGAGCTCCTTCCGCCTGTCGACGCTGATATTCCCAGGCGCGTCGGCATCAAACGGCTGAGCCGAACGTAAGGAGCTGCCGCGCTAATCTTCGGCGCCCGCGTACTCCACGGCGGCGGCCGCCAACTGGTCGAAGTCGGTGTAGTCGATGAATATCGCCTCGTCGTAGACGGCCGGTGCGCAGTCCGGGACAAGAGGCCCACCGCGGTTGACGTAGGTCTCCACGAGCACCTTGGAGATCTCCTCCAGGACGGAGTCGTTGTACTTCACGCCCTGGCGCTTGATCTCCTGCTCGAGCTGGATTCGGGTGGCGAGGGTGACGGCAACCTGGACGCAGCCGGGCGAGTCCACGTCGGTGACCCGGTACGTCCCGCGGAACCTGTTCTTACCCTGCTCTTTCCGAAACGGGCGCTGCAACTCGATCTTCAATGGCCTCCTCCTACACAAATCGGCGCCGCCGATGCAGGCGCAGCGCGCTCGCCTCGCGCCCGGCCGATCGACCACCAGCGATTGAACGAAGGCGAGTATAACCACGCCTCCCGCATCGTCTAAGCGGTCCTTCGATTCCTAACCGCCGCCCAGGCCCCGGCCATAGGGATTCCATGGGCGGCTATCCGATGCCGGCTTCACATCAGAACAGTTCGAATCCTGCTCCTAGGGGGTGGCGCGATCCGATGTGCGTGGTCTTGCGGCCCTTCAACCCTGACCGGCGACATCCACCGCGCCGGGCGGGGCCGTGATGTCCAACGGCTCGCCGACATCGCTGAACTTGATCGAGTAGGTCGAGCGGATGGTGGCCGTCACCTCCGGCGTGGTGTCATCCGGTGCGATGATCTTCCTCTGCTGCCAGTTCTCCTCGACGATGGCGGTTCGGGCCCCCGGACGGCGTGTTTCCTTCCGTTCGGTCATGACCTCCATTCGCTGCACGATGTCGTCGGATCCCGCCCAGACGTCTAGCGACTTGATCGTCTTCGGGTCGATGGGACCCTCGCTCAGATTCACGACTGACAAGCCCTCCGGGCTGACGGCCCGGAAGTGGCGCAACCCAGCCTCCGGATCCGGCATTTGCTGAAATCCGACCTGGGGCCGAAGCGCCGAAAGGAGGGTTCTCGGGTCGAAGCTGAACATGTCGGACGCCCTCATAGCGCCGGCATTGGTGTCCCGTATCCATATCTGCCGGCCGGGGGGCCCGTCGAGCAGGTAGAAGTCCCCGTCGACGACCCGGCTGTGGGCCTGGAACCCCGGCCGGCCCTCCCGGCCCGCAAACTCGATGACCATGTCGACGTCGTCGCCGCTAAACGAAAGGTGCGTCACGCCAGAGGTGTCGGTGACGCCGCCGCCCTCCTGGCTGAACACGATCTCGGCTTTGCCGCTCAACGTCAGCGCGGTCTGCGATTCCGAGGCGATGGTAAGGATGGCTTCCTCTGAAGAGGGGGCTTCCGTCGCCGGTCGAGAGTCGCTCGGAACCCGTATCAACACAACCGCGAGAAGTAGCAGCGCCACCGATGACCCCCCGGCCCAGCGCCACGGCAGGCGGCTGACCTCGGGGGCTTTCCTGGCTCCGCGAGCAGCGGCGGCGCTACGCGGCAAAGTCATGATCTCCTCCTTGAGTCGGACAGCTTCGGGGGCGTCGGGAGCCGTCAGTGCCGGAGACCATTCCGGACGGCTATCCCGCAGCCTTTGCATCAGCGGGTCATAGTGTTCGGGTCGGTCCACCTGGTCTCTCCTTCTGCCTGCGTCGATCGTTATCTGTCCGGCCGTTCGACGGCGTTACAGGAGTGCCGAGGGCCGCAGCGAGGCGTTGACGAGCCCGATGTAGCCGGACTCGCAGCGTCGCAGAAGAACAGCCGTAGACGGCCGCCGCCTGCTCGGGAGTGAGACCGTCCCAGGCAATCAACCTCAGAAGATCCCGGTCCGCCTCGTTCAGGCTGGACATTGCCCGACGGATCTCGCCCTGTTCGTAGGACGGGTCCGGTGGCTCATATGCCCGTTCAGGGAGTGCTCGGACGATCATCCGATCGAACCGGCGCCGGCTCCGCCGGCGGTTTCTGTCGATGTTGTGCGCCACTGCAAACAGCCAGGGCAGCACATCCGCAGGCACCTCATCGAGTCGCCGCCAGGCTACGGTTAGGACCTCGGCGACAAGATCGTCGGCGTCCGGCCCTTGCATCCCCCGGTTGAGCGCATACCGGCGAAGAGGTGCGTAGGTGGCCGCGAAGAGCTCCTCGAACCTCTGCTTTTCCTCCATACCCCTAAGCATGTCCGGAGGCGGCCCGGCGTTACCGGGCTGGAATCGACGGGATGTCGGCCCGGCCGCCGGGTGCACGCGCCGGGCCGGCTAGGCGTCAGTGATGGTGGGCGTGCTGCTGATGAGCAGCGTGAACCGCGTCTTCCCGCCGCAGCATCCCGACGAGCGTCCCATCCGAGTGGGTGACGGGCACGCTTTCCAGGTCCTGCTCCACCAGGTGCTCGGCCATCTCGTCGATCGGCACGTGGGGGCGGAACGTGCCGGGCCCCGGCCGCATCGCCTCCTCCACCGTGGAGCCGGCTCCTCCGGCAAGATCGTCGGTCCTCAGCAGCCCGAGAACCACCCGCTCTTCGTTGACTGCCAGACAGGCGTCCCAACCGGCCTCCTCGACACGAGCCCGTACGTCGGCCAGCTTTTCGTCAACACGGCAGGTCGGGACATCCGGTCGAGCGATAGATCCGGCAGTGGGCCCGTTGGCTACGTCGCCCTCGAACGGAAGGCCGGCAGCCAGCCAGTCGAGCTTGCCGGCGACGTAGTCGTATACGTCGGTGAAGCCGAGGCTTTCGAGCCGCCACGCGGCCCGCGGACTGAGGTCTCAGGCAGAGTCCCAGCAGTACACCAGCACCGGCCGGCTCCGGTCCAGCCGGTCGCCTGCCCTTTCGTCGATGTCCCGCAGGCGGATGTTGCGAGCTCCGGGGAGGTGCCACTGCCGGTACTCGTTCTTGCCCAGCACCTCTACCACCTGAGCGTTTTCCGCGATGAGCCTCTGAACGAGCGCCCGATCGGCCTCTTTTGGCATGGCCAAGACATACCCCTCGGGGCAAGGCCGCAATCGGACGGTAGGCCGCCTCTCGGACGTCCATGACATAGCACATAGGCGTGTGGCCTACTTGTCACATCGTGCTCAACGAATGCAGGAGGAGAACTTGCTCGGAATACTGAAGAAGTCAACGAGGCTGGCGTCATTCCTCGCCACC
>DATAAN010000099.1:0-2771 GCA_036260105.1 Actinomycetota bacterium
GCTGGACTCTTAGGCTTCGGCGGCCGCCATGCCGTTGCGGACCAGCTCCTGGAAGCGGGCCGCGTCGACGCCTTCGCCGACGGCCTCGACCATGGTGCCCTCACCCTCCATGTGGGTGTAGCGGACGGGGGCGTCGAGCCCGCTCGCAAGCTCCGACTTCACGTGGCCGATCGCCACGTCGCAAACCTGAACCTTCGTCTCTTCGTGAAAAGTGCACATATGCGGTCTCCTTCCTACAACGATGCGAGGATGGCTGGATGGATGAGCTGGACGAGGTGGCCGCCGGCTTCCGGTCTTCCCGTGGGCTGGCGGGCAAAGCCTCCATCGGTCTGGTGACCGAGGTGCTCGGAGGCACGGACTGGCTGAGCGGACCGGGGGACGACACCGCGGTGGTGGCGTGCGGGGCGGAACAAATTCTGGTCGCCGGTGAGGCGATCTGGCCCCCGCTGGTTTCGGCGGACCCCTTCGGCGCCGGCGTGGCGGCTGTTGTAGCCAACGTGAACGACGTCGCCGCCATGGGGGGCCGGCCGCTGGCTCTGGTCGACCACGTAACCGCTCCGGAGGCGGTCGCAAGGCGCGTGCTCGAGGGCATCCGGCACGCCGCCGGCATCTACCGGGTTCCGGTTGTGGGTGGGCACCTGACCATCTGGGACGGCGATCCGTCCGTCTCGGCATCCATCGTCGGCAGCGTCACTCAGCCGCTGTCGTCGACCAGAGTGGCTGCCGGACAGGTTTGCCTGCTGGCAGCGTGCCTGGCGGGCAGGCTGCGGGGCGACTTCCCGATTTTCACCTCGATCGAGGAGCGCACGGCCGAGCTCGGCGACGACGTAAGGCTGCTCGCCGACCTGGCCGACGAGGGCCTGGTGGCGGCTGCCAAGGACGTGAGCATGGCGGGAATCCTCGGCTCGCTGGCGATGCTGCTCGAGCCGTCCGGCTGCGGAGCCAGGGTGGACCTGGCCGCCATTCCAAAGCCGCCGCAGATGGCGATTGCGGCGTGGACCGCCGTCTTTCCGACCTATGGATTCCTCCTCACCGCGGATCCACGGCACGCTGACGCCGTCCGGGACGGTTTCGAAGAACGCGGACTTGCCTGCTCGGTTCTCGGCCCGGTGGACGGTACGGGACGGCTTCGGGCGACGCTGGAGGGGCGGGACGCCGAGCTTCTCGATTTGAGGACCCAGGTGGTGACCGGCCTGTCTACTGCCCGTCCGGCCGTTGCAGCGGGATCGACATCTTCTGGTGCAGATGGCCCTGGAAGTCCATCAGGTCCCCCTCCGGGGTCCACCCCAGGTATCTGAAGAAGTCGACGTTCTGCGGCTGGACGTGGGCAATCATCACTCCGCCGCCGCGCTCGCCGGCCGTCTTGACGGCGAACCGGACCAGCTTGGCCCCAAGCATCCGGCGGTAGCGGGGGAGCACCGCCAAACGGTCCCCTTTCCAAACGCCCGGCTCATCCAGCGGGTAGAGGCGCACCGCCCCACCGGCTACCGCGCCCAGAAGCCCCAGCGCGTGCACGGTTCGGGGATCGTCGTCGTGTACGTCCCGGTCGCTTCCCGCGAAGAAGCCCTGCTCCTGAACGAAGATCCGGTTACGTATCTCCATGTGGATGTCGACCTCCTCGGGAGTGGAGGCGGCTTTGCAGGTCAGCGCCACGCCGTCCTTGACGGACGGCAGGGCGTCAACCGACTTGGAGAATGGGGAGACTACGACGGGAGGAACCATTGGCCTCGTGCTCGAAGGCGCTCATTCCGGAGCAGGCATTGCAGCGGGCGCAGCCTGCCTTCACGTTGGCGGAGGTAAACCCGTTGGCGATCAGATGAGGGACAACCTGCCGGTACATAGACTCGACGTAGGAGGGAGGCGGAGGCAGCAGGTCCTGCAGGATGCTGCCCGGAATGGGACGGATCGGAACGACGAACGGGTAGACGCCCATGTCGATGGCTCTTTTGCAGCCGTCGACGGTGGCCTTGGGATCCTCGCCCATACCGAGGATCACGTAGGTCGACACCTGTCCCTCACCGAAGACCTCGACGGCCTTCTCCCACGTCTTGAAGTACGCCTCGATTCCCCGCTTAGCCTTTCCGGGGGCGACCTTCGGGAACACCTCGGGGTCAAAGGACTCGATGTGGATGCCGACGGAGTCCACGCCCATCTCCTTGACCTGCTCCAGCACCTCCAGGTCGTCCGGGGGCTCGAACTGCCCCTGCACCGGCAGCCCGCTGGATTCCTTCATGGCCTTGGCGCACTTGGCGAGGTAGAGGGCTCCGCGGTCTCGCGAGTTCGTGGTGCCTGTAGTGAGAGTGATGTCGACCGCACCGTCCAACTCCTTGGCGGCCTTGGCAACCTCCGCGAGCTGCCACGGCCGCTTGACCGGGATGGTCCGGCCTGCGTCGAGACTGAGCTCGATGCCGCAGAAGTGGCACTGGTTCTCGTTGCCCCAGTAGATGCAGGTTTGGATGACGGTGCTAGCGAGGGAGTCCAGGTGCAGCAGGGCGATCTTCCAGTACGGGATCCCGTCGGCGGTGCTGAGTGAGTAGCACTTGGGGCGGGGAGGCACGGTCGCGGCAGCGAGCCTCTGACCGTCCCGATACAGCTGCCAGCCGTCCTCCTCCTCCCGAAGGGAGAAGGGTGAGTCGCCGACGAAGTCGGCGGCAAAGGGAAATGTGACGGGGACGCCTTCGATCCACATCATTCCGGCGTCGGAGGGTCCTGCGCCGCCGGATCGGGCGCCGTTCTCCTCAACCTGCACGCCGTACCGTTGAAGCTCGACC
>DATAAN010000100.1:0-2227 GCA_036260105.1 Actinomycetota bacterium
CGAGGTTGCGCCGTACGAGTGGCTCGCCTCCGGTCAGGCGGATCTTCTCGACTCCGTGGCCGACGAAGATGCGGGCGAGTCGCTCGATCTCCTCGAAGGTCAGCAGCTCCTTCCGGTCGAGGAAAGCGTAGTCGCTGCCGAAGATCTCTTTGGGCATGCAGTAGATGCAGCGGAAGTTGCACCGGTCGGCAACCGATATGCGCAGGTCGCGAAGGCTCCTGCCCAGAGCGTCCTTGACGCTCGAAGCCTGCTTGTCCGGGTCTACCACCAAAGACGTTGCCATTTAGATAAGTCTAACGTTCGGACTGCGCTACGCATTCCCGGCCGCGGCGAATGAGACTTTCCAAAATGGCAGGTGCCTAGCCCCGGTTGATTCGAAAGACCGGGTACTTGACCTGGGGCAGCTTGGGATCCTGTACCTGCGTCGAGCGCAAGAGCTTGCGGGAGTAGCGCCACATGAAGAACGACGCGACGCCGAGCAGAATTCCGCCGAGTATGAACCTGATGGGGTTGGCCACCGTCGTACCGTCGTCCGCTCCGGCGGCATCGATGGGCGCCGGCTCGCCGCCGGACGCCGTGTCGAACTGCTCGGGCGGGACGCCGCTGTAGGGCAGCGTCTCGTCGAACTCGGGACCTCCAGGTGCTGCCTTGACGATCGGAGCGACCGCCTTCCCGAAGTTCTTGTTCGGGCTGAGCAGCGGCGGCGCCTTGGGCGCCTCCTTGCCGGTGACGATGTTAGTGCCGGGCACAACCGGCTTGCTGGGGTCGGCCGGCGGTTGGCCCGGAGCCCCCGGTTCGGCCGGCGGCGGAGGAGCGGCAACCGTCACGGCTGCGGTGGGCGCGGAGGGACTGGAGTCGACTGCGCCCGAGCCGGCTTTGCGCACGGCGACGACACGATAGGTCAAAGGCTTGGAGTGGGGCGCCGACGAGTCGGTGAAGGAGGTCGCCGGCCCGGTGGAGACGTGGGCCGCAGTGCCGCCGTCAACCGACCGCAGGACCTTGTAACCCAGGACGTCCGGCTCCTTGTTCGCCGCCCAGGTCACATGCGGCACGCCGTCCTTCAGGGCTGCTTTGACGCCGGTGGGAGCATTCGGCGGGTTCGCCACGTTGGCCGTCGAGGTCGCGTTCTCGGACTTGTTGCCCAGGAGCGACGAGGAGCTGGCCACTGCGTCCAGCTTGAAGGCGCCGTTGATGGCGTACTTGTCGGTGTCCCAGGGGGCTTCGAAGACGCCGCTGCCCTTCGGCGCGAGGGTGATCGTCTCAGCGCTCCCAGCTCCGGCCGGCGGCGTGATGGTCACCCGTACCGTGATCTCCTCGCTGCCCAGAATCCCACCGTCCGGCGTGGACGAAACCCGGATGGTGGTCGTTCCGCTCACGGGACCGGATCCCGGAGCGGTAATCCTGGTGTCCGTCATGGCAAGGGCAGGGGAGGCCCAGAGGGCCGTGAGGAGCAGCCCGGCGATGGCGGCCGACAGGCGGCGGATCATGCCAGGGGCTCCGACTTGACCAGCTTGGCTCGGGCCACCAGACGCTGGCGGTCGCTGCCGCGAGGATGGCAGGTGGTGAGCGTCAGCATCGACTCGGGTGCCTGCTCGGCGACGCTCCAGTCGTTCGCCGCAACAACCCACGGGTTCTGATGGCCGCCGAAGGCCGGGACCACCTCGTAGGTGTGCTTGGCGAAGGGAGTCTCAAGGAAGACCTTGTCGCCGGGCTTCAAGATCTCCAGGTTGGCGAAAGGCTTGCCGTAGGTGGTGCGGTGGCCGGCGATCGCGACGTTGCCCGGCTCCCCGGGCAGGGGCGTGTTCGGATAGTGGCCGGCGCCGGTGTTGAGCGCTTTGGCCGAGGTGCCCTCCACCACGATCGTGTCCGTTTTCATGGCGGGGATGGTGATGCGCGTGAGCGGCTGAGCGTCGCCGACCCTCCGGTTGCGGTACGCCTCCTTGAGCTCGTCGCTGCCGAAGGCAGCCCGGAGGTCGGTCTGGGTCCGGCCGGCCTGCCAATCCGTGTAGAAGGGGTAGGCGACGAAGCCGGCTGCGCCGACTGCCGTCACCACCGCCAGGGAAGCAAGGGACAGGGCCAGGATCCGGCGGCCCCTCATTGTCAATGCCAAACGATCACCTCTTAGCCGCCCTACCCCTGAGGAATTCTTCAGGCCGCTTTGGGCGCCTGCCCCGGGGAAGAAAGGGCATCAATTCTAACGTTGTTGCCGAAGTGGCCCGGCCATTTC
>DATAAN010000101.1:0-4515 GCA_036260105.1 Actinomycetota bacterium
AGCAGGCGGAGCGCTTCGGCACCGAGTACCTGTCCGAGGACGTGACCGAGGTCGACTTCTCCGTCCGGCCCTTCCGCATCACCGTGGGCGAGGACGTCTACACCGCTGACAGCGTGATCGTCTCGACCGGCGCCACCGCCAAAACCCTGGGCCTGGATAACGAGCGGCGCCTGATGGGGCGCGGCGTCTCCACCTGTGCCACCTGCGACGGGGCATTCTTCCGAGGGCAGGAGCTGGGTGTCGCCGGAGGCGGCGACTCGGCACTCGAGGAGGCCAACTTCCTGACCAGGTTCGCCAGCAAGGTCAACGTGATCCACCGCCGGGACACGCTGCGGGCGTCGAAGATCATGCAGGACCGTGCGATGGCCAACCCCAAGATCGAGTTTCACTGGAACTGCACGGTCGACGACGTGCTGGGCGACCAGAGCGTGAGCGGCGTGCGCCTCAAGGACGCGGTTACCGGTGAGGACCGCGAGGTGCCCGTCAAGGGACTGTTCGTAGCCATTGGACACACGCCGAACACCACACTCTTCGACGGCAAGCTCGAGCTTGACGACTCGGGCTACCTCGTCGTGGGCGACAAGCTTCGCAACGACTGGTCCCCCGGCTCGCCCATGTCCACCCGGACCAGCGTGGAGGGGGTCTTCGGAGCAGGCGACGTCGTCGACCACACCTACCGCCAGGCCATCACCGCGGCCGGCATGGGGTGTCAGGCCGCCATCGACGTGGAGCGCTGGCTGGAGAGCCAGGGCGAGTAACCACTCAGGCAATTGAAAAGGCGGTCCGAAAGGACCGCCTTTTTGCTTTTCCCGGCGCACTATAAGCTGCCCCGGTGGATCTCATTCGCCGGGGCCACCGCGGAAAGGCGGTCGCCGATCTTCAGTCGCGCCTGGAGAAGCTGGACTTCGTAATCGACCCGTCGGAGCTCGGGGGCACTTTCGGGCCGTCGACCGAGATGGCAATCAAGGAGTTCCAGCAGAAGTCCGGCCTCGACGTCGACGGCATCGTCGGGGATGCCACGTGGAAAGCGCTTGTGGAGACCTCGTGGCGGCTGGGCGACCGGCCGCTTCGCCTGAGCCAACCGTTCCTCCGAGGCGACGACGTCCGTGAGCTCCAGGCTCAGCTCAACGCACTCGGTTTCACGGCCGGCAAGCACGACGGCATCTTCGGGCTCGGCACGGCGGCTGCCCTTCGCGACTTCCAGCGAAACCTGGCGGTGGACGAGGACGGCATCGTCGGGCACGAGACGCTCCGGGCACTGGAGCGCCTCCGCATGGTGATCAAGCCGGGCCTCGGTCCCCGTATCACCGAACGGGAGGCACGCCGGGCCGACCCTCCCGGCCTCGCGGGCAAGCGCATCGTGCTCGACCCGGGCCACGGAGGCGAGGAGACCGGCGGTGTGGCGCCGGACGGAGAGACGGAGGCGGACTGGGTGTTCCGGCTGTCCGCCAAGCTGGGCCTGCTGCTCGACGAGAGGCGGGCCCACCCCGTGCTGACCAGGGGGCCCAACGACGGTCCGACCGAGTCGCAGCGGGCGCAGCTGGCCAACCGGTTCGCCGCCGACCTGCTGCTGTCCATCCACCTGAACTCACACTCGAAGCCCATCGCCGCCGGTGCAGCTACCTATTATTTCCAGGGCGGTACCGTTGCGTCCGAGCCGGGCGAGTACCTGGCCGAACTAATCCAGCAGGCGCTGATCAGCGCCGGCCGGACCGATTGCAGCACTCACGGCAAGGCCTATCCCATTCTGCGGGAGACGCAGATGCCGGCGGTCGTCGTGGAGCCCGGTTTCATCACCAACCCGGAGGAGTTCAAGGAGCTGACGGAATCGATGGATGAGCTGGCCGCGGCGATGCTCGACGCGCTGGAGAGGTACTTCTCCGAACCGGACTGAGCCGGCTAGACCGCCGAGGCCGTGGTGCCGGCCTCGCTGCTCGCTATGCGGCGCCAGATGCGGACCAGGTCCTCGTCGGAGCCGAACTCGATGACGATCTTGCCCTTGCCGCGGCCCTTGGTCACCTGCACTCTCGTCTCCAGCTGGTCAGAGAGGGCCTCGGAGATCTCCAGCAGCCCAGCGTCGCTACGGCTCTCAGCCGGGCGGCGCATGGGCGGCTCGAGCGCCGCCGGCTCCTCCCGCTCCTCCCGCTCGCGGCGGACCAGCTCCTCGGTTTCCCGAACGGTGAGACCGCTCGCCGCGACCCTCTGCGCGATGCGCTCCAGCAGGGGATGGCCGAGCAGGCTCAAAAGCGCCTTCGCGTGGCCGGCGCTCAGCTTGCCCTGCATGACAAGCGCCTGAACGCCGTCGGGCAGGTCCAAAAGACGCATGACGTTGCCGACCGTGGACCGGGACAAGCCGACCCGCTCGGCGAGCTGCTCCTGCGTGAGACCGGCCTCCTCCACCAGCTGCCGGTAGGCCGCAGCCTCCTCGATCGGGTTCAGGTCCTGCCGGTGCACGTTCTCGACGATCGCCCGTTCCAGCGACCCCCGGTCGTCGGTGTCGATGATCAGGGCGGGAATCGTCGACAGGCCGGCCTGCTGAGCCGCCCTCCACCGCCGCTCCCCCATCACCAGCTCGTAGCCCGACTGCGACCGGCGCCGTACCACGACCGGTTGGAGCAGGCCCAGCTGGCGGATCGAAGCGCTGAGAGTGCTGAGAGCTTCCTGGTCGAACTGTTTGCGCGGCTGGCGCGGGTTGGGGTGGACGGCCGACGGTGGTATCTCCTCCAGGCTGGTCGCCCCGGCGGGGATCAGCGCCCCCAGGCCCCGTCCCAGCCCTCCCCTAGCGCTCATTGGCGCCTGCTTGGGCGATCATCGCCACCTCATGCGAGCCACCGCCTCCTCATTTTCAGGCGACTCCTCCTCGTCGTCGTCCTGCGGCACACCGCCTAGAGTTCCGTCGGCGTCGGCCTCCGCCACCTCGAGCGAAAGCGCCCGATACGCCACTGACCCCCGGGATCGTGGGTCGTAGAGAGCCACCGGCTGGCCGAATGAGGGAGCTTCAGAGAGCCGGACGCTCCGTGGAATGACGGTCTCGAACACCTTGCCCGGGAAGTGGGCCCTCACCTCGTTGGCCACCTGCTCCGACAGACGGGTTCGTCCGTCGTACATCGTGAGGACGATGCCGCACAGCCGCAGGTCAGGATTGAGGTTGGTTTGGATGAGGTTGATGTTCTTCAGCAGCTGGCCCAGCCCCTCAAGGGCGTAGTACTCACACTGGATGGGCACTATCACCTCCGTCGCAGCCGCCAGTGAGTTGACCGTCAGGAGCCCAAGCGAAGGCGGGCAGTCGATCAAGACGAAGTCGAACTCGTCCTCCAGGCTGTCCAGGGCCTTGCGCAGGCGAAGCTCACGAGAGAATGCGGTGACCAGCTCGATCTCAGCGCCGGCGAGATCGATCGTGGAGGGGACGCAGAAAAGGTTCCGAACCGCCGTGGGTTCAATGGCATCCTCAATAGGTGTACCGCTTACCAGAATCTGGTAGACACTGCTCGAGACGCGCCTTGGATCAACGCCCAGACCGGTCGTCGCGTTCGCCTGGGGATCGAGGTCCACCACCAGAACGGAACTGCCCTCTAGAGCCAGCCAGGCGCCGAGGTTGATGGCAGTGGTGGTCTTGCCGACTCCGCCCTTGTGGTTGACGACGGCGATGACCCGCGTCTGCGAGTCCTCTGAGTCTTCGGAGTAGTCGTCGCTCAAAAATCAGGGCCCTCGCCACGCGGCAACATTCAACCTCAACCTAATCATGAGGTCGCTGAAGCATCCGGTCAGCGTGGTTGCCCTTGCACCGACCGGCTTCCCCAGAGTAGCGGCTCATATAGACAAGGTCAAACATTTGGCCAAAGAAGTGCTCCTCCGGTGGTTCGAACCGATGCTCCCCGTGGAGCAACAATTTTAGGGCACGATGCGTGCCTAATCCGACAACCACGCAAGAGTTCCGCCTTGGTCACTACCACGAAGCGCCGCTCGTGGCCGGGGCGTACACCGACCCCTCGGCGACGAAGCCTGAGCCCCGACCACCGCAGGCCGGCCCGCTCCGCGCGCTTGCAGCTGGACCAACCTCCCGGTGGAAACTAGGACGAAAAGGAGTATTCAGGCCGACGCAGCAGCGATCGGCAGAGCTCAGGTTTCAACGAAGCCGGGGGGCGCGCGGAGTGCGATGCAGTCCAGCATGACGGTCCGGGGTTATCCACTCAGGCAACCCAGTCACCGACACGTCGGCGACCCGCATACTTCATTGCCCGACTGCTTAGAGGTACTGGACAGGCACGCAGTACCCGACGACAGAGGCGCGACGTCGCCACACCTGCTCCCAGAATACCCTGCGACTAAAAGCGTCCCCACCAGTGCCGGTACACCGTGTGGTTCCCCACCGTCACATCATATCGAGCCGCCGCTCTCGTCTTAGGAACCGTGGGATCTGAAACTCCATCACCCTGTCGCGCCACGCGGGAGCTCGCGCCCAGGTCGTTAAACTGAACCGGTTGCTCAAAGCGATCCGATAAACCCGACGCAAAG
>DATAAN010000102.1:0-17695 GCA_036260105.1 Actinomycetota bacterium
AGGCTGAGGCCGAACTCCGCCTGCAGCGACTTCAAAAGCTCCAGGATCTGCGCCTGGATCGTCACGTCGAGGGCGGTCGTCGGCTCGTCGGCGATGAGGAGGGCCGGTTTCATGGCGATCGCAATGGCGATCATGACCCGCTGGCGCATGCCGCCGGAGAACTGGTGCGGGTAGTCCCCGTAACGCTCCCTGGCGTTCGGTATCCCCACCAGGTCCAGCAGGTCCATCGACTGCGCCCGAGCTTGCTTCCGGCTGGCATCCGTGTGCACCCGGATCACCTCCGCGACCTGGCGGCCGACCGAGTGCACTGGGTTCAAGGAGGTGAGCGGGTCCTGGAAGATCATCGTGATCCGGTTTCCGCGGAGCCTGCGCATTGCGTCGTCGTCCAGTTTCAGCAGGTCCTGTCCGTGGAACCAGATGCTTCCCGACACGACTTCACCTGGAGGCGGGATCAGCCCGAGGATGCCGAGCGCGCCGACGCTCTTGCCCGAACCGGACTCCCCTACGATGGCGAGCGTCTCGCCGCGGCCGACCGAGTAGCTGATGCCGTCCACTGCGCGGACCACGCCGAAGTCGGTGGGGAAGTGGATTCGAAGGTCCGACACCTCCAGCAGCGGCTGGGGCGTGTCCCGGCTGCCCCTCTCCGGTGTGACGGCTACCGCCGGCTCGCTCATCGAAGCCTCGGGTCCATCGAGTCCCGCAGACCGTCTCCGACGAAGATGAAGCCGAGGACGGTGAACACGATGCCGAGGCCGGGGAAGAGCACCAGCCAGGGCTGGGTGGTCATGTAACTCTTGCCCTCGCTGACCATGTAGCCCCATGCCGGAGTGCCGGCCGAGACGCCGAAGCCGAGGAAGGACAGCGCCGCCTCGACGAGGATCACCGTGCCCGTGGAGATCATGCTGAAGACGATCACCGGCGCCAGGGCGTTCGGGATCACGTGGCGGGTGAGGATGCGCCCGTGGCCCGCCCCGAGCGCGCGGGCCGCCTCGACGTAGTCGGCGGTCTTCACCTGCAGGATGCTGGCCCGGAACAGCCGGGCCACCGACGCCCAGTGGAACAGGCCGATGGCGATGAACAGCGCCAGCAGCCTGGGGAAGGTCGGCCCCAGCGCCACCAGGATGAGGATCACGCCAACGGTGAACGGGAAGGCGAAGAAGATGTCGCCGAGACGGCTGATCACCGCGTCGGTGGCCTTCCCGAAGTACCCGGCCACGGCGCCGAGCGTCAGGCCGATCGCCAGGCTTATCGTCGTCGCCACGATCCCGATGCTTATCGAGATCCGCGAGCCGTAGACCACTCGGGAGAAGTAGTCCCGGCCCAGGATGTCCGTCCCGAACCAGTGCTTAAGGGATGGAGGATGCAACGACAGCGGGAGGTTCTGCAGCTGCGGGTCGTACGGCGCGATCAGAGGAGCGAAGATCGCCGTCAGGAGCAGGGTAAGGATCATCGACGTGCCGAGGATGGCCAGCTTGTTCTTCCGAAGCCGTCTCCACACGTCTCCCCACAGGGTCTGGAGCGGCACGTCGCCGGAGCCGGGCGCTGCTGCCGACGCCGCTCCGCTCCCGGCCAGGTTCTGCTGCTGGGTGACGATCTGCTCGGGCGGCGACGAGACGCTGCTCGCGCCGTACGGGTCATTCATAGCGGATCCTCGGGTCCAGGAAACCGTACGAGATGTCGACCACCAGGTTCACCGCCATGAAGGCGACCACGTAGAGGATCGTGACGCCGACGATCACCGGGTTGTCGTGCGCCACGATGCCGAGGAACAGCTGCCGGCCGACCCCGGGCCAGCTGAACACCGTCTCCGTCAGGATGGCGCCGCCGATGAACGTTCCGAAGTCGAGGCCGAGGTTGGTGACGACCGGAATCAGGGCGTTGCGCAGGCCGTGCTTGTAGGTGACCGCCTGCTTCGACAGTCCCTTCGCCGCTGCGGTGCGGATGTAGTCCTGCCGCATGACCTCCAGCATGGTGGTCCTCGTCAGCCGGGCCGTGATGGCGGTGGAGACCGATGCCAGCACGATCGCCGGCAGCACGTAGCTCTTCCATCCTTCCGTCACCCCGGAGATCGGCAGGCGGAACGGCGTGTCCTGGAGCTGCACGCCGAACAGCATCTGCAGCATGAGCCCAAGCCAGAACACGGGCATCCCGATGAGGATGCCGGTGGAAACCGTAACCATCGTGTCCCAGAACGAATACCGCTTGACCGCCGAGATGACCCCGGAGATCACCCCGATCAAAAGCTCCACCACGATGGCGGCCGCCGCCAGCTTCACCGACCAGGGAATCGTGTCCTTGAGGATGCTCTTCACCGGCCGGTTGAGTTGGATAGACGTACCGAGGTCCCCTTTGACCAGCGACTCCAGGTACAGCGTGTACTGGGTGTGGACCGGCTTGTCCAGGTTGTAGCGCTCGCGGATCCGTTGGGAGACCTCAGGGCTCAGGTTGCGGTCCGAACCCAGCGCCTGCGTAGGGTCCCCCGGCAGCAGGAACAGGGCGATGAACAGCAGGAACGTCGCTCCCAGAAAGACGATGCCCATCTGGAGCAGACGCCGGACGACGTACCGGGCCAAGCTCTACTCCCCGCCGGGGTAGACGCCTAACAGCGGCTAAGGTATCGCTACCGATTTGGTCGTAGGTGCCGGAGGACTGACGCCTGCCGCTGCCGGCGGGCTCTGCGCCGGCGTTGCGGCTCCCGTCGCCCCTCCCGCGGCGGCACCGGGGCTGGCCGCCCCGCCGCCCGGACTCGCCGCTCCGCCACCCGGGCTCTCGGCCGGTCCACCTCCGGGGCTGGCGTCGTCGCCGCCCTCTTCGGCTCCTTCAGCGTCGCCCTTCACGTACGCGGTACGCAGGGTCGGGTCCTCGAACGGGTCGATCTCCAGGCCCCCGAAGCGGTCGAGCTTGACCAGGCGGAACTGGGTCCGCCACCACATCGGCACGATCGGCATGTCCTCCAGCGCGATGTCCTCGGCCTCACGGTACAGGCGCTCCCGCTCGTCTTCGTCGGTTTCGCCGCGGGCCTGGTCGATCAGCCGGTCGTATTGCTGGTTGTTGTAGTTGCTCTTGTTGTCGTTGCTGTTGGAGTAGAGGAGCGGCCGCAGGAAGTTCGCTGCGCTCGGGTAGTCCATCCCCCACGCCAGCCGGTTCAGGCTCGCGGGCGCCCCCTCCTTCAGCCAGGCGGTGTATCCGCCGCTGCCCGTGAACTGCGTCGTGGCGGCGATCGCCTCGGTCTGGATCCCGAGCGTGTTGGCTATCTGCTGCGCCGCCGCCTGCATCCACTCGTCGTGGCCGGCGCCGGCGTTGAAGTGCATGGTCAGCTTGTCGATCTGCACTCCCGACTGCTCGAACAGCTCCTTGGCCCGGTCCGGGTCGTGCCTGCAGTATTCGCAAGGGCCGTCGTCATCCTCTGCCCGGCTTCCCGGAATCAGCTCCGGAACGACGCCCGCAGCCGGAGTGCGCAGGCCGAAGAAGACCGCGTCGGTGATCGCCTGGCGATCGATGGACATCGACACCGCCTGCCGGAACAGCTTGTTGTTCATCGGCGGGTGATTGAGCGTGAACACCAGGTAGTCGATCCCCGCCATGTTGCGGATGAGGAAGTTGCCGCGGTTCTGCTGGCGTGCCTCCTGAGTCTTCGGCGGAGGGATGCGGGTCCAGTCGAGGTTTCCCGCCTGCCAGTTCACGTAGGACGTGTCCTGATCGGCCGTGATGACGAACCTCACCTCGTCCAGGTAGGGCTCCTGGCCGTAGTACTCGTCGTTTCGAACGAGCTCGATCATCTGGTTGTGCTGCCAGGGCGCCTTCATCTTGAAGGGGCCGTTGCCGATGGGGTTCTCCGCCCAGCTCGGTCTCTGATTGGCGATGGCCTCGTCGGAGGGAATGGGGAAGAAGGGCAGGTGGCCGGCACGGACGGGAAACTCCGCGTCCGGATCGGTCAGCCGGAACCGCAGCGTGCGGTCGTCGACCGCCTCGACACCCGGGACGTCCGGAGCTTCGCCGGCTGCCCGCTCCGCTACGCCTTGGATGCCGTCCAGGTGGTAACCGAGGCCGTCCGGGTTGTTGTAGAACTCCGGCGATGCCGCCCGGGTGACTCCCCGGACGAAGCTCTCTGCCGTGACCTCCTCGCCGTTGGAGAACCTGGTGCCTTCGCGCAGGTGGAAGGTCCACTCGGTCGCCTCGTCGTTGGACTCCCAGCGCTCCGCCACCCCAGGCTCGACGGCGGCCGTCTCGTCGTCGTAGCGAACCAGGCCGTCGAAGAGCAGGCGGATGATACGTGCGTCCTCGGATCCGGCGCCGAGCGGCGGGTCCAGCGACCCAGGCTCCTGGCTCTCGACCCGTATAAGGCCGCCCCGGGTGGGCCGGCCTTCGCCCGTAGCCCCGGTTCCGTCCCCGCCGTCGTCGTTGCCGCACGCAGTGCCGAGCAGGACGACCAGTAGCAGAACGCACAAGCCCTTGAGGGTTCGAGCCCTCCTCGATCCGGCATTGGCGGGCGGACGGCGGGAAGAGGGCATGTTTTACCTCCTAGCTATTCCGGGGCAAACGAAGCATGGGGATTGCTACCCCTGGATGCGGATAGTACGCAAACCAACTCCGTATTGCGAAATCCGGCTCGGTTAGTCGTCGTTGACGATCGTCCCCACACCTGTGTCGTCGAAGATGACTGCGCCGGTGGGGTTCGAAAGCTTGAGGAAGAAGCTCTCGTCGGGCTCCACCAGCCGGTCTCCCTTGACGGTGACCGCCACGGTCTTGCTTGCGGTTCCCGGTGAGAACCGGAGCTCTGTGAGGGAACGCGCGGTGTAGTCGGACGGAGCGGTAGCGGTGCCGTTCTGGGTACTGAACCAGACTCTGGCCCGGCCCGCCGTCGAGCCGTCCCGGCGTACGGTGAAGACCAGGTTCCGGGTGTCGGCGTTCCGCTCGACTACGCGGACGTCGTTGACCGTGAACGAGCCGGGAAGATCGTCGTTGACGATGGTCGCCTGGCCGGAGCCGTCCCCGATTCCGGCGTTGATGGGGTTCGACAGGTTGACGAAGAAGGTCTCGTCCGGTTCCGCGACGGTGTCCCCCCTGACCGCTACGGGGACGGTCTTGCTCGACTCCCCGGCGGCGAAGCTCAGTGTGGTGAGGCTTCGAGCGGTGTAGTCGCTGCCGGCCAGCGCGGTGCCGTCAGAGGTCGCGTACTGCACCGATGCAGGACCGCCTGCCGGACCGGACCGGCTCACGGTGAAGACGGCGTTCCGGGTGCTGGAGGCGCCCTCCAGTATCGAGACGTCGTTGACGGAGAAGGCGGCCGGCTCGTCGTCGTTCAGGATCGTTCCGAAACCGGTGTGATCGACCACGGCGGTGCCGCCGGGGTCGGACAGGCGCAGCAGGAACAGCTCGTCTATCTCGAAGGCTGAATCGCCTTTGACCGCCACCGTCACGGTCTTGGTTGCCTCGCCCGGTCCGAAGAGCAGGGTGGACGGTCCTACGGCTGTGTAGTCCTCCGCAGCGACGGCATCGGCGTCCTCCGTGGCGTACGTCACAGACGCCGGGCCGTTCAGAACCCCCCACCGGCTTAAGGTGAAGGTGAAGTCGGTGGTTCCCGAGTCGCCTTCGGTCGCGGTCACGTCGTCTACGCCGACCGCGGTGCCACCCTGCGCCACCCGCAGGTCGTAGGTTTCGATCCGGCCCGGATCTCCGTCGAAGTAGGGCCGCGTCTTCACGTAGTAGTCGCCCGTCACCGGCGCGGTGAACACCACCATCGAGCCGCGGGTGAAGTTGGCGTCGTCGTTTTCGGCCAGCAGCGTGGTGCCGTCGCCGGCGTACAGCTCCAGGTAGGTGTCGACGTCACGCTGCAGGTTCAGCGTCTCGACGGTGTACACGTGTCCCGCGTTGCCGCTGAATCTGGTCCAGTCGACGTCTCCGGTGATGCAGAAGGCGCGGGTTGCGACGTCCCCGACGGCCAGCGATCCTGCACCAGCCGGAGTCTCGTCCGGCTCCAGCGCGAAATCCGGGCACTGCTGATCGATGCGGATCTGGTAGGTGAACGAAAGGCCTCCGCCTCCGTCGCTCTGGGTAGCCCTGACGTAGTAGGTCGTCGACTCGGGTGCCGTGAAGGTGAGCAGCGACGCCGGAGTGCCCTCGTGGTCGAAGCTCGTGTCGAGCAGAGTGCTCCCGTCTGCGGCGTAGAGCTCCAAGGTGGTATCTGTGCCCGCCGAGAGGTTGAGCGTCTGCACCTGGTACGTTCGTCCGGCCATGGCCTCCAGCGCCGTCCAGTCCTCGTCCCCCGGGACGCAGAACGCCCGGTTCTCGTTGGCGCCGGACCGCAGAAGGCGCGCCTCGGACACCGAGTTGTCGGGCTCGAAACCGGTGTCGGGACAGGTGTTGCCGGCCGCAGGGACCAGGAAGAGGCTGTTGTAGGTGTTCCAGTGCGTCGCGAGGTAGGAACCCTCCGCCGGGTTGGAGTGGAAGTAGTCGTCGGAGTTGCAGTCGAACCGCGAGAAGTTTCTCTCGTAGTTGGGGCACAGCACCTGCATCGGCGGGAACATCGGCTCGTCCGAGTAGCACATGACATCCCACTCGTCCACGCAGTGGAACCCCTGGCTGGTGTTGGGCGCCGAGTACTGAACCCCTCCGAGGTTGTGCATGTGCTCGTGGGCCGCTACGTCTCCGCTCCAGCATCCGGCGTCGACCCGGCCATAAGAAGGTCCCACGTTGCTCGCGTTGCCGGCCCCCGGCTGGTCGTCGGGGTGGATGGTTCCGATACCGCAGTAGACCGTCGCATCGACGAAGACCAGGTACTTGCGGTCGGTCCGGTTGAACCCTCGGGACTCCAGGTCGGCGATCATGTCGTCGAAGGTGTCGTCGGCGGTTCGGCTCATGACCACCTCGGTGACGGTCGGGACGCAGCTGGCGTTGTGGACGAACCGGATGTGGCTGTTGCCGCCGGTGTCGGCCGCACTCGCCCGGTAGATCTCGTTTGCCTCGCCTGCCCAGGCGCGAAAGGACGGGAGGAAGGCGCTGTAACGGCTGGCCACGTCAGAGCTGCGGGCGTACAGGATCTCGGTGCGGGGACCGGTCACGCCGTCGCCGTCGCACTGGGTGGCGGCTGCCGTTTCTGCGGCAGCCGCGGTGGGGCTGAGGGGCGCCACGCTCCGGGCAACGTCTCTGCCTCCCGGAGCCGGGTCGGGGCCGTGCGTGCACTTGACCGCCCGGGGCAGCAGCCGCAGCTTCTTTCCCGCACACGGGTCTTTTTCCGCACGCTTGACCGATGAGATGGCGGGTCCCCGCCCGGCCGGCGAGCGATTTTCTGGGCCGCCGGCGGCTTCTTGAGCTCCATGGTCGTGAGGAGGCGTTCCGGGCGCATGCTCATGACTGGCCGCCCCGGCGGGGTCGCCGGATACGGCCAGGAGCGGCACCAGGGTGAGGACCAGGATCAGGGAAACGAGGCGCCGCCGAACAGGCGCGCAGCGCGGCAGCAGGTCGGGCGTGTTCAGGGGGAGGCCTCCGGTGTTTCGAGCGAGTTTTCCGGCGACCACCATGGCAGGCAGAAGAGTCGCAGGCAAGAACCAACGGCAAAGTCGGAAACAAAAGAGGGTGACCGACGGGACTCGAACCCGCGACATCCCGGACCACAACCGGGTGCTCTACCAGCTGAGCTACGGCCACCAGGGCGTCCGATGCTCCGCCGAGGGACCATCGACCTCAAGATGGTAGCACCGCGCCGCCGAGGCCAAAGCGCTACCCTGACCGGCATGCGCAAGTCTGCCGGCGTAGCCGTCATAGGGGGCGGCGTCATCGGATGTGCGATCGCCCGGGAGCTTGCCGCACTGGGCGCCGATGTGGTGCTCCTTGAAGGACAGGAGATCGCGCACGGCGCATCAGGGCGAAATCACGGCCTGATCTTCTATCCCCAGAACCCGGTCAGCGACCCGCTCTACCGCCGGTCTCACGACGTGTACCGGGACATCGCGGCTGCCGGCGAGGTCGACATAACTCTCGACGAGACCCCCGTCGGCTTCCTGATCCTGGTGGCCGGCGAGGAGCAGTGGCATGCCGCGGAGGTCGAGGCCCGTGCCTGCGAGCTGGGAGGCGTGAAGGTGGAGCGCCTCGACCGCCGGGAGCTTCTGGAGGCGGAGCCTCACGTCGCACCCGATCTGCTGGGTGCCTGGTACATAGAGGACGGCTACCGGCTCGACCCCCGAGCGCTCACCCTTGCGCTCGCGCTGCAAGCCCGGGCACAGGGGGCGGAGGTGCATACCGGCGTGGACGTGAAACAAATCGTCGTGCGCGACGGCCGGGCGGCCGGCATTGTCTGCGACGAGGGAACGGTCTTCGCCGAAACGGTGGTCCTGGCGGCCGGACCCTGGTCGCCGAAGCTCGCCCGGTCGGCCGGAGTCGAGATCCCGGTCACCGGGGCGCGGGGATGGCTGATGCTGGTCTCGGCGCCGGAGGTAGTCTGCAACCACCTCCTAGAGTCGTCGGGATGGCACCTCATGGCGGGCGACCCGGGTCCTGCGGACATCACCGTTGGTGCGTACGGCGAGGACCGGCTGCCGCCGGCCGACATCGGGCTGCTTGTCCAGCCCAGCGGACCGAACCTGCTGGTGGGTGGTTCCCGCATCCCCAGCCTTAGGCAGGACCCCGAGGGGGCGGAGGTCTCCCGGATGATCGCCCGCAAGGCGGCCGCCGCGGTTCCGGCGCTCGCCGGTGCGAAGGTGAGGGAGGTGTGGTCGGGCGTCCGGCCGATGAGCCCGGACGGCCTGCCGCTGCTCGGCTGGGCCCCCGGCGTGGAGGGTCTTTACATTGCAACCGGCCACGGCGGCCAGGGCGTGATGCTCGGCGCCGGCTCGGGGCGGCTGGCCGCCGAGACGATCTGCGGCATAGCCCCGTTCACCTCACCGGAGCCCTTCGCCGCCGGCCGAATTTCGGGAACTTCTTAGCATCTTCATAATCTGTGTTCAGCACGCCGGTGCGAGAATTGCTTCATGCCTCAAGCGCCCTCCGCAGTTGCCGCCCAGGCCGTCCGCCGGGAAAACTCCCTCTCTGCGCCGGTCTTCCTTCTGATCGCCACCCTGCTGGCGTTCCTCTTCCTCGCCCCGCGGCCGGCCTCGGCGCAGACCCCCACGCCGACCGGATCGCCGAACGCAGAGGAGACGCAGTCACCGGACAACCGGCCGGTCCTCGGCATCCTCGGCTTCACCGCTCCCGAGAACCGAGGCGTCACGGTCGCCCGGGTCCTGCCCAACTCGGGCGCCGACGAGGGCGGTCTGGAGAACGGCGACATCATCACCGACGTCGAAGGCACCAGGATCTCCTCCATGGACGACCTGACGAATGCAATCGAGAGCCGGCGGGTCGGAGATCGGGTGACCATCACCTACGAGCGCAACGGCGAGAGCCGCACCGCCGAGGTGGAGCTCGGCTCGAGCCGGGAGGACCGATTCGGATCTCCGTTCCAGACGATCCCCGACCCCGACTTCGGGCCCAACCTGCCCGACCAGCCCCAGGGGCCGGACGACCAATCGCCCGCCTCCAGCCCGGACTACCGGCCGGTGATCACCCTCTTCGGCCTGCTGATCACCGGGGCGCTCGTCGCCCTGATCGTGATCCTGGTCCGGCGGGACCGGGCCGGCCTTAAGCCGCCGCTCGCGACGGCGGCCCCCGCTCCGGCGACTCCTCTCGCCGGCGAGACCCGATCGGATCCCCTTGACCTGCTTCGCCTGCGCTACGCCAGGGGTGAGATCACCCGTGAGGAGTTCCTGACCATGTCGGCAGACCTGGGTGGTCCGGCAAGGACGACTCCGAACAACAGCGAGAGCCCGAAGGAGCAGCTCTAGCTTCTAGCTAGGCGTTCCGCTCCAAAAGGACACTCATCCCGTCCGACTGCTGCGACATCCTCCCGAGGAACAGGCTTCCCTTAGCCATGAAGTGGATGCGCTGGGCGTCGCCCACGGTAAGGCGCCGTAGGGCGTGGGGAAGGTAACAGATCGCCGATGCCAGGTGGCCCTGCGTCGGAGAGAAGCCCGGCATGCCCTTGGACTGGGCGAACTCGGCCATCTTGTCCCTGGTTATGTCACCCCGGCGCACCGCCAGACCCGCGATCATCTTGTAGTTGCGCTCCGGGACGTTGCCCGACCCCTGCGGCTCGGTGATCTCCGGGTCGTGCAGCTCGGTGGCGAAGTCGTCGATGTCGGCCATCTTGAGGCCGTTGCGCTCCAGCGGCTCGACGGCAAGCGCCTCCATGATCACCTGGTTGGATCCCCCGGCGGCGATGCGGTGCCGGCCCACGGCGTCGAGCCGGACCCGGGGCGAGGTCCCGTCGTCTTCTTCGACCAGGAAAGCGCAGCCGCCGACAACGTCCTCCATCACCGGCAGCCCCTTGCTCAGGTGGCCCTGGAACTTCATGCCCAGTTTTGGAAGCGACCCGCCGGCCGCCACCGCCACCCGCTTGAAGACACCGGACTTCACCAGTGCGGACGCCATTACGAGCGCCGGAATCGGCGCGGCGCAGAAGTTCTTCACGTCGCATCCCGACGCCTGCCTGAGGCCTGCCGCATCGGCCATCGCCTTGGCCATGTTCCCGCCGCCCCGCTGGTAGCGGTCGCCGACCGCCTCCTCGGCGCACGAGATCACGTAGTCGATGCTGTCCGGATCGAGGTCGTTGTCCTCCACGAGGTGCATCAGCGCCAGCGCGCCGCTCGCCTTGCTGACGAGGTTTTCGAGCATGACCGGGGCGGCAAGCGACTCGTCCTCCGAGTGGGGGCACTGGATGCTGCCGACCACCTCGTCCACCGGCCAGTAGAGCTTCAGAGCTCCCTTCGTGCCGGTCTGGCCTTCGAGGCCGCGCTCGCCGACCGCGGCAAGCCGGTCCAGGTTGAACCTCTTCGCCAGCGGATGCGAAGAGAGAGCGGTCGCTGCACGCTCCACCGCCTCGCCGGACAGGGCGATCAGATCAAACTCGTCGACCGCCGCCATGAGGCCGAGGAACTCCTCCTCCGGCATGATCTCACCGTCGGGTCCGAACCTCGTGGCGCCTTCCAGAACCAGGGTCGCCCGGGGCCGCTCGGGCATCTCGCGGGGGTGGATCGTTCCGAGGTAGGCCTGGTGCGATGGGTAGCGGGCCGCCTGGTCGAAGCTGCGCAGGCTCGCCAGGAACCGCTCCTGAACCTCGGCGTTCTTCGGGAGCTCCCGGCTGGGCTTGGACCCGTGGCGCGCCATGCCCGGAAGGTGGGCGAGCACCTGGGAAGCGGCGGAAATAACGGGTTGGTCGCTCATCGGGTCTCCTAGTTCTGTGACGGTTGGAACACGGTCGGTTTGCTTACGGGCGTCGATACGGCCTTGAGAGCGGTCTCCAGAAGCAGCCGCCTCCAGGCCTTCTCCTCCTCCGGCCCGAGGGCCGGGTCGCCTGCCGGATACGGTATACCCCGCGTGGGCACCACCCTGGGCGCCCCGACCCGAATGGCGATGGGGACGAGATTGCACAGCAGGGCGGTGGGGATCCCGGCCCGCTCGAGCTCCTTCGCAAGCGTTGACCCGCAACGCGTCCCGGTCCCTCAGGTGGAGGTGAGGATCGCCGCCTGCACGCCCTGCTTGCGCAGCTCGGCTGCCCACTCCACCCCGTACCGGGCGCCGTTCGCCACCGAGGTCCCGTTGCCGACGGTGACGAAGTACTCGCCGTACAGCTCGCCGATGGCACCCTCCTCCTTAAGCTCGCGTGCTGCGTCGAGCGGCAGGATGCGGTTGGGGTCGGCGTTCGCCATGACGGTGGAGAAGCCGCCGTGCACCGAGATGTGTGAGCCCTCCTCCAGGGCTGCCAGCTCGCTGAGCGGGTAGCGAAGCCACTTGGTTGCCCGGGCCGACTCGAGCCTGCCCGGATTGCCCGCCGGCACCAGTCCCCCTTCCGTCAGCAGGGTGATGAGAGCTTTCGACGGGTCGTCGACCGGGCCGGCCGGCGCCACTGCGCCGAAGTCGGGCATCGGGATCTCGGTGGCTTTGCGGTCCCCGGCGAGCCGTGCCAGTGCCAGGTCGACGGCCCGCGTGGCGGCGTTCTTGTCGGCCAGGCGGTTCTTGCGCGGCACCCCGCCGACCAGGCCGTCCTCCGCGGTCAGGGTCTCGCCGGCGGCGACCTTGAGCGCGGCCTTGCCGAGCCGGTCGAGTGTCGCCGCCATCTCCCGGGCCGTCATGCCGGTGGCCACCACCATCGCCGGAGCGGCCTCCGCGACGCCCGGGTTCTCCGGGTGCATGGCTGCGATCGCAGCCAGTCCGGCCTGCTTGGCAGCGGCGGCTACCCGTCCGCATGCGATGCCGTAGCGGCCGCTGGTGAAGGCCGGCCCTGCGATCAGCATCTCGGCGCCGGCGCTCTTCACCAGCTCGAGGATCTCCCCGGCCGCCCCCTCCTTTCCAGCGGCGTAATCGTCGCCGCAGAAGACGGTGGCGACGATCTGGTGCTCGTCGCCGAGCAGCGACGCCAGCTTGCGGCCCGGGCCGGTGGGTGCTTGCCGGATCTCCGGGCCCACCTGGGCCTTGTCCTCTCCACCGACGCCGGCGAAGAACTGGTTCACGTAGTGGACGATCCTCATACCGGCACCTCCTCCGCACAGGTCAACCGGCCCCAGCCGATGGGACTTAGGCTTCCGTAGATAGCCGCCACGGGAAGGGTCATCTCGGCAGCGGCATCCAGGCCGTTGAGGTCGACGGTGCTGCCGCCGAGAGCGGTCTCCACCGCCTCGAGGGTGATCCTCTCGTCGTAGTTGCCCGTGCTCACCATCGCGGTGGCCGTCGTGGGCGGCCCGACCACCGGGGGACCGGTTCCTTCGGGTCCGCTCATCTCGGCAAAGATGCCGATCCCCACCAGGCCCATTGCCTCCAGTGCGTCGATCTTCAGGGAGATGTCCGAGTCGGCGTTGCCGCCGCCTTCCTTGGTGACGATGGCCGCATCCAGGCCCATCTGCCGGGCCAGGCGGGCGGCGTGGGCAGAGGTCAGCTCCTTCAGCGTCTGGTCAACGGGCTCCGGCGACAGGATCACGCCGCCGAAGGTGAGGTCCTTGCCGTCCCTCTCCCGAAGAGCGGCGACCACGGGGTTGTTCTGGTGCATGAAGGTTGGGTTCTTCAAGCCCGGGTGGCCGAACTGGCCGCTCACCACCGCACCATCCTCAAGCTCGTTGGGGTCGATGGCCGTGGGAAGGGAGTTGGCCATCGTCCGCCCGTAGACGAACACGTCCTTGAACGCACCCTGCGTCTGCAGGTTGACGATGGCGCCGACTCGGGGCAGCGAGGACTCCACGTCTGCGGCCAGCGGCCGGAACTGTTGAACCTCGTCCGGCTCGGCGTCGCGCGCCAGGTCGGCCAGGGCGACTGCCACTCGCAGCGCCCCTCGGCGCAGCGCCTCGTCGACCTGTGTCCAGCTGGCGTTCTCGGCAGGCTCGAACTCAATGACGAGGTTGTTCGTCGACCCGAGGAAGGAGAGCTCCGCCACCGGGCCGTTCATCTGGACCATGCCTTCCTGGGCCCGGGGCAGGTACCCTGCGACCACCACAGCCGCCCCTCGCAGCACGTGCGTCTTCCCCGTCCCCTGGGGAAGAGCCGGGCCGAGTAACCCCGGGAACATGACTCCGCCGGCGCCCTTGCTGCGCGGCTCCACGGAGTCGAGGATCTTCACGATCCGGGCGCTCTGGCCTGGAGCGACCCAGGTGAGCTTGACCGAGGCGAGCGCCGGACTGCGCAGCAGCGCCAGCAGGTCGTCCTCCGAGGCGACCAGGCGCCCGCCGGCGAATCCGGGGGAATCCCCGAACTCCGCTGTCCGCACCTGGTGGACGATCCTGCGCAGACCGTCGAATCCTTTGCCTTCCGCCACCGAACCTCCCTTAGAACGTACCCAGAGATTATCGACACCCGGACCTTTACGCCGCGTCGGCCGACCTGGGGTCGATCGGCGGCGGTTGGTCCGGCCTAACGGAACTCGTTCCTGAGGGCCGACTTGGCGGCGTAGTAGCCGCACATCCCGTGTACGCCGCCTCCGGGCGGAGTGGACGACGAGCACAGGTAGAGGCCGTCGATCGGCGTCGAGTAAGGATCCGGCTTGGGCACCGGCCGGGTGAAGAGCTGCCGGATGTCCTGGACCCCTCCGTTGATGTCGCCGCCGACGTAGTTGGCGTTCTCCCGCTCGAGGTCGGCCGGGGTGCGGACCGTGCGCGCCAGGACAAGGTCGCGAAAGCCCGGCGCCGCCCGCTCGACCTGGTCCTCGATGGCCCGGCTCATGTCGACCGTGTAGCCGTTCGGCACGTGGCAGTAGCCCCACAGCGTGTGCTTCCCCTCCGGTGCTCGCGACGAATCCACGACGCTCTGCTGGGCGATGATGCAGTACGGACGGTCGACGTGGCGGCCCTCCCACACGGCCCTCTCCGAGGCGGAGATCTGCTCGAAGGTGCCGCCGAGGTGGACCGTCCCCGCCTCCCGGCACTGCTCGTTGCGCCAGGGGACCGGCCCGTCGAGCGCCCAGTCCACCTTGAATACGGACGGACCGTACCGGTAGCGGCGAAGCAGCGCCCGGTAGGGTCTAGGCAGCCGCTCCCCGGCGATGCGCTCGAGCTGCCGGGGGCCCACATCCAACAGGGCCACCCGGTGCGGCGGCAGATCGTTCAGCGTCTGCACTTCCCGGCCCGTGACCACCTGCCCGCCCAGGGACTCGAGGAGCGACCTCATCGCTTTCGCCAGGCTCTGCGTGCCGCCTTTGGCCACCGGCCACCCGACGGCGTGGCCCAGGATCGCCAGGATCAGCCCGAACCCTCCGGTCGCCAGCCGGTCCAGGGGCAGGATGGAGTGCGCGGCTACGCCGGCGAGGAGGGCCCGCGTCCGGTCGTCCTCGAACATGCCGGCCAGCCCCTTCGCCGACCGGATCGCGGACAGCCCGAAGCGGGAGGTCGAGAGCGGGTGCCGGGGCGGCCGCAGCGGGCCCAGGAACTGCTCCACCAGGTGGGCGTAGCTCCGGACGAAGGGAGTCATCAGCTTGCTGTACTCCTCGGCATCCCGGCCGAGGCCTTCCGCCGTCTGGGACACCGACATGAGAAGCGCGGCCGCCCGGCCGTGGTCGAGTGGGTGGGCGACCGGGACCTTCGGCTGGAGCAGTTCCAGCCCGTGCTCGGCCAGCGGCAGAGTCGAAAGAAATGGAGACGCCAGCGCCAGCGGGTGGATGGCCGAGCAGATGTCGTGGACGAACCCGGGAAGGGTCAGCTCGCCGGACCGCATGCCTCCGCCGAAGGTGTCCTCCGCTTCGAGCACCTGAACCGACAGGCCCTTTTGCGCGAGCGTGATGGCAGCTGCCAGCCCGTTGGGGCCGGAGCCCACTACGACGGCATCGAAGCTTTCGGACACGATCGGTTCAGCCTAGGTCAAACCGCCGGAACGGTGCATGTCGTAAGTTGTTACGCGAGTCAACCAATGGAGGAGCCATGACGGGTTATCGAGTTGGATTCCAGGGGGAGCCGGGTGCCTACAGTGAGAAGGCGGCGCGGTTTCTGTTCCCGGAAGCGACTCTGGTCCCGTTCAAGTCGTTTCACAAGGTGTTCGAGGCCACTGAGATCGGTGCCACCGACTTCGGTGTGGTGCCGCTCGAGAACTCCCACGCCGGCTCCATCAACGACAGCTACGACCTGCTGGTCCGGCACGGCGTCCAGATAATCGCGGAGACCATCGTGCGCATCCACCACTGCCTGCTGGCGCCGGAGGGAGTCGAGATAACCGACGTCGATTACGTCTACTCGCACCCGCAGGCGCTCGAGCAGTGCGAGGAGTTCCTGGACAGCCTGCGCGCCGACCGTATCGCCGTCTACGACACGGCCGGGGCGGCGAAGCTCATCGCCGAGGAGAACAAGCCGGGATCGGCCGCCATCGCCTCGGAGGAGGCCGGCAACCTCTACGGGCTCAAGGTGCTGGAGCGGAACATCGAGGACCGGGCCGACAACTCCACCAAGTTCGTCGCCATCAGCCGCAGCGCCACCAATGAGATGGGGCCGCCGCAGAAGACGTCGATCGTCTTCGCCCTGAACAACATCCCCGGCGCGCTCTACTCCTGCCTCAAGGAGTTTTCAGATCGGCAGCTGAACCTGACGAAGCTGGAGAGCCGTCCCTCGGGGGCCAAGGCCTGGCAGTACCACTTCTACCTTGACTTCGATGCTCCCACCAGGGACCCGGTGGCCCAGGACCTGCTGGCGGCGCTGGCGGCCCAGACCTCCTTCCTGAGAGTGCTCGGCTCGTACCCGCACGCCAAGTCGACCTAGCGCCAGCCGGCGTCTAGGTCCCCGTCTTGACCTGCCTTTTGGTCTTCCGGTACTCGAACACCATCGGCAGGATGGACAGGAAGACGATCACGATCACGATGGGCGTCAGGTAGTTCTCCAGCTCGGGAAACCTCTTCCCAAGCCCGTAGCCCAGCAGAACCCCGAGCACGGACCAGATGGCGCCGCCGATCACGTTGAAGGTCACGAACGTCCGGTATTTCATCTGTGAGACGCCGGCCAGGATCGGGGTGAAGGTTCTCACTATCGGCACGAAGCGGGCCAGGATGAGCGCCTTGGCGCCGTGCTTCTCGAAGAAGATGTGCGCCTTCGTGACGTTGTCCTGCTTGAAGAAGCGGGAGTCGGGACGGGTGAAAAGCGACGGCCCCACCTTGGCGCCGAACATGTAGCCGACCTGGTCCCCGGCGACCGCCCCCAGGAAAACCAGCCCGATCAAAAGCGGCAGGGGTGGATGCCCGGCCAGTGCTACCACCAGGCCGGCCGAGAAGAGGAGCGAGTCCCCGGGCAGGAAGAAGCCGAACAACAGGCCCGACTCGGCGAAGATGATCGCGGTCACGACGAACAGGAACAGGGGAGCCCCTCGCGCGAGCAGCGGCTCGAGGTCGGGGTGGAGGAGCCATCCGATGAAGTCGCCTATCCAGTCCAAGAGGACTCCCGACGCTCCATAGGCTCGCTCACCGACTCGATTCTAACGGCGCTATCGGACGAGCCTTCTCCGATGCGATCCGGCCGGCCCGAAGGCCGGCCGGGTTCCGGGTCGCAATGAGCTAGGCGGGGAACTCGTCCTCGCACCCACGCTCCGTCTCGGCGCTGCAAATGTCGCGGTCGGCCCCGCCGTTGACTATGTCCTCGCCCAAGTTGCCCTGAAGGCGGTCCTGGCCCGCTTCGCCGGTCAGCCGGTCGTTGCCTTCGCCTCCCCGAACGTCGTCGTTGCCGCCTTCCCCGTGGGCGACGTCGTTGCCCGGGCCGGCGATTATGGTGTCGTTGCCTGAGCCGCCCCGGATGATGTCGTCACCGGTTGCCTGGCAGCCGAAGTTGCCGACCTGCCCGATCTCGTTGGCGCAGCCGTCGCCGAAGATGATGTCGTCGCCGGACTCACCGAACAGGCGGTCGTCTCCTCCGAGCCCGTAGATGACGTCGTCCCCTCCGCCGCCGTAGATGACGTCGTCTCCCTCGGTGCCGCAGAGCACCTCGTCCTCGGACGTCCCCTGGATGTTGGTCCCGGTGATGTCGCACGTGTACTCGATCGCCAAAGCCGGCACCGCGCCCATAAGGACGAGCATGCCGGTGAGCATGGTGCCGAGAAGGGCCGTCTGAGCCCGGCGGTTGCGTTTGGTCATGGTGCCTCCTGGTCTAGGTGTGGGAATCGAAGTCCCCTCTTGGGAGAGGCCTTAAACCACCCGGAAACGGATCCGGGCCGG
>DATAAN010000103.1:0-17310 GCA_036260105.1 Actinomycetota bacterium
CCTGGTCTGGGTCTCCAAAGGCGCGGCCGGCAAGCTGGGCAAGGGGGCCGAGGTCGTGGAGGAGGCGCCTGGGTCGCTCCTGGTCGGCTGGCAGTACGACGGACCCTTCGACGAGCTGCCCGCCGCCGGCGATGCCGCCGGAGTGCACCGGGTGATCGCCTGGGACGAGGTTGCGGACGAGGAAGGCACCGGCATCGTCCACATCGCTCCGGGCTGCGGCAAGGAGGACTTCGACCTCGGCAAGAAGGAGGACCTTCCGATCGTCATGCCCATCGACGAGTCGGGCGTCTACTACGGCGGCTTCGACTTCCTCACCGGACGAATGGCGTCGGAGGTGGCGGATGACGTCATCGGCAACCTCACCGAAAAGGGCCTCCTGTTCAGAAGGGAGCGCTACAAGCACGACTACCCCCACTGCTGGCGCTGCGGCACCGCGCTGCTCTTCCGGGCCGTGGACGAGTGGTACATCGACATGGGGTGGCGCGACGAGATAAAGGCCAACGTGCGCAAAGCCCGATGGATCCCGGAGTACTGCGAAGACCTGGAGCTGGACTGGCTGTCCAACATGGGCGACTGGATGATCTCCAAGAAGCGCTACTGGGGGCTGGCGCTGCCGATCTTCGAGTGCGACGACCCCGGCTGCACCTGGTTCGACGTGCTCGGCGGACGGGAGGAGCTGAAGGAGCGGGCGACCGAAGGGTGGGAGGAGTTCGAGGGCGACCCGGCGAACCCCCACACACCGCACCGGCCGTGGGTGGACAAGGTCAAGATCCGCTGCGAGAAGTGCGGCGGGACCGCCTCTCGCATTCTCGACGTCGGCAACCCCTGGCTGGACGCCGGCATCGTTCCCTACTCGACCGTCCACTACAACCGGGACCGCGACTACTGGTCGAAGTGGATCCCGGCCGACTTCGTGACCGAGAGCTTCCCCGGCCAGTTCCGCAACTGGTTCTACGCCCTGCTGACGATGAGCACGATGATGGAGGACATCCCGCCCTTCAAGACACTGCTCGGGTATGCCAGCGTGCGGGACGAGAAGGGCGACGAGATGCACAAATCGAAGGGCAACTCCATCGACTTCGACGTCGCCGCCGACCGGGCGGGGGCCGACGTGATGCGCTGGCTCTACTCACGCCACAACCCAACGCAGCACCTGAACTTCGGCTTCGGCACCCTGGAGCAGATCGACCGCAAGGTGTTCGGGACGCTGTGGAACAGCTACCTGTTCTTCGTGAACTACGCCATCCTGGACGGCTTCGACCCGTCGACCGCTCCGGCGGTCCCGGTCGCCGAGCGGCCTGAGATCGACCGCTGGATCCTCTCCGACCTCCAGCTCCTGGTCCGGTCGGCCAATGCCCAGTTCCGGGATTACCTGATCTTCCCGTTCATGCGGAGGGCGGAGGAGTTTATCGACCAGCTGTCCAACTGGTACATCCGGCGCAACCGCCAGCGGTTCTGGGACCCGGCCGGAACCAACGTCGAGGACAAGGCGGCCGCCTACCACACCCTGTACGAGGTGCTGACGACGCTCACCAAGCTGCTGGCCCCGGTGATCCCGTTCGTGACCGAGCGAATGTGGAGCAACCTGCGTCTGGAGACCGATCCCGAGAGCGTGCACCTCTGCGACTACCCGGGAGAGGATGCGGCGCTCATCGACGAGAAGCTCAGCTACCAGATGCGCGTGGCGCAGCAGGTGGCAAGCGCGGCCCGAGCCCTGCGTGAGCAGGCAGGCCAGCGGGTGCGTCAACCCCTGGCGGAGCTGCGGGTAGGCGCCGCCTCCCATGAGGAGCGGGAAGCGCTGGATTCCCTTTCGGCGCTGATCACCGACGAGCTGAACGTCAAGTCCCTGGTGGTGCAGCCGTCCCTGGGCGACCTGACGAGCGTGACGGTGAAGCCGAACTTCCGGACGCTCGGGGCGAAGTACGGCAAGGAGGTGCAGAAGGTGGCGGCCCTGGTGCGGGAAGCGCCGCCCGAGGCTGCGCAGCAGCTGGCAGCCGGATCATCAGTGGAGCTGGGCGGCTACGAAGTGACCGCGGAGGATGTCACCGTGCAGACGGTGACGGCCGAGGGCTGGGCGGTCGGCTCAGCGGGCCCGATCCACATCGCGCTGGACACGAGGTTGACCGACGAACTGCGGAAAGAGGGTCTCGCGAGAGACGTCGTGCGGCACGTCCAGCAGCTTCGGAAGGACAGCGGGCTGGAGATCTCCGACCGCATCGAGGTCACCTACGAAACTGAGAGCGAAGAACTCAAGGAAGCGATCGAGAACTGGCGCGACTACATCATGGGCGAAGTACAGGCGGATGGGCTGGAGCCGGCGACTCTCAGCGACGACGGACATCGAGTACGGGTCGGGGGCTCGGAGCTAACGGTGGTGGTGCGCACTTAGTCTCCTGATCCCTCGATCCATCGGAGATCGAGCGACCTACTCCCTCGGGCGTTACTCCACCTTCTTGTCGCATGCCGAACCTCGGCTTGATGATAGGAAGATATCTTCCTATAATGGCGCCATGCCGCCTCGCAAGCCGGGAACCCTGCTGCCTCTCGAAACGGAGATCCTTCAAATAGCGCTCGCGATGCTGCGAGCTGGTCACGCCACCTTTCACGGCTTCGGTCTTGCCCACACCATGCGGGAACAGCAGGGATCACGGTCCCTGACAGCCCACGGAACCCTGTACAAGGCCTTAGGGCGGCTCGAGGAGTTCGGTCTGCTCACGTCCAGGTGGGAGGACGCGGCGACGGCCGAAGGAAGGCCCCGCCGGCGACTGTACGAGCTCACCAGCCAGGGTGCCAACGTGGCTGAACGAGCCCTCCCTGACCGGGCCGCCGGACCACTCCCGAGACCCGCCTCGAAACCGGCTTGACACCGGAACGCACGGCGGAGCTGGTCGAGCGATGGGTTCGCCTCTACACGCGGGAGCTCCCCTCTGCGGTCGCGGAGCGTCGGGTGGACGAGATGGGCGCCGACCTGCACGACCACATCGCGCACGAACGTGCCCGCGGGACCGGAGACGTGCGCATTGCCTTCAGCATTCTGTCGCGGATGGCCCGCGGCCTCCCTGCCGACGTCTCTTGGCGGCGGCGGGTTGGACCTCTGAAAGGAGGCGTCATGAAACGCTTCGCCAACATTCTCATCCCGATCCTCGGCGTCATCATCGGCGTGCCCGCAATGCTGTACGGAAATGCCGATGACTCGCCTGGCCTGGTGCTCATCGGCATCCTTCTGATCGCCGGCACGCTGGCCTTCGGGTTCGTCCCGGCCCTGCGTAGCAAGTCACGTGTGGTGGGTTTCGTCCTCGGCGCGGTCGTCGTGTGGCTTGCGGTGGTAGGGGTCGCCGGCTGGCTGGAGAACAACTTCTAAGACAGAAATCGACCCGAGTTGGCGCGGTGATCATGCGCCGCGCTTCCGAGGGAGTCAGACCAGTGGATTCACTACTTCGACGATCTCTTCCAGCCCCCTGAAGCCGGCGGGATTGAGCGTGTACAGCCTGGCTCCCTCTACCCTGGCGGTTGCCGCGATCACCAGGTCGAACACGCGGGGACGAGGGTTGCGACCCGCTCGTCGAATCACAGCGTCCGCCAACTCGGCGTAGGAACGGGCTACCCGGCCGTCGAACGGGATGGGCTCGAACTCATGCTCGACCTCGCTGAGGCGGCGGACGCGGGCCGCAAGACCCGAAGTTCCAGCGGCTCTGAGAACTCCAAGATGCATCTCGGCCAGGCTCACCACCGAAATTGCACATTCATCCTCGTCCGGCGGATGCCACGACGAAATCAGCACGCTGGTGTCGAGGATCGCTCTCAAGGCGTCGCACTCCAGGGGTCCTGCGGTGCATCATCCAGTTCCCCCGACCTACCGGAGCGCTCGGCCCGCCACTGGGGATCCGTCGGTTCGTCGAACAGGTAGCTGATCTCCCGGCCTTTGCGCCAACGGCTACGGCCAACCGGGACCAGTCGGGCCGCCGGCCTTCCCGAGATCGTCACCACGATTTCCTCTCCCGCCTGAACGCGCCTTACCAGCTCCGACGCTTCCTGGCGCATCTCGCGCAGGCCAACCGACTCTTCCATTGGGACAATGTAGCACAAGTAGATACGGACTCGGCCCGCGCTTGAACGGTGTAGCGAGGACTACGCCCGTGGTATCCAGTGCTTCCTGCCGCTTCGGCTCTACTGTTTAGGGCTTCGATGCACGCGGCATACTCACTGGACATGTCTGCGGTCACCTCAACCAACGCCGTCCTCCCACACCTCGACCATCGGCCCGCCTGAGTGGATCTCGAGCAACGCGCGGCGGCCCTCGGCGTCGAGCTGGGCTACGAGGACTACCAGGGCGAGCCCAAGCAGTCACCCGAGGACTCGGTCCGGCGGGTTCTCGAGGCCCTCGAGGAGGACGCCTCTCCCGCACGCGACCGGCACGGCCCCCTGGTTCTCCGCCGTGGTGATCGACTGCCTTTCGATCGGACCGCCATGGTCGAGACCGAGGACGGCGAGCAGCATGCCGTCGACGGGGCGCTGCCCGACTGGATGCCCTTCGGCTACCACACCGTCCACGGGGACGACGGCAGCACCCGCCGGCTGATCGTCAGCCCGGGGGCCTGTTACCTGCCGGAGGGCCTGCGGATATGGGGCTGGGCGCTCCAGCTGTACGGGCTCCGCTCGGCCAACAGCTGGGGAATCGGAGACCTCGGCGACCTGACACGGTTCAACAGCTGGACGGCGGCGCACGGCGCCGGCACCGTGATGATCAACCCCCTGGGCGCCGCCACGCCGGGCCGCCCGATGCAGCCGAGCCCCTACTATCCGAGCAGCCGCAGCTTCCGGAATCCGGTCTTCCTGGACGTCGACGCCCTCGAAGGAGCCGACCACCCGGACCTGATCGATCTGCGGGGGGCCGCCCGGCGGCTCAACGAGGCGCCGCTTATCGACCGGAATGCCGCGTGGAAGCTGAAGGAGCAGGCGCTGGAGATCCTGTTCCGCCGGGACGAGCCGGCGGACCTCTTCGACCGTTTCTGCGAAGGATGTGGTGACTTCCTCGAAGACTTCGCCACCTTCTGTGCGCTGGCCGAGCAGAACCCGGGCGCGCCGTGGGACTGGCCGGCCGGTCTGCAGGGTCCCGACTCCTCGGGGGTCGACGCCTTCCGGCGGGGAAACGATCAGCGGATCCGCTTCCACAAGTGGCTCCAGTGGCAGCTCGACCGGCAGCTCGACTCGGCCGGCAGCCACCTGCCTCTCCTGCAGGACCTCCCGGTCGGGATCGATCCCGGGGGCGCCGACGCGTGGATCTGGGGCAACGCCTTTGCCGAGGGCTTCGAGCTGGGCGCTCCGCCCGACGAGTTCAACCGGGCCGGACAGAGCTGGGGCATCGCCGGCTTCCACCCCCGCCGGCTCCGGGAGGCGGGATACGAACCGTTTCTCCAGATGATCCGATCGCAGATGGCGCATGCCGGGGGCCTCAGGATCGACCACGTCATGGGCCTGTTCCGGCTGTACTGGATTCCGAAGGGGTGCGACCCCTCGGAGGGCGTCTACGTCCGCTACCCGGCGGACGAGCTGCTGGACATCGTCGCCCTGGAGAGCCACCGGGCCCAGGCGTTCGTCGTGGGCGAAGACCTCGGAACGGTGGAGCCTGGCGTTCGGGAGAAGATGGCCGAAAGGAAGATCCTCTCGTACCGGCTGCTGATATTCGAGGATGATCCCGACGCGGTGCCGGAGGATTCGATGGCAGCCGTGACGACACATGATCTTCCGACGATCGGCGGGATATGGACCGGTTCGGACCTCAAAGCCCAGAAGGCCCTCGGACTGCCGGCTAACGAAGAGGGCATGGAGCAGATGGTCGACCGGCTGGCAGAGGCGGCCGGCGTTCCCGCCTCCGAGGCGCTCACCGAGGTCGTCCCGGCCGTGCACCGAAAGCTCGCCGCCTGCCCGGCCAGGATCGTCCTGGCGACCGTGGAGGACGCGACCGGCGTCGTAGACCGGCCCAACATGCCCGGAGTCCAGGAAGGCTGGCCCAACTGGAGCCTGCCTTTGCCGGAGACCCTGGAGGAGATCATGGAGTCCCCACCAGTGGAGCGAATCGTCCAGGTGCTGAGGGAGGCCCGTCCCCGGCTTACTTGATAAGCCATTCAGCCGATCGGACGTATCGAATCACCGGTTCCGATCAGCGGGTCACCATCACGGTCAAATGCTCCATGCGGTCGAGGTCGTGTCAGACGGTGCGGGAGCGTACTTCTGCGAGGTTGGCGGCGCAGGCCTTGGTGTCCGCGGCGTCAAGTCCCAGGACCGCCTCGAATACCGTAAAGGCGCCGGCGAACAGAGCTTCTGCTTCGGCGTTGCGGCCTTCACCGGCCAGCAGGACGCCGAGATTGTTCGCCACCCTGGCCACCTCGACGTTGCCCGGTCCGAGGATGCTGGTCTTGATCTCGAGCGCCCTGCGGTAAAAGGCCTCCGCCTCGGCCGTCTCTCCTCGGCGCGCCAGGAGCACGGCCAGGTTGGACGCGTTCACCGCTACTTCGTAGTGATCCGGCCCGAGCAGTTGAGAAAAGCGCTCGACCGCCGACCGCAGCAGGAGCTCGGCTTCCTCCGAGCGACCCTGGGCGTCGAGGATCGAGCCGAGTTGTGCCAGGTCGGCGAGGGTATCGACATGGTTCGGGCCACAGGCGGCAGCATGGACCTCCACCGACCGGCGAGCCCACCGCTCGGCCTCGACAAAATTCCCTCGGGCATACTCGAGCCCTGCGAGGTTGTGGTAGACGGCTCCGGCTTCGGAACTTCCAGGACCGCAGCACCGCTCGATAGTGGACAGGGCGTGTAGGTAAAGGGTCTCGGCCTCGCGGTAGCGGCCGGCGTACTTGTAGAGGATCGCCAGCTCGTTCTCGGTAAGCCAGCATTCCTCGTCACCCGGTCCTAGCTGCTCCATCGCCAGATTGAGGCCATCCAGCAAGTGCGCCTCGGCCTCCCGCTGGTTGCCGCGTCGTCGCAGGGTGGTCGCAAGGACCCGCAAGGCCTGGACTCGCAGCCGAACGAAGATCTCGTTCCCCGTGGAAAGTGCAGCGGTGATGTCCGCCGCTCGGCGGCTCAGCGCTCCCGCTTCGACGAGGTCTCCGGCGTCCATACGCAGGCCGGCGAGCAGAAGAGCCACGTTGGCGACATCCGGGTGCTCAGAACCGGAGTGTTCACCGAAGAGCGCAAGGGCGCGGCGGGCGGCCAGTTCAGCATCGACGCGCCGGCGGCGCTCCCAGAGGCTCACAGCCTGCTCGTGGAGCGCCGCCGCTTCGTCGAGTGCGTCGAGGGTCACACCGGTCTCCGCATAGACCATCAAGCCGTCGCGCTGTCCATCCGCAGAGCACCGGCCTCGCTGTGGTTGAAGCCGCACTGCCAGACAGGGCAAGCCGTGCCTCCTTCTGCGAAAGCGGGGTCGACCCCGAAACCTCCCGCCACTGCCGCAGTTACGCCCACTGCGACCAGCGCTACGCGACCCATGTTGCGAGGGGTCAAGACACGTGTACGCATACGCTCGCCTGCGTTCTTGAGTTCCTGAGACATCTTTCCTTCTCCGTTCGTTAGGTGCCGAGCCACGAACTCCGCTTTTACGCTGCTGCCTAGGCGCCGAGCGGCAGAGCGCCCACCTCGCTGTGGTTGAAGCCGCACTGCCAGATGGGGCAGGCCGACCCCGTCGCGAACGCCGCCTCCGCTCCGAACGACCCGACGACGGTCGCTACGACGCTCACACCAACCACAGCCGTCCGGACGGCGCGCCGGGAGCTGGAGACCTTGGTGCGCATCCGGATGCTGCTGTTCTCAGGCTTCGTTCCGCTGTTGTTCATTTGGTCCTCCTCTTCGAACCGTGCGTTCACTGACAAGCTGAATTGTGTTTGAGCGCAGCTCGGGAGAACGTCGGGAAGCCGACCGAATTACTGTCTTGTTCCCGACAGATGGGCAGGATCGCTCGGCGGGGCTTGACTGCTCTCAAGGGCTGGGGATGCCGAACTCTTCGCTGGTGGCGACGGCTACGCTGGTAGGCCAGCCCAGAGGCGGAGAGGCGGATCGCCGTTCTTTTGGCGTCCCGAGGACAAGCGGGACGCTAGGAATCTCTCCCGCTGAGCCCTACGCTGCCCTTACCGGCAGAGACTCCAGGCCTCGAAGGTTGATGTGCTCCCGCCACTGGAGCGAGTCTGCGCCGAACTTGAACTCCTCGAACAGTGAGACAAGGGCGCCGATGGCGATCTGGCCCTCCATCCGGGCCAGCGCCGAACCCAGGCAGAAGTGGATGCCGCCGCCGAAGGACAGGTGCCTTACGTCCGGGCGGCCGACGTCCAGGACATCCGGCTCCGGAAACGCAGCGGGATCCCGGTTGGCCGCCCCCACCAGCAGCAGGGCCGAGTCCCCACGGGCCAAGTTTCTGCCCCCTACGGTGACCGGATCCTTCACCGTCCGGATCAGGAATTGCACCGGGCTGTCGTAGCGCAGCAGCTCCTCTATGCCGCTTCGCAGCAGGGCCGGCTCATCCCGCAGCCGGCGCAGCTGGTCCTGGTTGCGCAGCAGCGCCAGGAACCCGTTGCCGATGAGGTTCGTGGTGGTCTCGTGCCCGGCGACGAAGAGCAGCTCCACGGTGGTCAAAAGCTCCATCGACGTCAGCCGGTCGCCTTCCTGTTCTGCAGCCAAAAGAGCCGTCAGCAGATCGTCGCGCGGCTCGGCCTTGCGCCGCGCCACCTGCTCCGACAGGTAACTGCTGAACTCCATGGACGCCGTACCGATCGCCGTCATATCGTCCGGGTCCATCACAGGGTCAAGCGTCCGGGCCAGCGCCGCGCCCCACCGCCGCACCTTTCGGTGGTCCTCAATGGGCAGACCGAGCATCTCGCTGATGACCGTGGCCGGCAGAGGGAAGGCCAGATCGGCGATGACGTCGAGCTCGCCGGTCTCCCGGGCGCGGGACAGGCTCCGGTCGACGATGTCGCGAATCCGCGGCTTCAGGCGCTCCAGCATTCGGGGGGTAAAGGCCCTGCTCACCAGTGACCGCAGCCTAGTGTGCGCCGGAGGGTCCCGGAACAGCATCGACGCTCCGTCCATGGCGCCGTGGAGCTCGTGACCGAGACGGGGATCCCGAACCAGAGCGGCCACGTCCTCGTACCTGCTCAGCACCCAGTAACCCATCAAGCTGAGGTGAACCGGGTCCTCCTCCCGCAGACGCCGGTAGTGCGGATAGGGATCCGCGTGGACCTCGGGGTCCAGAGGGTTGTAGAAAACAGGGGTCACGCATCCATCGTGCCACCGATGCGCACGGCACCCACCACCACAGCCGGAGGTTCGCGAACATGGAGCTCTACCCCTATCTCAAATACGTCCACATCCTGCTGGCGATCATGGCCGTCGGCTTCAACGCCTCCTACGGGATCTGGCTGGCCCGGGCGGCCAAGGAGCCTGAGCATGAGTCGCACGTGCTCAGGACGATCAAGGTGCTGGACGACCGCTTCGCCAATCCGGCCTACGGCCTTCTGCTGCTGACGGGCATCGTCATGGTGCTTATCTCACCGCTGGAGTTCGAGATGCTCTGGATCTCGGTGTCGATTGGCCTGTGGCTGGTTCTGGCCCTTCTCGGTTTCCTCGGCTACACGCCGACGCTTCGTAAGCAGATCGCCCTGCTGGAGTCGGGCGGCGGGGGGTCCGCCGAGTACCGCCGGCTTGCGACCAGGGGCCGGATCCTCGGCATCGTCCTGGCAGTGATCGTGCTGGTGATCATCTACCTGATGGTCTTGAAGCCGACGTAGGCCCTACGGGATCAGGGAACCCGGTGAGCGAGCAGGATCATCGAGTGGGCGGTGAGCGTGAGGCCGCTGCGCCGCTTCAGCTGGCTCGCCGGCTTCGCCGTGTTCAGCAACTCGATCCAGACGCCCGCGGCCGCCAGCTCGGGAAGGGCGAAATGCTGCGAGCGGTTGCCTCCGTTGAACAGCAGCAGCACCGTTTCGCCCTCGGTCGCCCGGCCCTTGTAGTCGAGCTCGTCGGCGGCGTATGCCGAGATCATCATGCCCAGCAGATGGGTCGACGGGTTGCGCCAGTCGTCGGTTGTCATCTCCGTGCCGTCCGGCCGGAGCCACGTCACGTCCTTCTCGGTCTCCCCCACCGCACGGGTCTGGGAGAAGAACCGGCGTCGCCGGAACACAGGGTTCGCCCGGTAGACCTCCAGCAGCTTGCGGGTGAACTCCAGCAAGTCCTGCTCGGCCGGTGAGAGGTTCCAGCTCACCCAGCTGACGTCGTTGTCCTGGCAGTAGGCGTTGTTGTTGCCCCGCTGCGTCCTGCCCATCTCGTCGCCGGCGACGATCATCCGCACCCCCTGGGAGAAGACCAGCGTGGCCAGGAAGTTGCGCTTGATCCGCTCCCTAAGCTCGACGACCCGGGTGTTGGACGACAGGCCCTCCTCGCCCCAGTTCGAGCTGAGGTTGTCGTCCGTCCCGTCGCGGTTGTCCTCGCCGTTCTCCAAGTTGCGCTTGGCGGTGTAGCTGACCAGGTCGTGGAGCGTGAACCCGTCGTGGGCGGTGACGAAGTTGACGCTCGCCTCGGTCCCCCGCCCGCTCCGCTCGAAGATGTCGGCCGAGCCGGCCAGCCTCGACGCCAGCTCCGGCACCTGGCCGCTGTCTCCCCGCCAAAACCGGCGGGTGCAGTTGCGGTACTGGTCGTTCCACTCCGCCCAGCCCTGCGGGAAGTTGCCGACCTGGTACCCGCCGTACCCGACGTCCCAGGCCTCGGCGATCAGCTTCACCCGTGACAGCACCGGGTCCTGCGCCACGGCCTTGAAGAACGGCGCCCGGCAGTCGAAGCTGCCTCCGTCCCTGCCGAGCACCGGCGCCAGGTCGAACCGGAACCCGTCGACGTGCATCATCTCCACCCAGTAGCGGAGGCTGTCCAGGACCATCTGCAGAGCCCTCGGGTGCGCCAGCTTCACCGAGTTCCCGGTGCCGGTGAAGTCCAGGTAGTGGCGAGGGTTGTCCGGATACAGGTGGTAGTAGTTCCGGTTGTCGATGCCCTTCAAGCTGAGGACGGGACCGCCCTGGTTTCCCTCGCCCGTGTGGTTGTAGACGACATCCAGGATCACCTCGATGCCGGCGGCGTGCAGGGCCTTGACCATCGTGCGGAACTCGGACGCCTGCTCGCCCCGGCTTCCGCTGGCATAGGAGACCTCGGGAGCGAAAAAGGCAATCGAGTTGTAGCCCCAGTACTGGGTCAGACCCTTCGTCACGAGATGGTGCTCGTCCATGTACTGGTGCACCGGGAGCAACTCGACCGCGGTCACTCCCAGAGAGGTCAGGTGCTCGAGGATCACGTCCGACGCCATCCCCAGGTACCTTCCGCGGTGCTCGCCGGGCACGCCGGGGTGCAGTTGTGTCATGCCCTTAACGTGGCACTCGTAGATCACCGTGCGGTTCCAGGGGGTAGCCGGAGATCGGTCGTTTCCCCAGCTGAAGGCGTCGTCGATGACCACGCATCCCGGCACCAGTCCCAGCGTGTCGGCTCCTCTGGCCGACGCGAACAGAGCGTCGCCCCAACGCACCGGACCGTCGACCGCTTTGGCGTAGGGGTCGAGGAGAAACTTCGCCGTGTCGAACTGGTGACCCGCCTCGTTCCCGACCGGCCCGTCCACGCGGTAGCCGTAGAGCTGACCGGGCCGCACGTCCGGCAGGTAGACGTGCCACACCGACGACGACCGCTCGGGCATCGGGATCCGGTGGGTCTCCTGCGACGGCCGCTCCGAGTCCAGCAGGCAGAGATAGACGGCGGTGGCGCTCTCGGAGAAAAGAGCGAAGTTGACGCCGCTTCCGTCCCAGGTCGCTCCGAGCGGCCCGGGTGAGCCTGGCCACACGCGCATCAGCGGGCGGTCCGCACAGGGCCCGGGCTCAGCCGGCGCTCTTGAGGAACAGGCACGCCAGCGGCGGCAGGGTGAGGTCCACCGACCACTCGCGCCCGTGGGCTCGGACCGCCTCGGCCTCCACCAGTCCGAGGTTCCCTAAGCCACTGCCCCCGTAGTACTCGGAGTCGCTGTTGGCCATCTCCCGCCATGTGCCGCCCGACGGCACCCCGATGCGGTAGTTGTGGCGGGGCGTCGGCGTGAAGTTGTAGACGAGAAGGAAGGTGTTCTTTCCCGACGGAGCCTTGCGGAGATGGCTGAGAACGCTGGCCTCGCGGTCGTCTGCGGCGATCCACTCGAACCCGGCCGGGTCGCAGTCCAGGGCGTGCAGCGCCGGCTCCTGCCGGTACAGCCGGTTGAGGTCGGTGACCCACTGGGCAACTCCGGCGTTGCGGGTCTGGCCGAGCAGCTCCCAGTCGAGGGCCGACTCGTGCCGCCACTCCGCCGACTGCCCGAACTCGTTGCCCATGAACAGCAGCTTCTTGCCCGGCTGCCCGAACTGGTAGCCGTACAGGAGCCGCAGATTGGCGAAGCGCTGCCAGTCGTCGCCGGGCATGCGGCTGATCATGGAGCCTTTGCCGTGCACCACTTCGTCGTGGGACAGGGGGAGCAGGAAGTTCTCGCTGAAGGCGTAGAGCATCCGGAAGGTGAGCTCGTTGTGGTGGTGCTTGCGGTGGGCCGGGTCAAGCCTCAGGTACTCCAGCGTGTCGTGCATCCACCCCAGGTCCCACTTGTACCCGAAGCCCAAGCCCCCGAGAACCGTCGGACGGGACACCAGGGGGAAGTCGGTCGCCTCCTCCGCCATCGTCTGGACGTCCGGGTGGTCGAGGTAGATTCGCTCGTTGAAGCGGCGGAGGAACTCGCTTGCCTCGAGGTTCTCCCGGCCCCCCTGGTGGTTGGGAAGCCACTCGCCCGACCCGCGCGAGTAGTCCAGGTAGATCATCGACGACACACCGTCCACCCGGAGGGCGTCGGCGTGGTAGACCGAGAGCCAGAAGGCCGCGCTGGAGAGCAGGAAGCTCCGCACCTCTCCCTTGCCGTAGTTGAAGACGAAGCTTGTCCAGTCGGGATGGAAACCCTGGCGCGGATCTTCGTGCTCGTAGAGGTGGGTGCCGTCGAAGTAGCCAGGCCCATGCTCGTCGGTCGGGAAGTGGGAGGGCACCCAGTCGAGGATGACGCCGAACCCGTTCCGGTGGAGCTGGTCGACCAGATACATGAAGTCCTGGGGCGTGCCGTAACGGCTCGTCGGGGCGAAGTAGCCGGTTGTCTGGTACCCCCAGGAGGCGTAGAGCGGGTGCTCCATGACCGGGAGGAACTCGACGTGGGTGAAGTTCAGCCGGCCGAGATACTCGACGAGTCGCGGAGCAAGCTCTCGGTAGGTAAACAGCCGGCCCCCCTCCGGCGGGCGCATCCAGGACCCGAGGTGGACCTCGTAGATCGACACCGGCGCGTCCAGCGCGGTGGCCGCCGCCCGCCGGCTCATCCACTCGCGGTCGCCCCACGCATACTCGAGGTCCCACACAACGGAAGCGTTCGCCGGCGACACTTCGGCATGAAAGGCAAACGGGTCCGACTTGTCGACCTCGAACCCATCGGCAGGCGCCTCGACGTGGAACTTGTAGCGGTCCCCCTTGGCCACGCCGGTGACGAACGCCTCCCAGATGCCGGACCCGTCGGTCCGGGCCATAGGACAGGCGGAGGGATCCCAGTCGTTGAAGTCGCCGAACACCGAAACGGTCGAGGCGTTGGGCGCCCAGACGGCGAAGCGCGCTCCGGACCGGTGCCCGGAGTCGCTCAGGTGGGCGCCGAGAATCGACGCCAGGCCGGCGTGGGAACCCTCGGAGAAGAGCCGGAGGTCGCCGGGAGAGATCCTGCCCGGCAACGGGAAGTCCTGCGGTTGCACTTACCGAAGCCTAACCCGTTGGAGAACATTGCCTAACTGCGGCGACCGGCCCGTTGGGCGGTCGATCAGGGCTTCGGCTTGGGTGGCCTTCCCCGGCGGGGCTTCGGGGCGTCCGGGTCCGGCGGCTTGCCGGTAGCTCCGGACACCCTGCTGACCGAGGGTTTTGCAGTCGAAGAGGACCGCGAGGTGGTTCCAGGCTTGGTTCCGGCGGTCTTTGCGGCCGCCGTCTTCGCCCCGGAGGCGGTCGATGTGGTCCGGCGACCCTGCGTGGGCCGAGCCGGCTTCTCGGCGTCGGCCGACGCCTTCGGAACGCCGGGTCGCCGGGGCCGGTAGGGCCGGACAACCTCCGGCGTGTCGGGCCGTGCGAACCCTCCACCCGGCTGGGTGGCGCGTGCTATGCGGGGAACGTCCTCCAGGCGGATCCAATCGGGCTCGTCCTCGCGCTCGGCGGACGGCTCCTCCTCGGGCGGCGGAAGCACCGGCTCGGCCTTCTTCCTCCCGCGCCGGGCCGGCTTGGGCTCCTCTGCCGGAGCTTCGACCGGCGTAGCCCGGCGGGCGCGTGCCGGTTTGGGTGCCGGAGGCGGTGGCGGCTCCTCGGGAGCCGGCGCCTGACCCAGGACTGCGGCAAGACGGCTGCGGAAGTCGTCGGCCGCTGCTGCACCTTGCCGGTACGAGGCCGACGCCTGCTCCTGCTCGGCGGCCGGAGACTCCTCTTCCTGAAATCCGGAGTCGTAGACGGTCTGGTCCCGGTCGTAGTCGGCGTCCAGGGGCTCCTCGTCGAGCGGGTCTTCACTGGCCCAGTCGGCCCCCTCGGGGACCCTCAGCGGGCGTCGCCGGCCTGCCGGCCCCGAAATCGGCCGCACGGACGGCGGGCGGGCCAGGTCAGAGAGGTCGTCGTGGTCCTCCTCGTCGTCCAGGTCGAGCTGGCGGGTTATGTCCCCGGAGTCAAGGCCCCGGGACTTGCGCCGGTCGGATCTACCGGGAGCCGGTTCTTCGTCGCGCCTGGTGGATTTGCGTTCGCGAGCCGGCGGCTCATCCCGATCGGCTCGGGAGCCGGCCGGCGACTTGCGGTCGCCCAGGTGGGATCCGGCCAGAGCCAGGCCCGCCAGCGCGCTTGCGCCGATCGAGCCGTAGAGGATCACGTCGTTTCCGGCTATCCACCCGTACGCCAGGGCGCCGAATGCGAGGAGCACCAGTGCGATCGAAGCCTTGAACACAACGGATCCTTCCTAAGGAAGCTTCATCGCAAGTCTAATCGCCGCGCATCGGAGTTGGCGGGCGTTTCCGGCCCTAGTCCTCGCCCCAGAACAGCTCGTGGATGGACTTGGTCTCCGCAGACTGCCTGGGTTTGGGCTGCTCCGGCTCCTCCGACGAGGCGACGGTCGGGGCTCCCACGCTGACCTCCCGCTCCGGTTCCGAGTCGGGCTCCGGCGTGGTGGACCCGGATCCGAGCGACCAGTCGCCCGACTCCTCCTGCTGGGCCGGCTCGGCTCCCGCCTCGGTGGCGGCCGTGGAGCCCGAGATGCTGGACAGCCAGTCGGAAACCGAGGGCTCGTCCAGGCGGGCTGGCTCCTGAGCCGGCTCGAGCTCCAGGGGCGCGGGACTCCTGTCGAGGGGCTTGGGGAGGCCGTAGTCGCCGAACTTCTCGATGGTCTCGCTCAACAGCTTCGATCGGTCGAAGAACGGCGAGGTCACGGGACCGGTAGAGCCGGCGGAAACCATCGGCTTGGTCTCCAGCAGCTCCAGCTGCGAACGGATGAAGGCTGTAAGACGCATCCGGAAGTCCCGCTCGAAGCTCTTGAGGCCCTCGATACGGTCTCTAAGCTCCGCCTCCTCCTGCTGAGCGGTCTGAAGCATGTCGCGAGCCCGGCGCTGCGCGTCCTGAAGCGTGGTGGAGCTGACCGCGTCGGCCTGCTCCTCGATGCGGCGGGCCTTGATCTCGGCCTCCTCCACCAGCATCTGCGCCTTCGCCCGGGCGTTGGCGACCGCTTTGTCGGCGGTCTCCTGGGCGGTGACGAGCATCCGCTTGAGCATGTCCTCGGACTCGGAGCGCGGAGCTGCGGGCAGCGAAGCGGCCGTTGGAGCGGGACCGTTTCGCAGCTGCTCCTGCAGCTCCTCTAGCCGCCGGTTGAAGTTCTGGTTCTCCTTGAAGAGGGTCTCGTACGCCTCCGCGACCTGGTCGATGAATAGGTCGACCTCCTCGTGGTTGTAGCCCCGGAAAGCGTCGTGGAACTGCTTCTCCTGGATCTCGCGGGGCGTCAACATGGCAACAACCTCCTCACAAGCCGAGCATTGCGGATTGAATGACCACCGGCAGGATCATTCGCACGATCACATAGAGCACGATGAAGGACAGGTCGAACGGGAAACCCATCGGCTGGGGGATCACCCGGCGCAGCAGCTGCAGAGGCGGTTCGGTCAGGCCGTAGATCAAGTCGACGATCGGCGAAAGCGCGGCGGGCGGCGACCAGTCCGGCTTGAACATGGGGATGAACGAGAGGATTATCCGCCCGATCAGGATCCACCCGTAGATTTGCAGCGTGTTCAGCAGGATGATTGCGATCAGGTCCAGGAAACCTCACCCCAAGCCTCAAAACTCATTGAACAGGCCTCGCTTCAGGCGCTGCCTGTCCTCGGCGGACACCTCGACGTTGGCCGGGGTGATGAGATACATCCGAGGCCCCAGCCTCTGCACGTCTCCACCTAGGCCGTAGGCAAGCCCCGAGGCGAACGCGGTCAGGCGCTTGAACGTATCGTCCTCGACACCTTGAAGATTCATTATGACCGGCACCGAGGACTTCAATTTGTCGCCGATCTCCTTTGCGTCGTCGTAGGCGGCCGGGGAAACCTTGTGGATCTGGCCGAGGGGCCGGGGGGCCGCCGCTTCCTGTGCCGCCCGGGCCGCCTGAACGGCGGGCGACGGCTGGACGCTGTTCAGCTCTTCGCGGGTGATCTTGCGGATGGTGGAGGGAGCTCTCTCCCGGGGCGGCTCTTCGGGGAGGTCCATGCGGCCGTCCATCTCGTCCTCCTCGACAAGGCCGAGGTAGAGGAGTGTCTTCTTCCAGACGCTCATGGAACTCACCTTTCTGACTCCCCTATCCGATCCGGCCCCAGGTGGGCCTGTCGAGGATGTCGCGGACCGAAGACTGCCTCTCCGACGCGCACCAGAGTGGCACCCTCTTCAACTGCCACCTCGTAATCTTGGCTCATACCCATGGAAAGGTGGTGGATCCTGCCGGAATATTCCTCCGCCAGCTCCGAGCGGAGACGCGCCAGCTCCCGGAACACCGGCCGGGCCAGCTCAGGGCTCCCTTTTCGGGCCATCGTCATGAGCCCGACCAGCTCGAGATTCGGCAGGTCGAGGACGTGGCGAACGAGCGCCGGCAGGTCCGCCCGCTGCACTCCCCCCTTCTGCTCCTCCCCGGTGAGCTTCACCTCGGCCAGCACCTGAATCGGGCCTCCGGCCCGGCGGCTGATCTCGTCCGCCAGCGCAGGGCGATCGACC
>DATAAN010000104.1:0-5302 GCA_036260105.1 Actinomycetota bacterium
ACCGAACGACCCGCCGGTGAACCTGTCGGCCGCCATCGTGAAGGCGGGGCCCGAGGCGGTGTTGTACGGGGGAGGCGGCGCCTCCGGCAAGGCGCTGGTCGACGGGCTCCGGAAGGCCGGTTTTAAGGGCTTGATGGTTGCATCGCACCAGATTCGCGATTTGAATCCTGCTGGGCTCGGAGGAGGGGTGGTCAGTGTCTCGCCAGGTTCGGATCCGGCAGCGTCTCAGCGGTTCTCCGCCCGCTACGAGGATCGTTTCGACGCCAAGCCCCCGGTCTTCGCCCTCGAGGCCTACGAGGGGGCGCTGATGCTGCTCGACGCCGTGGAGGAGGTCCAGGGCGACCCTCGGATGGTGGGGGAGTTCCTGCGCCTGAACCGCAGGTTCCGGGGCGACTCCAAGAACTACGACTTTGACGACCGGGGAGAGGTGGTCAACGCGCCGGCGTGGATCTACGAGTCCACGAACGGCGGCTGGAGGCTCGCCGGCCGGTCCGACCGAACCGGAGGTTGACGAACATGGAGTACCGGCCGGAACAGCCGCCCGCCGAGACCGGCCCCATCCTGGGCGCCGTAGCGCTCGGGCTGGCGTTGGGGCTGCTGTGGGAGTTGCTGATGGTCCAGAGCAACTGGCGCCTCGGCTTTCGGCCGCCGGTGTGGGAGGTGGTCGTCGGGTGGCTGGGCTTCAGCGCCTTCATCTCGTTCGTCCTGTCGGTGTTCGCCTTCGCCGCCGGCGCGATCTACTCGACCAACGTCGTCGCCCGCAATCCAGAGTCGTGGGACGCGCGGGAGTCGATGTTCCGCGTCCGCCGGCGGGTCGCGGCCTTCGTCATCGGCTCCGGCGGGTTGGCGGCTTTCGGCGGCGTCGTTATGTGGGGCGCCTCCCGCATGGGGCCGGAGTTCGACACCTATCGGGGCTTTGCCCGATTCACGGCGTTCATGGGGGCGGCCGCAGCCGTCGGTGCCTATATGTACTTGAAGCGCGCCCTTGACTCCCCGGCGTAGCCGCGGAGGCCCGGCGGATCCGGGCCTGGGCCATCGCCCGGAAGGCGGCCCGGTGGACCGGAGTCAACAGCAGCCAGTAGAGGAAGCCGGGAAGTCCCTTGGGGCGGAACGCGGCGCCCACCTGAAGCGTCTGGTGGCCGGTCACTTGGTACCCGAGCCAACCATCGCCGGTTAGCCACCCGGCCGACCGGAGAACCAGCGAATCCGGCGTCGCACTCTCGATGACCCACCAGTCGGCCGCCTGCCCGGCTTCGACCGCGCTGGGCCGGGCAACCGAGTGGCGCTCACCCAAAAGCAGCCCCAGCAGGAACCTCGCCCGCCAGGCCCACGGCCACCCGTACCAGGCCAGATCTCCTCCGATGCCGGCCAGGTCCCGTCTGATCGCTTCCCCGGTCCCCGGCTCCAGCTCGCGTTCGACGTAGACCCGGTAGACGTTCTCCGATAGACCTTCGGAGCCCTCGAACAGGGTGTCCGGGATCCGCTTCGCCTGGTCTGCAAGGGCCCTGCTCATCGCCTCCTGCAGACTCAGCGGCTCGATCCGGAAGGCGGCCAGCGTCCGCCCGGCGTCCCGGACCGTCACGTTGGAGGTCATGCTCTCGATGAGCGTGGAGGTGATGCCGTGGTCGAGCGGCGTCACGAAGTCCACCCAGTAGCCGGAAAGGTGCAGGGTCAGCAGCGGCACGTTGACGATCACCCGCCGGCGAAGGCCTCGCACCTCGGCGTACAGCTGCATCAGGTCCTGGTAGGAGGTCACCTCGCCACAGCCGATGTCGTAGACGCCCGGCGGAGCATCGAGCGCGCGGATCAGATACCGCAGGACGTCGGACACGGCGATGGGCTCGATCCGGGTCCGGACCCAGCGGGGGCAGACCATGGCGGGCAGCCGCTCGGTGAGGTATCGCAGCATCTCGAACGAGATGCTTCCGGAGCCGAGGATCACCGCGGCCCGCAGCTCGACGACCGGTACGCCCGCCGACGCCAGAGCCCTTCCCACCTCCTGGCGGCTGGCGAGGTGGGCGCTCAGCCGGCCCCGGCCGAGCCCGCCCTGATACACGATCCGGCCGGCTCCGGCGTCGGCGGCCGCCCGGGCGAAGCCTTGCGCGAGCTCCAGGTCCCGGTGGACGAACTCGTCGCCCCCGGTCATCGAGTGAACCAGGTAGTAAGCGGCATCGGCGCCGCTCAAGGCGTCCCGGACCGCTTCCACGTCGGCGATGTCGACCTGGCGGTGCTCGATTCCCTCTTCCGCCGCCTTCGGCGGGCGCCTCGACAGGGCCACCACCGAGTGGCCCGCGGCGGAAAGCTGGGGCACCAGCAAGCTGCCGACGAATCCGCTTGCGCCGGCGACGACTATCTTCACGCCCGGCAGCCGGCCGCCAGGGTCATATCTTCTGCTCCAACCCAACCGCTTCCTTCAGCTCCTTGACGTCCTGGAGGAGGTCCTCGGTGCGAATCTCCTCGTCCGCCTCCTCGCCCGTAAAGTGCTCCATGAGGTCGGCCAGGCCGTCGGCGAGTGCGTTCAGCTTCTCCTGCATCGCAATCTCGGTCCGCCGCTGGCTGTTCTGCAGGATTGCCACCAGCAGGAAGGTCAGGATGGTGGTGGGCGTGTTGATGAGCAGCTGCCACGTGTCGAAGTTGCCGGCCAACGGGTACGTGGGAAGCCAAAGGACGACCAGGGCAACGCAAAACACGAAGAAGGGCGTCCTGCTCACCAGCTCGGAGGATCTCTCGGCGAACTGGTCGAACATCGTCCTCTGCCTGTTGCCTCTGTCGGTCATCTAACTCTCTCCTTGAGTCTCGTGGTTGGCGCCCCGGGCCTTCGGGGCTCGGCGTTTTCGCTGCCCTCTTACGAGGGATACCCAGCCGGCGCCAACAATCGTGATCTACGGCGCCCGCTCTGTGCCACACTGCTGCCATGGGTGGAGGTGTCCAGCTCATGCACGCCGGCGAGGAGGCGCTCTTCGTCCTGATCCCGCTGGCGATCGTTATGTACTTCGACCACCGCCAGCGGCGCAAGGACAAGCAGCGGGCTGCCGCGGCGGGCAGCCCAGCCGAGGGGGCCGACGGCGAACCGTCGAAACCCGAGCGAACGACAGATTTAGGAGGGGAAGGGTGAGGATCCGGGGTTCATTCAAACGGGCGATGGGGCGCGCCGGATGCTGAACGCGGTTGGCGCCCGGCTGCGCCGTACAGGCATTCGCCGGCTGGACCACCGGGTTTTCCGGCGGTTCTCGAGCCTTCAAAGCCCGTTTCTCGACGCGTCGATCGTCCCGCTCGGCCGGGCGGCGGACAACTCGCGCCTCTGGATCTGGATGGCCCTTGCGCTCGCGCTTCTGGACGGCCGCCGGGGGCGGCGTGCCGCCCTGCGAGGGGTGCTCTCGATCGCCTTCACCTCCGGCGTGGTGAACCAGGGGATCAAGCGGATGGCCCAAAGAAGCCGCCCGGTGGGGGAGTTCACCCGCTCCCGTTTCGGCCGTTCCACGAAAACGTCGTCGTTCCCCTCGGGCCACGCCGCCTCGGCGGCCGCTTTTGCCGCCGGGGTTGCCCAGGAGCTTCCTGTGCTGGGGGCTCCGCTGGGCGTCATGGCGGCCGGGGTCGCGGCTTCCCGGGTGTACGCAGGAGTCCACTACCCGGCAGACGTAGTGGTTGGAGCGGCCAGCGGCGTCGCGGTGTCCCTGGGGCTGCGCAAGTTGTGGCCCGTGGCGAGCCGGCAGCCGGCGAAAGCCCGTCCGGCATATTCGAGCCTCGACACGGTGATATCGAGCGACGGCGAAGGCATTACCTTCGTGGTGAACGCCTCTGCCGGCTTCGGCTTCACGAAGCCGTCCGCCGATGAGGTGAGAGAGGCGCTTCCCAAGGCGGAGGTTATCGTCGTCGAGACGCCGGACGATTGGGAGGCGGCACTGGACAAGGCCGCCCAGGCAAAGGTGATCGGCGTGGCGGGTGGCGATGGGTCGATCAACGCAGCCGCCCAGGCAGCCGTAGAGAACGGGCAGCCTCTCGTCATCATCCCGGCCGGCACGCTGAACCATCTGGCCCGCGATCTCGGGATCGACTCGGTGGACGATGCGATCGACGCTATCGCTCGGGGCCACGCTGCGGCCGTCGACGTCGCCACCATCGACGGAAAGGTCTTCTTGAACACCGCCAGCTTCGGCAGCTACGTCGAGCTCGTCGATGCCCGCCAGAAGCTGCAGAACAAGATCGGCAAGTGGCCCGCCGTCTTCGTTGCCCTGGTCCACGTCCTGCGCAACTCCGAGCCGATCGAGGTAGTGCTGGACGGCCGGCGCCGCAGCCTGTGGATGATCTTCATCGGCAACTGCCGTTACCAGCCGAGCGGCTTTGCCCCCAGCTGGCGGGAACGCCTGGACGACGGCCTGCTGGACATCCGCATCGTCGACGGGGACCAGCCGTGGGCCAGGACCCGCCTGCTGTTCGCGGTGCTGAGCGGGACCCTGGGCCAGTGCCGGGTCTACGAGCAGCGGCTGGCGAAGCAGCTCAGGGTGGCGTCGGTGGACGGGACACCGCTCCGATTGGCCCGCGACGGGGAGACTTTCGAGGGGTCGGCACAGTTCTTGGTAAAGAAGCTGGAACGGCCGCTCCCCATCTACGTCAAGCGCTGAGACCGGCCACAGCCGGCGCCGATTGAGATAGGATTTGCGTTCCTGACCCTCCTTGGCGGCTTGATCAGGCTGCCCGGATACGCGTTCCCGATAGAAAGCGACTCTTAGCCAATGAGCCACACCAGATATGAGCCAACCAGGACGCGCCTTCAGCGCAGCATGCTGATGGTCCCCGGATCCCAGAAGAAGTTTTTTGCCAAAGCTCTGGAGAGCGAAGCGGACTACGTCTGCATTGACCTCGAGGACGCCGTGGCGCCCGACGACAAGGAGCAGGCGCGGGTCAACACCATTGAGGCACTCAACACCATGGACTGGCGGAGCCGGGGCAAGACGATGTCGGTCCGGATCAACGGCATCGACACGCACTACATGTATCGGGACGTGGTCGACCTGGTGGAGCAGGCCGGCGCCAACGTCGACGTGCTGCTCATTCCCAAGGTCGGAGTGCCGGCCGACGTCTACATGGTCGACGCCATGCTGACGCAGATCGAGGAAGCCTTCCGCCTTCCGAACCGCATCGGGATCGAGGTCCTCATTGAGACCGCCCTGGGCTTGGCCAATGTCGAGGCGATCGCCCAGTCCGGGCGCCGCCTGGAGGCGATGCACTTCGGCCCGGCCGACCTGGCGGCCAGCCTCAAGGCTCGTACGGTCAACATCGGCGGGCTGAACCCCGACTACCC
>DATAAN010000105.1:0-25117 GCA_036260105.1 Actinomycetota bacterium
CCCCAGGCGGCTGAGCACGGCGGGGTCCGGCGGCAGCATGAGGTTGCCGGGTCCGGGGGCCGGGTCGGAGTACCGCAAGACGAGGCGGCGGTAGGTTCGCCAGGCGTCGATGCCCCTCACCTTTTGCTCAAGAATCGAGCACACGAGGGCTTCCACCACCGCTCCGCTGGCTCCGAAGCGCAGGCCGGGGTGCCTGCCGTGCATCTGGCGGAGAAACTGATGCCGGGGCCGGAAGTCCTGTGGGTTGTCGTCGAGTCCGACCAGCTGTGGCGCCCGGTCGAGCAGCCACTCGCTCCCCGGTCCCCACGCCGAGACCACTATTTCGGCGCCTTCCCGCCCGAAGTGCACGGACGCCGGGCCGGACGGCGTCCGGGTCGCTCGCCACACCTCCCCGTCGGCGATGCGCATTGTCGGGTCCCCGACCCCGCGGCGAAGCATGCGGAGCGTGCAGCTAAGATCCAGGGGCTGGCGCGGGCGGAGCGTCCGTCTCATTCGAGAGCTCCGGGGGCTGGAGCAGAAAGCAGGACCGTGATGCCGGATGGACATGGTGAGCCGCTTACCGACGCGGCGGCGTTCGAAGCGCTGCCGGAAGAGGCGAAGGAGGAGATTCGAGCCGACGTCGCACGGATAAAGTCGAACCTGCCTCCGGGCGAGATCATGAACGACGAGCCGGTTGGGATCGGCGCCACCTCCGCCGGTTTGCTGGTGATCAAGACTGCCCATGCAGCTTACCAACTGATGGAGGATGGCTCGACGGTGAAGGTCAGCCGGGGCCCCTCCGGCATGGTCATCAAGACCTTTGTCGACGGTCGGCTCGTCGAAAACCCCCCGGACCTGCCTCCCTCCTGAGCCGCGGTCGGGCACACGGCTCCACGTCATCCGGGTACATTCTCCGGCTCCAATTGGGGCAGTCTGCCGATGGTGCCCGGCAGGCCGGCCGCTCTAGCGTATGTGCGGAAAAGCACACGGGCGAAGCGGGGTGTGACATGGCGTTACTTGGGCAGAGGCTCGAATCCGCTGAGGCGGCCGAGGACCTGACAGGGCAGATTGCAATGGACGATGTCGTGCCGGCCTACGAGACGGCCATCCGGTCCGGGAGGGTGAGCCTGGATCAGCTGATCGAAGCCCGACTGGGGGCGACCGCGCCGACCGAGACGGCACCTGCCCGGGCAGTCCACCCTTCGTATTTCCCGCGCCTGCTACAGGTGTACGTGAAGGAGCACGGCAGCATCGAAGAGTCGTACTTCTGCAAGCGAATACGGGGCGCCGCGATCCTGACCCAGAGCGAGCGGAAGAAAAGCTTCGGCCGCAAGGAGGTCACCCTTCGAATCCACCTCCGCTACCCGCCGGAAGCGGTCGTCCGTGTGACGCCCGACTTCGAGGAGGCGCTGTGGAAGTGCATGGCTCTGTCCAAGAAGGCGACTCAGCTACTCCGGACCCAGAACAGCCGGATGCTCCACAAGGTCATGCACTCCACCGTCGTGTACCTGCTGTCGGTGCTCGACAGCGTTGAGGGGGAGAGCGACGAGAAGAAGACCCAGAAGACACAGCAGGCGGTGAACCAGGCGCACTCGGAGCTGGACGAAGCCCAACGACAGTACCGGCAGTGTGCCAGCTGGGGCGCCCAGCTCGCGTACAGCAAGGGCCTCCTACTGGGGATGCTCTTCCTGATGGCGCTCGGGGCGGCGGTCACCCTCGGCGTCTGGGCCTTGGGCGACGGCCGCCTGGCCTACCCGGTCCTGCAGCACCTGCTCCTGTGCCTGCTGGCCGGTGGGCTCGGGGCCATCGTCAGCGTCATGTACCGCATGACCTCAGGAAAGCTCCGGCCGAACCACTACACCGAGCACAAGTCGCTCGGCATGTTGGCCAGCTTCCGGCCGGTGATCGGCGCCATCTTCGCCACAGCAATCTACGTGCTGATCTGGGGCGGGTTCCTGACCATGAAGCCGCCGGACGCCTCCAATGCCTACTACTTCGTCGCCGGAGTCGCCTTTCTGTCGGGGTTCAGCGAGAGGTTCGCCCAGGTTTCGCTGGCAGGTGCAATGAAGCCCGGCGTGGAGGGACAGACGGCCGAGGCGTCGCCCCCTGTCGAGAGGAAGCCGGCTCGGGCGCAAAGGACCGGCCTGTTGTCTCAGGCAAAGCCGTCCACGTCATAGTGGTGTAAGTGGGATTACAGAGTTACAATCCTCCTGTACAAGGAGGTTTGTAATGGGCACGAACGAAGAGATCAAAGGGTGGCTTGCCGGACGCATTCCTGACGGGCTGTACGAGGGCACGCCCGAGATAACGGCCGATCGAGAGGAGATCCTCATCGTCGGCAGGATCCCGGAGCCGCAGCTCGACGGCGATGCGGGCGCAGAGTCGGCGGCAGCCGCCCGAGCGGGCCGGATCAACCAGCACCGCGAGGACACTCGCCGTGAGCGGATGAAGATCGCATCCGAGGCCGAGAATCGCTTCGGGAAGAAGGTTTCCTGGGGTGTGCAGTGCGGCGAGGATCGGGTGCTGTTCACGAACCTCAGCATGCCGGTGATGACGCGCCTCAGGATGCCGGAACGCCAGGTGCTGGACCGCCTGGTGGACGCCGGTGTGGCCAAGAGCCGAAGCCACGCTCTCGCCTGGTGCGTCCGTCTGGTCGGTCAGCACCAGCAGGAGTGGCTGGCAAGCCTGCAGGAGGCGCTCGCCAAAGTGGAGGAGGTCCGGGCCGCCGGCCCGACCGTCTGAGGAGCTCTGCCGCCAAGGGGCCGGCGCCGTGCGCCGGCTCCTGGCATGCCGATGCCCCGCCGAGAGGTGCCGCCGACTAACCCCTCGGGGCGAATATCCTGGTTTGAGGCCCCATAAATCGGGCGGCGCCCAGGGGGACGCCAGGCATGCCGAAGCTGGACGACAAGAAGTTCGGTCCGAACCTATGGCTCATGCAGGAGATGCACGAGCGCTACCTCCAGCATCCCGAGTCGGTTTCCGAGGCTTGGCGGGAGTTCTTCGAGGACTACTATCCCGGCGAGCACCGTTTGCGACCCCCGGCTCCTCTGGTGCCCGAGAGCTTCGGCGACGGGCCGCCGCAGCCGGCGGATCAGCGCCCCGCTGAAGCACCGCCCGCGTCGGACCTTGGAGTCCCGGCGTCTGAGCTCGAGCCGCGATCTACTGACGGAGCGGCCGGCACCCCGCTCTCCCGGGCCGACGCAGTTCTGGCCACCCGCATGGAGGAGAGCCTCAGCGTCCCGACCGCAACGTCGGTGCGCACCATCCCGGCAAAGCTGCTGGAGGTCAACCGCAACATTCTCAACAACCACCAGACCCGCTCCCGGAGCAAGAAGGTCAGCTTCACCCATCTGATCGGGTGGGCGGTGGTGCGGGCCGTCACCAAGATGCCCGGCATGAACACCTCCTTCGGCGAACGGGACGGCAGGCCGGTGGCGGTGCACCACCCCCAGTTGAATCTCGGTCTCGCCGTCGACATCAAGCAGGACGACGGCAGCCGGACGCTCTGGGTCCCCAACGTGAAAGACGCCGGCCGGCTGACGTTCGCCCAGTTCTTCGCCGCGTACGAGGATTTGATGCGCAAGGTGCGCTCCCGCCGCATGACGCCCGCCGACATGGAGGGCACGACGGTGACGCTGACCAATCCTGGGATGCTCGGCACGGCGCAGTCGGTGCCCCGGCTGATGGAGGGCCAGGCCGCCATCGTGGGCGTCGGCAGCATCGCCTTCCCGGCGGAGTACCAGGGTGCCGACCCGACGATGCTGGCCGACCTCGGCATCGGCAAGGTGGTCACTCTGACCAGCACGTACGACCACCGGGTGATTCAGGGGGCTTTGAGCGGCGAGTTCCTCGCTGAGATCGAGCGCCTGCTTCTTGGCGAGTACGGGTTCTACGAGGAGATCTTCCTCAGCATGGGTGTGCCTTACGTGCCGGTGAAGTGGCGCATCGACCGGAACCCGGCTCGCAGCACCCTGGAGGCGGACGTCAAGCAGGCCCGCGTGCTGCAGCTGATCAACATCTACCGGGTGCGCGGCCACTTGATCGCCGACCTGGACCCGCTCGACACCGAACCTCCGAAGCTGCCCTCCGAGCTCGACCCGGCAACCTACGGCTTCACCATCTGGGACCTCGACCGGAGATTCCCCACCGGCAGCCTGGCCAACGTGACGGAGCAGAACCGCCGGGCTTCGGATGCAGGGCGGCCAGAGACGCTGGGAAGGATCCTGCAGATCCTGCGCGATGCGTACTGCCGCACGGTCGGCGTCGAGTACATGCACATCTCCGCAGTCGAGGAGAAGCGCTGGATCCAGCAGCGGATCGAGGGCGTGGACATCCAGCTGGAGGCCCGGGATCACGATCGCATCCTGGCCAAGCTGAACGAGGCCGAGGCGTTCGAGACCTTCCTGCACACCAAGTACGTCGGCCACAAGCGCTTCAGCCTGGAGGGAGCGCTCAGCCTCATCCCGATGCTGGACGCGGTGCTGGACTCGGCGACTGGGGTGCCTCTGGAGGAGGCGGTGATCGGCATGGCCCACCGGGGCCGGCTGAACGTGCTCGCCAACATCATCGGCAAGAGCTACACCCAGATCTTCAAGGAGTTCGAGGGGGACATCGACCCGGAGACGGTCCACGGATCGGGCGACGTGAAGTACCACATCGGCGCCAGCGGCCGGTACGTCAACCCTCAGGGAGTTTCGATCCCGGTATCGGTGGTGTCCAACCCCAGTCACCTGGAGTCGGTGGACCCCGTGGTCGAGGGTGTTGTGCGGGCGAAGCAAGATGCTCTCAACCGGCCTGACGACTTTCCGGTCCTGCCCATTCTCATCCACGGCGACGCCGCCTTCGCCGGTCAAGGAGTGGTGGCGGAGACGCTCAACCTCTCGCAGCTTCGCGGTTACCGGACCGGCGGCACCGTGCACATCATCGTCAACAACCAGGTCGGGTTCACCGCAACGGCCGGGGAGACCCGGTCCAGCACCTACGCCAGCGACGTGGCCGAGATGATCCAGGCGCCGATCTTCCACGTGAACGGCGACGACCCGGAGGCCTGCCTCCGGGTGGCACGCCTTGCCTTCGACTACCGGCAGGCGTTTCACAAGGACGTGGTCATCGACATGTGGTGCTACCGCAAGCTGGGGCACAACGAGGCCGACGAGCCCTCCTACACCCAGCCCCTGATGTACAAACGCATCGCGGCCCGCCGGTCGGTCCGCAAGCTCTACACCGAGTCGCTGCTCTACCGGAACCACCTGACCCTGGAGGCAGCGGAACAGGCCCTGCAGGATTTCCAGTCCAAGCTGCAGGGGGCCTTCAACGCCATGCACGAGCAGGACGGAGATCCCCGGCTCAACCCTCCGACCGTGGAGGAGACGGCTGCCCGTCCGCAAAACGTCGGCCTCGCCACATTGAGCCGGGTGCTGGAGACGATCAGCGACGTGCCGCCGGCTTTTGCGCTGCACCCGAAGCTCGCCAAGCTACTGGAGGCGCGAAGGAGATCGCTGGTTAACGACCACGTGGACTGGCCGGTGGCGGAGGCTCTCGCCTTCGGCTCGATGCTGGCCGGGGGGATGACCATCCGCATGGCGGGTCAGGACTCACGCCGGGGAACGTTCAGCCAGCGCCACGCCGTGCTCATCGACCAGGAGACCGGGGTGGAGTACACGCCGCTCTCCTACGCCGCCCGCGACGGGGCGAAGTTCCTGATCTACGACAGCATGCTGAGCGAGTTCGCCGCCTTGGGATTCGAGTACGGCTACTCAACCGTGGCGGAGGACACGCTGACGATCTGGGAGGCTCAGTTCGGCGACTTTGCCAACGGCGCCCAGGTCGTGATCGACCAGTTCATCGCGGCCGGTGAGGACAAGTGGGGGCAGACGAGCAACCTCGTGATGCTGCTGCCTCACGGCTACGAGGGGCAGGGCCCCGAGCACTCGAGCGCCCGCCTGGAGCGGTACCTCACGCTGGGGGCCGACGACAACTACCGGGTCACCGTGCCGTCGACCGCGGCTCAGTACTTCCACCTTCTCCTAGACCAGGGGTTGCCCGCCAGGCGCAAGCCGCTGGTCGTCCTGACGCCCAAGTCGTTGCTCCGGCTGCCGGCGGCGGCGAGCGGGGTGATCGACCTCATCTCCGGCGGGTGGATGCCCGTGCTTTCCGACCCCTCCAGGCCCAGCTCGGACGCGGTCCGGCGGCTCATCCTGTGCTCCGGGAAGGTGTACTACGACCTGGCGGCCGCCCGCGAAAGGCAGGGAATAGAGGGCCTAGCGCTTGTCCGCGTGGAGCAGCTGTACCCGTTCCCGGCCGAGCAGATCGCCGAGGAGCTGGCACGTTACGACGCCGCCGAGGTGCTGTGGGTCCAGGAGGAGCCGGAGAACATGGGAGCGTGGCGGTACATGCAGAACAGGTTCTCCGACGAGTTCAAGGTGCCGCTGCTGCGTCAGACCCGCCGGGCGAGCGCCAGCCCGGCCGCTGGAAGCGCCCGGAAGCACGAGCGGGAGCAGGAGCTGCTGATCAACGCGGCGCTCGCCGGACTGGCCGACTGAAGCCGGGCATCGGAAGGCTCCCATTCCCGACCTCAACTTCTACCGCTTCCACTCCGAGTGGAGCGTCCCGGCCGGCTTCGAGCGGACCTACGAGGTCCTGAGGAATCTGCCGACCTACGCCGCCTGGTGGCCCGAGGTCAAAAGCGTCATACCGATCAGCGAAGACCAGGCGGTGGTCCTGATCATGGGTTTGCTCCCTTATTCGCTGGAGTTCCTCATGGACCGGCAGGTCGACGACCCTGAGGCGGGCATCCTCAAAGCCCGGATGCGGGGTGACCTCGAGGGGTTCTCCAGCTGGAGAGTCGAGCGATCGGACGGCGGCTGCCGGCTGGTGTACGACCAGGAGGTCGAGGTCGCCAAGAAGCTCCTTCGCAAGCTGGCCCCGGTGGCCCGGCCGCTGTTTATCGCCAACCATGCGCTGATGATGCGCCGAGGGGAAAGCGGCCTAAGGAAGTACCTTCAATCGGCCGCCGAGTGACCGCCGCCCGTAGGCTGTCCCTGGCCGGACTGGTGCTCCTCATGGCCGGCTCCGGCGTTCTGCATCTCAGAAAGCCCGAGATCTACCTGCCGATAGTGCCGCGCTTTCTGGGCAACGCCGAGTTCTACGTCTTCTGGAGTGGGATCCTGGAGCTGGCGGCTGCCGCCTTTCTGGTGCTGCCGCGCACGAGGCGCCCGGCCGCCATGCTGACCGCGGCCATCCTCATCGGCGTCTTTCCGGCCAACGTGCAGATGGCCCTGGACGGAGGACAGCCGGGAGGCGGCTGGTACACCGGCTCGACCGTGGGTCTGTGGCTCCGGCTGCCACTCCAGCCTCTGCTGATCTGGTGGGCGTGGACCTTTGCGCGGACCGGCAAAGCGGAACCCGTGCAGAAGGGCGTCTAGGAGGAGGCCTTCTGCTCCGGGATCTCGAAGCCGGGGGTCTCCACGAAAGTGGTGTTCTTCGGTCCCATGACCTCCTCGACCGGCTTCACTCCGTCCATGTACGACTTGGCCTTGTGCCAGAAGCCGGAGGCCTTGGCATCGGCAGCGGCCCGGCACTCGTCGCACGGGGACGGATATCCGCGCTCGTCGTACTTGGGATAGCCGTGCTGGCACAACTCCGACTTCAGGCGTTCTTTTATCTCTTTTTGAGCCCGGGCGACCGCCGCCTGGAATTCCGGATCGTCCAACATGGGCGCAACTCCTTCCGTGCACCGTCTGTCAACTTCCGACTCTCCACTTTACGCTCCGGTTAGCCGGAACTGCATCCTGGGAACCCCCTAGGGGATACCATCGACGAATTCGCTCCAGCCAACAGGAGGTGGTCCAGTGGGACGCAGGAGAACAAGGCTCAGAATTGTGCCCGACAGGCGTTCAAGTGCAGCCCGCAACACCGTCGCCGTGGCGTCCGGAATAGTGCCCGGGCTGATCGCCGGCTTCGCCGCGGTTGCCGCAGTCCGGTTCGCCCGCTCCAGGAAACGGCGGAACAATTCCCCCTACTCCAGCGTTTTGCCTGCTGAGGTGCACAGCAACGGCCACTCGAAGGTCAAGCTGAACAGCCTCGATTCGTTTTCCTAGATCCGAGGAGCCGATTTGGAAAAGGTAGTCAAGTCTGAGGACGAGTGGCGGGCGGAGCTGACGCCGGAGCAGTACCACGTCCTGCGTGAGAAGGGCACGGAGCGGCCGTTCACCGGCGCCTACGTTCACAACAAGGCCAAGGGGATGTACCAGTGCGCCGCCTGCGGAGCCGATTTGTTCAGCTCCGACGTCAAGTTCGAGTCGGGCACCGGCTGGCCCAGCTTCACCGAGCCGGTGGAACAGGGCCGGGTGGAGCTCAAGCCGGACAACAGCTTCTTCATGCGCCGGACCGAGGTGCTGTGCGGCGCATGCGGATCGCACCTCGGCCACGTGTTCGACGACGGCCCCCAGCCGACCGGCAAGAGGTACTGCATCAACTCCTGCTCCTTGGACTTCAAGGAGCAGACGACCGCCTAGGCGGGCAGTCTGAAGGCCCTCCGGGCGTTGGCTGCGGTCGCTTCGGCGATCTCGGCCACGGGGCGGCCGGTAGCCGCAGCCAGGGCTGCGCCCACGTCCACCACGTTACGGGGCTCGTTCGGCTTGCCGCGGTGCGGCACTGGTGACAGGTAGGGAGAGTCCGTCTCGACCAGCAGCCGGTCCAGCGGCACCGCGGAGGCGGCTTCCCGCAGGTTGGGCGCGTTCTTGTACGACACGTTGCCGGCGAAGGAGACGAAGCCGCCCATGGCCACGGCCCTCTCGGCCTCTGGGCGGCCGCCGGAGAAGCAGTGGAAGATCAGCGTGTCCGGGGCGCCGGCCTCCTCCAGCTGGGCCACTACGTCGGCAAAGGCGTCCCTGATGTGCATGACCATGGGAAGGGCAAGCCTCTTGGCCAGCTCGATCTGCGCCGCGAAAGCTCGCCGTTGCGCGTCGGGGCTGGCGTGGTCCCGGTAGAAGTCCAGGCCGACCTCTCCGATCGCCACCACCTTGGGAGACGAGGCCAGCCCGGCGATCTCATCGCCGACGATCTCGTCGAAGTCCTCGGCGTCATAGGGGTGGATGCCCACGGTGGCGAAGACGGTGGGATGCCGCTCGGCCAGCCGGACTGCTTCCCGGCTGCTGGGCAGGTCCGTCCCGATGGTGACCATTGCCTCCACCCCTGCCTCCTCGGCCCGCTGCAGCGCTTCGTCGAGGCTGGCCTCGAGCGAGTCGAGGTGACAATGGGAGTCGATCCAGGTCAATCGGTCTTCTCGACCTCGACCCGCGGGAAGACTGAGGCTCCCTTGGTCACCTTGGTCCCGACCAGGCTCGTGCCGGCGGGCAGAGACTCGGCGAGCGGCCGGTGGTCCTCGAGGTCGACGCCGAGCTGCTCCCGGATCCGCCTGGAGGCCGCCGGCATCGCCGGGGAGATCAGGATGGAGATCTGCCGGATCGCCTCGCACACCGTGAAGAGGACGGTCGCCAGCCGGTCGCGCTGGCCGGGGTCCTTGGCCAGCTTCCAGGGGGCGGTGTCGTCCAGGTAGTGGTTCGCCGCCTTCACGAACTCGAACACCGCGGTGAGGGCGCCCGCAGGATCGAGCCGCCGGACCCGGGCGTCCATCTCCGACGCCGCCCGCTCAGCGGCGGCACGCAGCTCGTCGTCCAGCGGCGTCAGCTCCGCGGGTTGGGGTACGACGCCGTCGAAGTTCTTGGCGGTCATCGCCAGCGACCGGCTCACCAGGTTGCCCAGGTCGTTGGCCAGGTCGGCGTTGTAGCGGGCGGTCATCGCTTCCCAGGAGAAGGCGCCGTCCTGGCCGAAGGTTCCCTCCCTTAGGAAGTGGTAGCGGTAGCCGTCGGAGCCGAAGGTGTCGACCAGCGTGTGGGGCGAGATGCCGGTGAGGTTTGTCTTGGACATCTTCTTGCCGCCGACCGTCAGGTAGCCGTGGGCGAACACCTGCCTCGGCAGCGGCAGTCCGGCCGCCATGAGCATCGCGGGCCAGATGACCGCGTGCTGCCGGAGGATGTCCTTGCCGATCAGGTGGATGTCGGCCGGCCAGGTGCGGGCAAACCGCTCGGGGTCGCGCCCCTGGCCGACTGCCGTCGTGTAGTTCTGTAGCGCGTCGATCCACACGTACATGACGTGCCGCGGGTCCCACGGGATCGGCACACCCCAGGAGAACGACGTGCGGGATATCGACAGGTCCTGCAGCCCGCCCTTCACGAAGCTGACCACCTCGTTACGGCGGATCTCCGGTTGCACGAAGTCCGGGTTGGCCTCGTAGAGCTCGAGCAGGCGGTCGGCGTAGGCGGAGAGCCGGAAGAAGTAGTTCTGCTCCTCAAGCCACTCAACCGGCCGTTCGTGGATCGGGCAGAGACCGTCGATTATCTCGCTCGGCTGATAGAAGGCTTCGCACGCCACGCAGTACGGCCCCGTATAGGTCGCAAGGTAGACGTCGCCCTGGTCGTAGAGCTGCTGCACCAGCTCCTGCACCGGCTTGGTGTGGCGCTCCTCGGTGGTGCGGATGAAGTCGTCGTAGGAGATCTCCAGCCGCTCCCAGACGTCCTTCCAGCGGGGCACCATCTGGTCGCACCACTCGATCGGACTTACGCCGTTCTGCTCCGCGGTTTGAGCGACCTTCTGTCCATGTTCATCAGTGCCCGTAAGGAAGAAAACCTTCTCTCCGGCGAGCCTGTGAAATCTAACCAGAAAATCGGCGTTTACTGTAGTGTACGCGTGTCCAATATGGGGAACATCGTTCACGTAATAGATCGGCGTAGTCACGTAGAAGACGTCCTTTTGGCGTTTACCGTCTCCCGCAGCGTCCGATTCCGCGTCTATTCGACCGTCTTTGTCCCTGTTGCTGGTAATGTCTATATTCATAAGGATGGTGACTTTCTAGACCGTCTAAGAAGGAGAGTAATGGCGAAACGAGCTTCCGGCGGCGGGTCCGAAGTAGGGACTTTGCCGAACGGCATGAAGAACACCGGCATGAACCGGAAGTTGGACGTACTCGGAAGGATTGTAATTCCGGCCGAGATACGGAAGTCGCTCGACCTCAAAGAAGGTGGAGTGCTTGACATCTCGCTGGAGGAAGACCGCATCATCCTCACTCCCCGCCAGGACTCCTGTGTGTTCTGTGGCGACCGCTCAGAGCTCAAGGGGTACGGTGGACGGATGATCTGCTCCTCTTGCCTCGCGGGACTGGACTCCCTAACAGCGTAGCGGGAGTTCTCCCCACTAAGGCTCAGCCCGCATCCGGGCTGCCCAGCAAGCCTTCGTAAACAGACCGCCTGGGCGCACCCACGGTCGCTGCAGCCTTTGCTGCGGCTTTTGACTTGGTCATACCGTCCTCGATGAGGCCCTGAGCCATCTCGATGGCCGCCTCCAGGCTGACAGCTTGTCTGGCGGCGCCTTCGACGACCAGGACTACTTCTCCTCTCGGGTCCTCATCGAGGCGGGCGACCAACTCACCGATCGTCCCCCGCAGCACCTCCTCGTGAACCTTGGTCAGCTCGCGCGCAACGGCGACCCGGCGGTCTCCGAGGATCTCGAGCATCGCCTCCAGCGTTGGTCTGACGCGGCCCGGCGCCTCGAAGAAGATCAACGTCCGGTCGTCCAGTGCGACGGCTTCCAGGCGAGTGCGCTTCTCGCCCTCCGGTTTGGGAAGGAAGCCCTCGAAGGCGAATCGGGCCGTCGGCAGGCCCGACAGAACCAGGGCGCTCAACGCAGCCGAGGGACCCGGTATCACCTCCACTGGGATGCCGGCTTGGATGCTGGCCTGGACCAGCAGGTACCCGGGATCCGAGATCGCGGGCATTCCGCCGTCGCTCACCAGCGCCAGGCGGGTGCCGTCCTTCATGCGGTCGACCAAAAAACGAGTCTGCTTGTGCTCGTTGCCCTGATGGTAGGCGACCAGCTGGCCGGTGATCCGGTGCGCGCTCAGCAGCTTGCGGGTCCGGCGGGTGTCCTCAGCGGCGATGACGTCCGCCTCGCTCAGCACCCGAAGCAGCCGGAGCGAGACATCCTCGAGGTTGCCGATCGGCGTTGCGCAGACGAACAGTCGGCCGCTCATCTCTGCTTCACCAGCCTTCCTCCCACCCGGATGCCGAGCCGTTCGGCTTCGCCGCCGTCCAGCTCGAGAACCCAGCGGGCGGTCAGGACACACGGCCCGATCCGGCCCGGATGCATGGTCTGAACGCGGATCACCCGTCCCTTGCGAGAGATGTGAACCACGTCTATGGGAAACAGCATCCCTACCGTGTGGACCCACTTGGCTCGGATAAGGAATCCCCGACCCAACCCTATCCCTGCGTATCCCAAAAGCCCCCGGGCCCGGCCGAACAGCCCGATCGGCTCCCAAACCTCGATGCAGATCCGGGGGTTGTCCGGGTCTGTCATCAGCAAAGCCGCTTCCTCCTTGGACGGGCGCATGAGGACAATGTAAGCGTCCATATACTGACCCAATTCCGCGAGGCAGGAGAATCGGGATCGAATCGATCGAATCGCCCCAGAGGGAGTCGTCTGAGCTCCCCGGATCGCTCGACGGCCGGCCCCTGCGAGAGCCGGCCGGGACCCTCGAGAAGCGCCCAAGCAGGTGGCGCAGCCGCCGGTTCCTGCTCCTGGCGCTGCTTGTGTTTTCCGCCGCCATCAGGCTGATCCGCCTGGCCGAGCCGCCCGAGGTCGTGTTCGACGAGACCTATTACGCCAAGGATGCCTGCTCCTACCTGGACTACAAGCCCGAGACGTGCGGGCTGGCGTCGGACTCGGAGCAGAGCTACGTGCACCCTCCGCTGGGGAAGTGGATCATCGCGGCCGGTATCAAGGCCTTCGGCTACAACTCGTTCGGCTGGCGGATCAGCGCCGTGGTATTCGGCGTCGGACTGGTCCTGGTGGTCTACCTCCTGGCCGGCAGGCTCTTCAAGAGCCAGTGGGTAGCTCTGGTGGCCGGCCTGCTCGTTTCCACCGACTTCCTCTTGTTCGTGCAGAGCCGCATCGCGATGCTGGACATATTCCTGGCGTTCTTCATAGCTCTAGGTTTTTTGTTCCTGGCGATCGACCGGGAGGCAGCCGCGGCCGTCGCCTCGCATACGGACGAGCCCGGGGTCCGGCCGCTTCCGGTCCGGCGCCCCCACCACCGGCTGGCAGCGGGTGTGGCCTTCGGCCTGGCGCTGTCGGTGAAGTGGTCTGCGGTCTACCCGCTGGCCGCCGGGGCGCTGTTCGCCCTCGCGTGGTCCGTCGACCTCCTGCGACGCCGCCACCTGGCCGATCCGGGAGCAGCCGCACGATGGTGGCCCCCGGTGTTTCGCGAGGTGCTGTTCACCGGAGTGGCCTTCGGACTCGTCCCGCTGGTCGTCTACCTGGCCTCCTACTCCGCATGGTTCGCCAACGAGCTGTCCAAGGACTGCCCCTACACAGTGCCTGCGAGGTCCGAAGAGCGGATGTTCTCTGCGGGCTTCTACGGCCTGGTGGAGGGCGAGTGCGTGCGGGGGCTGCCCGGCGGCCTCCTCAACTTCGCCGACCTGCACGACCGGGTGGCGGATTACCACCTACACCTCACGGCCACCCACCCGTATCAGTCGAAGGCGTGGACCTGGCCGCTGGTTCTACGACCGGTCGCCTACTTCTACGAGGGTGAGGAGGGCCGCTCCAATGAGATCATCGGCATGGCCAACGTCTTCACCTGGGGCGCCGGCCTCGGTGCACTGGTGTGGCTGGCCCTTCGAAGCCGGCGGAGCTGGCGGCCGGAGCGCGTGGTGCTGGTCGGGTGGGCCGTCCAGTACGTCCCCTGGCTTTTGGTAACCAGGCCGCTGTTCTTTTTCTACATGACGCCGGCGGTGCCGTTTCTTTTGATCGGCCTGGCAGCGGCACTGGATGCGCTGCGCGGGCGCAGCCCTGCCTCCAGGCGGGCGGTCGGGGCGTTCCTGGTGCTTGGCGTGGGGCTGATGCTTGTGCTGTTCTTCCCGATCCTCACCGCGATCGAGATCGACTACGACCTATGGCGCCGCCTGATGTGGATCCCACATTTCAGGTGCGGCGGTCTAACCTGCGGGTGGATCTAGCCGGCGGCGGGTAAGGAATGCGCCGTGACGGCAAAGATCGGCTACCACCTGTCGAGCGAGGAGCATCCGCCCGTCGACCTGGTGCGCAACGCGGCGGCCGCCGAGGAGGCCGGCTTCGACTTCGCGTTCATCTCCGATCACTACCATCCGTGGATCCGGGCGCAGGGCCATGCCCCCTTCGTCTGGTCCGTCCTCGGTGCGATCGCCACCTCTACCGATCGAATGCAGGTCGGGACGGCGGTCACCGCGCCGATCGTGCGGATCCATCCCGCGGTAGTGGCACAGGCAGCGGCAACCGTGGCCTGCATGATGCCGGACCGGTTCTTCCTCGGCGTCGGGACGGGCGAGTTCCTCAACGAGCACGTGACCGGCGCCTCCTGGCCGCACCCGCGGGTCAGGCTCAAGATGCTCTCCGAGGCGATGGAGGTCATGCGCCGGCTCTGGAGCGGCGACCGGGTCAGCCACCGGGGCGACCACTACGAAGTGGATCGAACCAGGATCTTCGATGTTCCCGAAACCCCGCCGCCCATCATGGTGGCGGCGTCCGGCCGCCGGGCCGCAAAGCTTGCGGGGAAGAAGGGTGACGGGCTGATCAGCGTCACCCTTGACCGTAAACCGCTCGAGGCGTTCGAGGAGGCGGGCGGTGCCGGCAAGCCCCGTTACCTGAAGGTCGGCGTGGTCTGGGACCCCGATCCCGGCGAGGCGCAGAAGCTTGCCCGCCGGCAGTGGCCCATGGAGGCCGTCCCTGGCTCGCTGATGTCGGAGCTGAGGACGCCTGAAGACTTCGAGTCGGTGACCGAGGCGTTGCCGGACGACGCTCCCTCCCAGAGCCTGTTGTGCAGCTCCGACCCCGAGGACCACCTGAAACTGATCAGGGAAGGCATCGATGCGGGCTACGACAACATCTGTGTTCACCAGATCGGGCCCAAGCAGCAGGAGTTCCTACGGTTCTACGCCGAACAGGTCCTGCCCAAGGTGAACGGGGTCAGCTCGGCGGGATGATGCCCGCCTCGACGAGCTGCGCGCCGGTTAGCTGCGTCGAATAGGGGCCTTTTCCGGTGGCGACCGCGGAACCGCAGCGTGCCGCCAGCTCTACGGCCGCCTCGCTTGCAAGGCCAAGCCCCAAGCCGAAGGTCAGCCCGGCGGCGAAGCTGTCACCGCACCCGTACGTGTCCACCACCGGACCGGGAAGCGGCGTCGGCAGGTAGGGGACCTGCGGACCTCCGGGGACCTGGAACGTTCCGCCCGCCGGGCCTGCCGTCCGGACGGCCAGCCTGGGCGGCGGGTCCAGATCCCCGTCGGCGTATAGCTCGGAGGGGTCCAGGCTGCTTCCCACGACCGCGTCGAGCTCGACGCGGGCCTTTCGAAGCAAGGGCAGTACACGGGACGTGGCTACGAGCACTCGGGCCTGGCGCGCCAGCCGAACCGCGGCCGGATCGCCTGCCGTCAGGAAGACCGCGTCGCACTCAGCGAGTGAGGACCACGGAAGCGGGTCGGCGGCAGAGGGCGAACTTCGCACTCCGAGCACCGTGATGGAACGCTCGCCGGAGTCCACGATGTAGGTGATCGCCCGCCGCTGAGGTTCTTTCCGCACGCCGGCCTGTACGTCGACGCCGAGAACAGACAGCTCCCTTTGCGTTCGCCGGCCCAGGTCGTTCCGTCCAACTGCCGTGAAGAAGGCACAGGCTCCGGCGAGCTTGGCAAGCTGAACGGCCGCCACGGCTCCTCCGCCGCCCGGAGAGTCCCAGGCGTCCTCGGCGTGGACGATCTCGCCCGGCCCCGGCATACGGGGGACGCGGATGAAGTCGATCCACTCCGTGTGCCCCACCACTGCAACCTTCATGCTTCCAGGCTAGCCGAGCCGCTCTTGTGTGTGCCGAGCCTAAGCACATATATTAGGCATACCTAACAGCATCACGAAGTAGGACTTTAGAAATCGGCGGAGGGATAAGCATGAAGCTTGGAAATAGAAAGAGGACGTTGGCAGCGTTTCTAGCGTTAGTTGTTGCAGCGGCTTGTGCCCAGCCGGCCGGGCAGGAGCAGGCTGAGGAGCTGAAGCGGGTCATGGCTCTCGACCCCTCATTCGGCGTTGCCGGCGTGACGAGGGTTTCGATGTCGCCCGAGGCCGACCGCTTCGTATCGGTGGCGGCCGGCCCGGACGGCGTCTCCTACGGAGCAGGCTTTTTGACGACAGCCGGTGACCAGGCCATGGCGGTCGCTCGCTTCGACGAAAACGGGGACCTGGACACCAGCTTCGGCCAGAACGGGTTCGCTTCGGTCAACGTCGCACCCGGAGGCAAGACCGGTGAGCGGGCCAGCGGCGCCGGCGTCCAGTCCGACGGCAAGATAGTGATAGCCGGTCCCGTCGAGCACGACCCCGCAGCCGCCGGCGACGCAGCCCGGGACACCGACATCGCGGCGGTCCGGCTCAACGAGGACGGCACCGTCGACACGTCGTTCGGGGACAACGGCATCCTCCGCCTGGATCTGGGGCAGGGCAGGGCGGTGGAGGACAACTTCATCGGCGACACCATGTTCGGGCTCACCGTTCTCGAAGGCGACGAGCTCCTGCTGGTGGGGGCGAAGCTGCATGACGGGCCGGACGAGACGGATCGCGACTTTGCGGTGGTCAGGCTTACCGCCGACGGCGAGCGGGACTCAGGCTTCGGCGAGAACGGGATTTTCGTCCTGGACATCGAGAACGGAAACGAGTCCCCGCGCCAGGCGGTTGAGCTCGAGGACGGAACCGTCGTTGTGAGCGGCTACACATCGAACGGCGAGGGCGTGGTGGTCCCGGTCCTAATGAAGCTCGACGAAAGGGGGAAGCTCATCGAGGAGTTCGGCGACGGCGGCATCGCCAGCGCGGAGCTGCTCCCGGCGGTCGCCGAGGCCTACGAGGTCGGCGTGCAGGGTGACGACTTCATCATCACCGGGTACGGCCGGGCCGCCGAGGACGAAAAGGTCGACCTCATCGCGGCTCGCTTCACCTCGGACGGACAGTGGGACCGCGAGTTCGGGGAGGACGGGCTGGTTCGGCTGGACCTGGCCGGACAGGACGACCGCGGTCGGGACCTGGTGGTCCTGGACAACGGCAACATCCTCATCGCGGGCAGCGGCAAGCCTTCGGAGACGCAGATGAACGGCATGCTGGTGCTGCTGACGCCGGACGGCCAGCTGGAGGAGTCCTTCGGCCGTGACGGCGTCTATCAGGTCAATCTCGGCGGCCGCGGAGACTCGTTTTTCTCGATCGCCATCGACGAGGAGCAGACGGCGGCAACGGTGGCCGGCTGGAGCGGGCCGGAGGCGACCCAGGGGGGCAACGAGGAGGCGGTCATAGCCCGGATCGCTCTGTAGAGCCGGCGATTTCGCCGGCTGGGCCACGGATTTCCCCGGGGCCGGCTCTCCTTTATTGGAGAGCCGGCCCCGCTCACTGCAGTCATCGCCCGGTCAATTCCGGCGGGGCAGGATAGTCTCGCTTCATGGCAACCGACAACCCCTACCGGCTCCCCCGGAACGTTCTTCCGTCCCGGTACGAGCTCGTCCTGGAGCCGGACCTGGACGCGGCCACGTTCTCCGGCGAGGAGTCGGTTGCCGTCGAGGTGAAAGAGCCGGTCGACGAGGTGGTCCTGAATGCCCTGGAGCTTGAGATCGACGAGGCCTGGCTGGAGCGGGACGGCTCCCGCCTACAGGCCGAGCCCGCGTTCGAGCCGGAGACCGAGCGCTGCCGTCTGAGGCTGGCCGGCACGGCGGACCCCGGCGGATGGACGCTTCACTGCCGTTTCCGGGGCATCCTCAACGACAAGCTCGAGGGCTTCTACCGTTCCAGTTTCCGCGACGACACCGGCGCCGAGCGGGTGCTGGCCACGACCCAGTTCGAGGACACCCACGCCCGGCAGGCTTTTCCGTGCTGGGACGAGCCGGATCTGAAGGCAACCTTTGCCGTCACCCTGGTGGTGCCCCAAGGCGTCCTGGCGCTCTCGAACGGCGCCGAGGTGTCCAGCGAGCCGGCCTCGGACGGCCGGCGGCGCGTCACCTACGCCGAGACGATGAAGATGTCGACCTATCTGGTCGCCTTCGTGGTGGGTCCCCTGGAGATCACCGAAGCCGTCGATGCCGGCGGCACCGCCCTCCGCGTCGCCTACCCCCCGGGAAAGGAGGCGCTGACCGGATTCGCTCTGGAGTCCGGCGCTTTTGCTCTGAAGTACTTCTCGGACTACTACGGCATCGGCTACCCCGGAGGAAAGCTGGACCTGGTGGCCATTCCGGACTTCGCCGCCGGAGCCATGGAGAACCTCGGTTGCATCACGTTCCGGGAGACCGCGCTGCTGGTCGATAGGGAGCGGGCGACGCAGCAGGAGCTCCAGCGTGTGGCGGACGTGGTTTCCCACGAGATCGCCCACATGTGGTTCGGCGACCTGGTGACCATGCGCTGGTGGAACGGGCTGTGGCTGAACGAGGCCTTCGCGACCTTCATGGAGATGAAGTGCACTGATGCGTTCCGTCCGGAGTGGAAGCGGTGGGTCGACTTCAGTCTGTCCCGGACGGCCGCGTTCGAGGTCGACTCGCTCCAGTCGACCCGCCCCATCGAGTACGAGGTGGTCAGCCCAAAGGACTCGGCCGGAATGTTCGACATCCTCACGTACGAGAAGGGGGCTGCAGTCCTGCGGATGCTCGAGCAGCAGCTGGGGGAGGACAGCTTCCGTGACGGGGTCCGGCATTACCTCACCCACCACGCGTATGGAAACACCGACACGACGGACCTGTGGGACTCGCTGGAGCTGATCACCGCGTGGCCGGTGAGGCGGCTGATGGACGGCTGGATCTTCCGGGGCGGGTACCCCCTGGTGTCGGCCGAGCTGGAGGGCCCGGAGGACTTTCCTCGTCTCAGGCTTCGGCAGAAGCGGTTCGCGTACGACGGCAGCGGCTCGGCGGCCCCCGGCCAAAGCTGGATCGTACCGGTCGCCATCCGCTACGGGTGGGGTGAGTACCAGAGCAGCGCCAAGCTGATCCTGGACTCGGCGGAGAACGGCTTCGACCTGTCCTTCCCACCTGACTGGCTGATTCTCAACGCCGGCGCCAACGGGTTCTTCCGCGTTCACTACACCCCTCAGCTGCTGGGCAACCTGTTGGAGCGAGGGCTGGGCTCCATGAGCCCTTCCGAGCGGTACGGCTTGGTGGACGACCGCTTTGCCGCCATGGTGGCCGGAGAGGTAACGGCGGACGGGCTGCTCGATTTGGTCCGGAGGCTGTCGGATGAGACTGACCTGTCGGTGTGGCAGCGGATGTGCGGAGCCCTCGGCGCACTGGACCGCATAGTGAGCGACTCCGCCCGCCCGGCCTACCAGGCGTCGGTGCGGGACATCCTTCGTCCTGCATTGGGCAGGATCGGCAGCGAGCCGGCGGAGGGGGAGGACGAGCGAACCTCACAGTTGAGAGGCGCCCTCCTGGAGACGCTGGGGTCCGTCGGCGCCGACTACGAGGCGGCCGAAAGATGCCGCGCCATCCACGAGCAGTTCGTTACGAACCCGGACTCTGTCGACCCTGCGCTGGCGGCTGCATCCATCGGGGTCCTGGCCGAGACGGGTGGCCCGGAGGAGTTCGACCTCTTCTGGAAGCGCCACCGGGAGGTCCTGAGCCCGCAGCTGTCCGTCCGTTACCTGCACTCGCTGGCGCGCTTCAAGGATGCCGGCCTGACATCCCGGCTGCTGGACCTGGCGGTGACCGAGGTGAAGACGCAGGACGCGCCGTTCACCATCGGGCGGGCGCTCGGCAACCGGGAGACCGGACGGCAGGTATGGAGCTTTCTGGTCGACCAGTGGGATGTTCTGCTGAAGCGTTTTCCGGCCAACACCATCGTCCGTATGGTGGGCGCGGTGGTTTCCATCTCGGACCGCCGGTGGGCGGAGGAGGTAACTGCGTTCTTCGACGAGCACCCGGTGCCCCAGGGCGAGAAGACGCTTGCCCAGAACCTGGAGCGCATGTGGAACAACGTGCGGCTGGCGGAGCGAGAATCTTCCAGATTTCTTACCGAATAAGCTCGCGAATTCCGCCGGGATGCACATCCTCCGGGATTAATGTTTCTGCCCCTGGAAACTTCGTTCTGCTCGCGGGAGACCTCAGTGCCTTCAAACAAGATGGGCCCGGCCGCCTGGGCCGCCATCGTCGTCGCGCTTCCCCTTCACCTGGCGGCTGGCTTCTTCTACGTCACGTCGGGGCTTGTGGCGCCGCTCTGGGCGGTGCTTCTGCTTCTGCTCATCTGGGTCGCCCTGGGAATCGCCGGTTTCCGGAACAAGCACCGGCCCCTGTACGTGCTCGCGGTGCCGGTTGCCGCGGCGCTGGTGTGGTTGCTGATCGTCCAGGGCGGCTCGACCCTTTTCGGCTGGACCGCTTAACCGCTACGCCGTCTCCGAGGCAGTAGTCCCGTGGCCAAGGCAAGCCGCAAGAAGAAGTCCGGAAAGGGGCCCGGCGCCGCCGAGAGGGCCAGGCGCGCCAAACAGCGGGCCATCCGTCTGGCGGCCTCGCCGGAGCCGGCGGACTTGCTCCCCACCGATCTCAAGGACAAGACGGAGGCCGCGGGGGAGAGCCGCGAGGAAGCGCTCCACGTCGACTCCCGCGACTGGCGGGAGGTGAAGATACAGGGCCGCGAGCAGGAGATAGTCGATGCGGTACAAGGCGGAGACACCGAGCGCGCGAAACAGATTCTCGGGGAGGTCCGGGCCAGTGCCGGGGGCTGCGACATTTGCAGCCGTAAGCCGGCGGAGGGCGAAGGATTCGTGCTGTCGACGACGACCGGCCGCTCGGAGCGCCGGTGGGGTCATCGCCCATGCCTCGAGGAGACCGCCGACCGCTGGCTGGAGGCAGGCCGTGAGCCGGTGTGGACACCTGGAACCAGCATCTTCACGAATCCGTCGGAGGAGTCCGTCCCTCACACGGCGGGCTAACCCAAAAGCTCGAACAACGGCCGGTACGACCCTCCGACCCGGTGCAGCTGCTTCCGGGTTTGACCCGCACCGCCACAGTGGCCAGAGGGAGGTCGGTCAACCGGTCCTTTCCGGCGCCAATCCGGTCCGCCGGGCCAGGCTCTCCCGCACCCGGTTCTCGAGAGCGACGGCTTCGCGCTCCTGGGCGCTACGAAGCGCCTTTTGCAACTCGGCGCCGGCCTGCTCGGCCAGGTCGGGTGACATCTGCAGCAGGAGCTCTCCCCGCAGCCGGTGGAGCTCGGGCCGCCAGAATCCTTCGCTGTTCTGGTCGGACAGCTGCAGCGCCTCGTCGAGAAGTTCCAGGCACGCCTCGAGCGGGTAGCCGGCCATCTGGCGGACCTCAGCCAGAGCGGACAGGAAGTATGTCTGCAGCATCCGGGCGCCCGTCGATTTCATCCCCTCGAGGCCCTCTTCAATCTCGCGCAGCCCGTCGGCGACTTGACCCCGCATGGCCCTCGCCCAACCCCGAAGGATGGTGTTCAGCGCCACGTAGAGGGGGAAGCGCTTCTCGCGGGAAAACTGGACCGCCTCCTCCCCCGCCGACCAGGTGAGTTCGACGTCCCGGTCCAGTGCGGCGACCCAGGCCACGATGTCCAGGGCGTGCGCCGTCGAGGGGTCGTGTCCGAGCTCCTGAGCCATCCTCGTCGCTTCCCTTGCCATCGCGATTGCGTCGGCGGTCTCGCCGAGCTCCCACAGTGCAAAAGCGAGAAAGCACATGCAGCCGACCCGTGGGTCCTGAGGAAACCAGGCCTTCAGCCAAGGGTCGTCCAGCCCTTCGGTGATCTCCAGTGCTTTCTCGAGGTTCTCGCGGGCTGGCCGGAAGAAGCCCCGATGCAGGGCGGAGGAGCCGATCGCGTGGTAGGCCGCGACAAGCTCCGCCGGGTCGCCGGAGGCCTGGGCCAGCTCGAGCAGCTGCTCGGCGTACTCGTGGCCCACCGGGTACCGGGCGCTGACAAAGTTGAATGCGAAGAGGCCCCAAAGGACGGGAATGAGCTCACGGCGCTCACCGAGCGCCAGGCAAAGCTCCCGCGCCCTGGCAAGGGCCTGGCCCGCCTCGGGTGCGGCGTAGCCCTTGGTCATCATGAGCACCGAGTTCATCCGAAGCTGAACCTCCAGCTCCTTGCGATCCCGATCGGCGCCCGACCGAAGTCTCTTGAGCAGCTGGAGAGCCCGGTTGAGCTGCTCCTCGGCCTGCTCGTGCGCCAGGCGGGCGTAGGCGACCTCCGCCGCCGCCAGGGTCACGGGAATCGCTCGTTCGCTCACCCCGGCCGGCGCTGCTTCGTAGAGGTGGTTGGCCAGCTCGAGCACCCGCGCCGGGTCGTCTCCGTAGGTCGCCTCCAGAGCGGCAGCGATGCGGGCGTGCATTCGGGCCCGGCGGAACGCTGTGAGCTCCTCGAGGATCGTCTCTCGGACCAGGTCGTGGCTGAAGCGGAAGCGGCCGACCAGCTCCGTGTGCTCCAGCACGAGCCCGCTCATGAGCGCCGCCTCGACCAGCTCGAGCGTGCGGTCCGCATCCAGGTGCGCCGCTCTCTCAAGGATGGGCAGCTCGAAGTCGCGGCCGCTCACTGCGGCGAGCGACAGTACGGCGACCGTCTCCTCCGGGAGCCGGGCGAGCCGCCGCCTCACGACGTCCCGTACACCGGCGGGGACGGCGCGCTCCAGCTCCGCGCCCCCAAGCTCGTGCTCTGCGGCAAGGAGTCTGGCCAGCTCGGCGACGAAGAAGGGGTTGCCCTCGGTGCGGTTCTGGACTGCTGTCACCGTGCGGGCGGGAACCGTGGTTCCGGTGGTGACCCGGATCAGCTCGGCGACCTCCGCCGGCCTCAGGCCGTCCAGCGACACCCGGTCGGCCACCTGATGCCGCGACAGCACGGCGAGAGCTTCCCGAAGAGGATGGCTCGGGCCGATCTCCGCCGGCCGGTAGGTTCCCAGAATCAGCAGGCGGGAGTCCCGGAGGCGAGGCGCCAGAAAGCTGAGCAGCTGAAAGGAGGCGCCGTCGGCCCACTGCAAGTCGTCCAGCACGATCGCCAGCGGCCGCTGGCTCGCAAAGGTAGAGAGCACCCTCGCCACCGCCTCGAACAGCCGGAAACGGGCGGTCTCGGGATCGGACGGCACCTGGGCCTCCAGCTGGCCGGTCAGCTGCTGGATCTCCGGAACGACCTGAGCGAGCTCCGCGATGCCCGGTCCGGCGAATGCGGGCGCATGCTCCGGGCCGGCCCCGGACACGAGCGTGCGGATCACCTCGACCCAGGGCCAGTAGGCGGGCGTGCCGCCGCCCTCCAAGCTGCCTCCCCAAGCGCAGACGATGCCCTGCTCCGCAGCCCGGGCGAGGAGCTCCTGGACGAGCCGGGTCTTGCCTATGCCGGGCTCGCCTTGCACCAGCACCGCGCCGCCACGGCCGGCGGCCGTCTGGTCGAGCGCCCCCCGAAGGACCGCGAGCTCGCGCTCCCGACCGACCATGGGGTTCTGCGGACGGGGGAGCGCCGAGGCCGGCGCCGCAGCTACGGGAGCGGGAAGCGGCGTGACCGCCGGCGGCGGCGTTTCCACAGCAGGCGGCGGAGGCGCTGGGACCGCTACGGTCAGGCCCGGAGGCGGGCGCCACTCGAGCGACGGCGACTGTCCAAGGATGTCGGCCTCTAGCCGGCGCAGCGCCGGGCTGGGGTCGATCCCCAGCTCCTCGATTAGCATCCGCCGCGCCGACTGGTAGACGGCGAGGGCGTCCGCCTGCCGGCCGGACCGGTAGAGCGCCAGCATGAGCATCCCGATCAGCCGCTCGCGGAGGGGGCTCGCGGAGACCGCGGCTTCCAGCTGCGGAACGGCCGAGGCGTGCTCACCGAGGTCCAGCGACGCCTGCATGCGGTCCTCCTGCGCCACCAGGCGCATCTCCTCCAGCCGGGCGGCTTCGGCGTGAGCGAAAGGCTCGAACGCGAAGTCGGCGAGTGCGGCGCCCCGCCACAGCGAAAGCGCCTCGTCGAGGCGGTCACGAGCCGCTCCCGGGTCGCGACTCTCCAGCAGACGCCTGCCTTCAGCGGCCAGAGCCTGGAACCGGGAGACGTCCAGGGAGTCCGGCGGAATGCGCAGTACGTATCCCGGACTTTGGGTGATGAGGATCTTCGGTGCTTCCCGGGGGGACCGGTCCGGCTCCAGCACCCGTCGCAGGTTGGAGACGTAGGCCTGCAGGGTGCCGATCGCCTGCGCCGGGGCCTCCTCGCCCCATAGCTCGTCGATCAGCCGGTCGAGAGAGACGACACGGTTGGCGTGAATGGTGAGGGCTGCAAGTACCGCCCGCTGCCGGTGGGGCCCCAGATCAACCGGGTCACCGTCACGCAGCAGCTCGAATGGTCCGAGTAGCCGAAACTGGATCACGGATGTGTTGGTTCGGACGTCAGCAGGCGGGAGCGGGGCAGGGACTCCACGCTCGGACGACGTTCAGCCGATCAGGAGTTTCCACCCCGCAATTCTATCGGCTCCGCCGGTGGTCGAAGTTCCGGCGGAGCCGTCAGTGGGATTCAGCTGGCCTTCTTGAGCAGGGCGGGCACCGGCGTCACGTGGGACGGCTCGTGGACCTGCATTGTGGACCGGCCGGCCGGTAGCTCCTCGTCCGCCAGCGGCGGGCCCCACAGGCGGTCCTCGCCCAGGCCGGCCATGAAGTCGTGGAACAGGAGCACTGCCAGCAGGGCCACGGGCACCGCCAGGAAGAACTGAATCAAAGTCATGTCTCTACCTCCCTCGTTGGCCGCCCCAACTGGGGCGGATACTCAAAGCGCGATTTCCATCCACCCCGGAGCCACCGCCGACCTGCGAAACCCGGCCTGCAGCTGCTGCTCCAGCTGCTTTGGATCGTCACCCGGCCGAACTCTCAGAAGGGTGGCGCCCGCAGCTCGTAGCCTGTCCGCGAGACCGGTCACCAGACGGCACGTGGTGCTGGCCTGGGGAAATCCGGGATGAACGAAGAGTCGCTCCAGCTGAACCGTCTGCTGGTCCAGATCCACCGTGAGCGCCGCGGCGGCCGGGGAAGGAAGCCCTGCGTCGGCGACGTCCACCAGCGCGAACAGACGGACGTTGCAGAAGCTCTCCTCCCACACC
>DATAAN010000106.1:0-5951 GCA_036260105.1 Actinomycetota bacterium
AGAGCGGCAACAGACTGCTCCTTGGACAGCTCCTCCGGGCGAAACGACCCGACGAACGACTCGAGGAGCGACAGGGCGGTGTCCAGCGGTTCGAACATGACACCATGGTAGGGAAGAGGTATGACAAAAAGTGCCACAGCTGCCTGGGACAGCAACGCAATCTCGGAAGAGCACCAGAACGACTACGGGTTGCGACTTCGCCGGCCCGGCTCGTCACTCAATGCGTGTCGCGACCTGCTCTTTAGACCTCCGCCCGCTGCTCCACCTCGAAGCGGCCCGGCCACCAGCGGAGCCGGGGCACGGCTGCGAGGTTTTCGTCGCCGTGACGCTTCGAGAGGAACACGGCGATTGCCCAGGGGAGGATTCCGTAAGCCGTCTGGGCCAGGATGTTCGGCTGGGCGCCGAAAAGATCCCTGAAGTGGCGGAAGTTGTCCTCGTTGCTGAGCTCGATATCGAGCCGCTGCGCAAGGACAAAGCTCATCGCCTGCGGCAGCCAGGTCAGGGCGTAGGCCAGGCCGACGAAACATCCGAAGGGGTGCCTGCGGATCACTCGATCGGCGACAGGACGGCGTCCATGGCGGCAGCATATCGACGCTCTCGCCGGCCCGGCCCAAAGTGATAGTTTTCAGACTGTTCGGTTGGAATTCCTGCGGACGCATTGGAGGTACGTGTGGGCATAAACGCCATCGTCAAAGAGCGGCACCTGCTGACCCATCCCTTTTACGTCAAGTGGAGCCAGGGCAAGGTATCCCTGGAGACCCTCCAGGAGTACTCCAAGCAGTACTACCACTACGAAAAGGCGCTCCCCAGCTTCCTCACCGCCGCTCTTCAGCACATCGACGATGAGCCTGCTCGCTCCGCTGTTCAAGAGGTCCTGACCGACGAGTCGTCGAACCCCCGGCCCCACGCCGACATGTGGCTCGACTTCGCCGCCGGCCTGGGCGTCTCCGCCGACGAGGTGAAGGCCTCGACTGCGACGTGCCAGACCCGCAACCTCGTCGAGACGTACACCTCACTCTGCAACCGTGGCCAGGAGGAGGCCATCGGCGCCCTCTACGCCTACGAGTCGCAGCAGCCGGAGGTGGCGCAGTCCAAGGCCGACGGGCTGATCGCCCACTACGGTGTCAACTCCACTCAGGCACTCGCCTTCTTCAAGCTCCACGCGGTGCTCGACATCCAGCACGCCAAAGCGCTGCGCAGCGCGCTGGTCGACTCGGAGCTCGGACGGGAGTCGGCCCACCTCTCCCTCGACGCGTGGTGGGGGATGCTGGACCAGTTCTGCCACTGATCCGGTAGCCCGGCGCAAGCTGGGATACTGGCTTTGTGCTTCCCGTAAGCCTCAAGGTCCAGCGCCGGAGCCCCGGAGAAGATCCCTACTGGGCCGAATACGACGTTGAGATCGAGGACAACGGGCGGGTCCTGGACGCCCTTCATCAGGTGAAGTGGCACCTCGACGGAAGCCTCAGCTTCCGTCGATCGTGCGCCCACGGAGTGTGCGGGTCCGACGCCATGATGATCAACGGCGTCAACCGCCTGGCGTGTGCGGTTCTCTGCCGGGACCTCGAGCAGCCGATCAGCGTTGAGCCGATCAGGGGGCTTCCGGTAGAGAAGGACCTCATCGTCGACATGGAGCCCTTTTTCGACCAGTACCGGGCCGTCAAGCCTTGGCTGATCAACGACCAGCCGGCACCGGCAGGCGAGCGGATCCAGACGCCGGAGGAGCGGAAGAGGTTCGACGACACGACCAAGTGCATCCTGTGTGCCGCATGCACCACTTCGTGCCCGATCTTCTGGGGCGACGGCAGCTACGTCGGGCCGGCGGCGATCGTCAATGCCCACCGCTTCATCTACGACTCACGGGATGCGGGCGGGGCCGAGCGACTGGATATCCTCAGCTCGTCCGACGGAGCGTTCAGATGCCGGACGACGTTCAACTGCACCGACGCCTGCCCGCGGGGGATCAAAGTCACGGAGGCCATTCAGGAGGTCAAGCGGAGCGTCGTCCGCCGAAAGATCTGACTATATAGCTCCCAGGTGCATGTTGACCCCCATGTAGTGCAGGGGCCACAACAGCACAGCCGCCACCGCGGACAGGCCCGTTTTCCAGTCACTCACGCTCAGGTATGCGTGCTGATAGGCGAACACGAACCCCGCCGCCAGATAGACGGTCTGAATGGCACCGCGCAGCATTGGAACTCCTTCCCGGCCGCATACCCCGCGGCCTTCGCACCTCTCCACCGGAAGGTGGTCCTTCGACTGGGTAAACGACTGGTTGACGGCCGGAGGTAATGCGCCGGCAAATGGGCGCCAAATCTTTTTTATTTGCGGTCAAAAAGGATGTTTGACGGGTTTACTTTCAGGTTACGTTATCGTAGGTTACGGGTTCGTAAGCGTAAGCCACACGCCGGAAAGGATTTCCCTCACATGACACAAGCAGTAGTCGCTCCACCGACGGTCAAGGCCAAGGACATCACGGTTGTCCCCTCCGAGAAGACACTGAAGCTGGAGCGGAGACTTGCGCTCACGGTGACGGTGCTTCCTTTCCTCGGAGCAGCCATCGGCATCCCGATGCTCTGGGGCCACGGCGTCAGGGCACTTGACGTCACCCTCTTCCTCGTCTTCTACGTGATCACGGGCATGGGCATCACGGTCGGTTTCCACCGGATGCTCACGCACCGCAGCTTCGAGACGATCACTCCGATCAAGGTCGCCCTCGCGGTCGCCGGCTCCATGGCACTACAGGGTCCGGTCATCCGCTGGGTCGCCGACCACCGCCGTCACCACGCCTACGCCGACAAGCCGGGCGACCCCCACTCGCCCCACCTGGAGGAGCACGAAGGCGTCAAGGGTGTGCTGACCGGCCTCTGGCACGCACACACCGGCTGGTTCTTCGACCGGGAGAAGACCAACATCAAGAAGTTTGCGCCGGACCTGGTGGCCGACAAGGCCATTCGCAGGGTGGATCGCAACTTCCCCCTTCTCGCCTTCATCTCGATCACCCTGCCGGGCATCCTCGGCCTTATCATCACCCGTTCGTGGATGGGCGGCCTCACCGCATTCATCTGGGGCGGCCTGGCACGGATCTTCTTCCTGCACCACGTCACCTGGAGCATCAACTCCATCTGCCACTTCTACGGCAGCCGTCCGTACAAGAGCCGCGACCTCTCCACGAACAACTTCGTCATGGCGCTGCTTTCCTTCGGCGAGGGGTGGCACAACACGCACCACGCCTTCCCAACTTCCTACAAGCACGGCCTCCGAAAGTTCGACTTCGACCCGAGCGCCTGGTTCATCAGCGGCCTCCGCGCGATGGGCCTGGCCCGCAACATCAAGAGGCCGACTCCCGAACAGTTGGAGGCCAAGCGCATATAGTGGGACCTTGCCATGCCGTTTGGAAGTCCCGTGAGCACGGCGGCCTCCGCGCCGCGAGCTCGAATGACCGGCCATCAACGGCGGGAACAGCTACTTAACATCGGGCGAGAGCTCTTCGCCGAGCGGGGTTTCGAAGCCACCTCGATCGAAGAGATCGCCCAGCGCGCCAAGGTGTCCAAGCCGGTCGTCTACGAGCACTTCGGCGGGAAGGAGGGTCTCTACGCAGTCGTAGTCGACCGCGAGATCCAGAACCTGCTGGAGAGGGTCACCAAAGCGCTCGTCGCCACCCATCCACGGGCCATGCTCGAACAGGCGGCGGTGGCGCTGCTGAGCTACATCGAGGACGAGTCGGAGGGGTTCCGCATCCTGGTACGGGACTCCCCCGTCGCTTCCACCTCCGGGAACTTCGCCAGTCTTTTGAGCGACATCGCCTCTCAGGTCGAGCACATCGTCGCTCAAGAGTTCAGGCAGAGGGGCTTCGACCCGAAGATGGCGGTCCTCTACTCCCACGCGCTGGTCGGCATGGTGGCGTTGGTGGGCCAGTGGTGGCTGGACTCGGAGCGGCCGAGTAAGGAAAAGGTGGCCGCTCACCTGGTGAACCTGGCCTGGAACGGGCTCAGCCGTCTCGATCCGAAGCCGAAACTCGGCCCCCCGGACCCATCCGACGAGAAGGAGCTCTTCTCCGTCAAGTAGTCCGGTAGCCGACGCCAAAACGGCAGGACGCCCGGAATCACGCGAACATATGCCCATGCAGACAACCTGGTCGCCGTCGTCGTGGCGGACAAAGCAGGCCGCGCAGCAGCCGGACTGGGCGGGCGAGGACCTCGAGTCGGCGCTCGGCGAGATCCGGCGCCTTCTGCCCCTTGTCTTCGCCGGCGAGGCCCGCGCCCTGCAGGCCGCGCTCGCCCAGGCCGCCGAGGGCAAGGCGTTCGTTCTCCAGGCGGGCGACTGCGCCGAGTCTTTCAACGCCTTCTCACCGGACCTCATCCGCGACCAGTTGAAGGTCATCCTCCAGATGGCGGTCGTCCTCACCTACGCCGGCGGACTGCCGGTGGTCAAGGTTGGCCGCATCGCGGGCCAGTTCGCCAAGCCGAGATCCGCCTCGCACGAGATGGTGGACGGCGTGGAGCTGCCGAGCTTCCGTGGCCACTCGGTGAACGACCCTCAGTTCGATGCCGAGGCCCGCAGGCCGGATCCCCGCCGGCTGATCCGCGCCTACCACCAGGCCGCGGCCACCTTGAACCTGATCCGGGCGTTCACAAAAGGCGGCTTCGCCGACATCGGCCAGATGCACGTCTGGAACCAGGAGTTCGTCGCCTCGAGCCGGCAGGGCCAGCAGTACGAGGCGATCGTCCGGCAGATCTCCATGGCGCTGCGGTTCATGGAGGCGTGCGGCATCGACCTCAAGAACGACTCGCACCTGCACCAGGTCGACTTCTACACCTCGCACGAAGCCCTTATCCTCGGATTCGAGGAGGCGCTCACCCGCCGGGACAGCCTCACCGGCGACTGGTACGACTGCTCGGCCCACATGCTGTGGGCAGGGGAGCGCACCCGCCAGCTGGACGGCGCCCACATCGAGTTCCTGTCGGGCATCCGCAACCCGATCGGCGTCAAGGTAGGTCCGAAGACCGATCCGGCCGAGGTGGTCGAGCTGTGCCGGGTGCTCAACCCCGACCGGATCCCCGGCCGTCTCACCGTGATCCCCCGGCTCGGAGCAAGGCTGGTCGAGGAGAAGCTGCCCCCTCTCATCCAGGAGGTTCAGGGTTCGGGTCACCCGGTGGTCTGGGTGTGCGATCCGATGCACGGCAACACCTTCACCACGGCGACCGGCGTAAAGACCCGCCGTTTCGACAACATCCTCAGCGAGATCAAGGGATTCTTCGCGGTCCACCAGCAGGAGGGCACGGTGCCCGGTGGCGTCCACCTCGAGCTGACCCCCGACGCGGTGACCGAGTGCCTGGGAGGCGTCGACGACATCCTGGAGGACCACCTGCAGGACCGGAACAGCTACCAGACGCTCTGCGACCCCCGCCTCAACGCCCGCCAGTCGCTCGACCTGGCGTTCGAGATCGCCGCGCTGCTGCAGTCGACCTAGGCCTAGAGCAGCTCCTTCAGCAGCACGCCGGCGGCCGAGATCGCCGCCACCGCCAGCACGGCAGGCCGCGCCCTCCCCGTGTCCAGCACCGGATGCAGCCGTCGAGAGAACAGCACGCCCACGGCGACACCGGGCAGCAGAGCGAGCCCGGCGCCCAGCTCGTACAGCCCCAGGCGGCCGGCCGGAACCAGGGCTGCGATCGCGATGCACGTTCCGGCCAGGAAGAAGCGGGACAGCGTGGCACGGATCACCGGGCCGGGATCCTCCTGGTAGGCCAGGGCGATGGGAGGGCCGCTGACCGCGGCGGCCGTTCCCATGAAGCCGGCAACGGCGCCTACAAAGAGCATGGCGAGCGGGGTACGCCGGAAGCAGAACCCGAGAAGGCTCACCCCGACAGCGACTAGCACCAGGGTGCCCACGGACAGCGCCACCAGGCGCTCGGACATCACGGCGAGCATCGCGCCCGCTCCGGCGGAGCCGG
>DATAAN010000107.1:0-4200 GCA_036260105.1 Actinomycetota bacterium
CCGCGACCCGGCCACCGACCCCAAGGCGCTCCCTCGACTGGGACGGATCCAGCAGGCGGCCTACAGGAAAGCGGTGGCCGACCCGGCGTTCAAGCAAGCGGTGCTCGACCGGGCACCGCCGGAGTTGAGGGAGACCGTGGAGGCCAACATACGGGCCGGGGAGCAGCTCCGGCGACTCACCCGACCAGGTACGCAGCTGCCTGACTGGAACATCGTCGAGCCGGCCCCCGCGGAGGAGCTTGAGCGTTACTACCGGGAAGCGGAGGCCGAGTTCGGAATACCTTGGGGCTACCTGGCCGCCGTGCACCTCATCGAGAGCCGCATGGGGCGGATTAGGGGAACCAGCACTGCGGGAGCCCAGGGACCGATGCAGTTCCTGCCCTCGACCTGGGCGGCCTACGGCCGGGGCGACATCAACGACAACCGGGACGCCATCTTCGCGGCCGCCCGATATCTAAAGGCTTCGGGCGCGCCGGCCAACATGGGCCGGGCGCTGTTCGCCTACAACCGCAGCCAGCTCTACGTCGACGCCGTCACGCTGTACGCCCAGCAGATGCTCAGGGACCCTCGGGCGTTCCTCGGCTACTACAACTGGCAGGTCTACTACCGCCTGCCAAATGAGGACGTCCTTCTAGAGCCGGGATACCAGGCCGGGGCGCCCTAGTTGATTCTGGTCCGGGATACGCTCTAACTCCTGCGAAAAGGAAGTAACCGACCAAGCCGTGAGGCAAGCCATCGCCCAGCTCTTCCTGGGAGGCCTGCCGCTCCGACAAGGCGGTAAACCGCTTGTGCGAGCACGTGTACCACCCGGAGTGCGAGCCGAGCCGGCCCAAGTTTGACGCCGGAGACATCGAGGGCCGCGGCCCCTACGGCAATCGTCCTGCTGGTGGTTTCGGTGAAGAGACGGCTCCCGGCTTCCTGCTTTAGATGCTCGGCGCCCACGTTCGCTTGCCGGAAGAGGTCAAAGTACGCCTCGTCGGTGAGCCGGCCCGACCGCTCGAGCTCGCGGAATCTCGAAGCGAATTCATCTGCGTCGGGACGCTCGACGCCGCCCACCTTCCGGTCCGCCTCCACCGCTTCCGCGAGCCTCGCCAGCTCGCCCTCATCCTTCAGGATCCGCAGGTGTTCACGGCGGGCGATCACCCTGGTGGCAGCCGGCAGGCTAGGCGGCAGAGGCAGATCAGCAGACTCTAGAAAGCCGAGCTCGCCTTCGATCTCAGCCTTCTCCTTGGCGAACTCCGACTCCAGGTAAGGCGATACCGCCTCGGCTCGATCGGAAAGCTCTCGGCCGAGCCCATTTGGGTCGGGAGCTAGGCCGGCGCAAACCTGGATTAGCTGGCACGCCTCCTTGGGGGTCAGACCCAGTTGCCGTAGCCGGGCCGGACTTAGCAGCGCCTGCACCAGCCGGGTGGCGCCGTCGACTCTGCCCCAGATCCAGTCACTCACCCGCCACGACTTCTTGTAGAAGGCGCCGAAGTGGTTCAGCTGTACGCCGGCGAGCTTGTCCTTGGCCTTGTCCGGACCGTCGAACCCGTTTGGGGTGTTGCCGCTGACCTGGATCAAGTCCACGTCTTGCGGGATAACGGGCGGGGTGCCGCTTAGCCCCACGTAGACCACCTCCAGGGCCAAAAGACGCAAGAGGATGTTGGAGGCAACCTTAGGGGGGTTGTCCCTGATCCAATCGCACAGCTGCTCAACCCTCTGCTCTTTTGCTTCGGCCGGGCCAACCGCTTCCTCCCTAGCCGGAAGCTTCGGGCAGCTGAGACTCTCGACAGTGTCGAGCAGGGCGTCCCTAGGCTTCTCAACCGCAGGGTTTTTGTCTCGGGACGGAGGCGCGCTGGCCGCAAGCGCATCGCAGATCACCGGCAGCACGGCGGCCAACTCATCCCGAAACTGAAGAGCCAGCTGCTTGAGCTCGTCGGTGGTGAACCGGACCTCCGTGCCGGCATTCGCCGGGGGCCACTCTGCGCTGACTCTCGCGGCCCATTGAGTGAGGAGCTGTCTGCGCTCTGCGGGATCAGCGGGCGGGGCCGGCAAAGGAGCGGCTACAGTCCTCCAGAAACGCGTGTCCTTCTGGCGAAACCTCTCAACGTTCCTCCGGAAGTCGTGAAACCTTCCCCTGGCCTCCCGGAGCCTTGTCCGAGTCTCGGTCTCATCGAAGGGCGTGATGAATAGGGCGGAGCGGAGCAGGTCGATGCCGAAGGCGGCGGCACGCTCGAGGGGCGTGATGCCCCAATCCCACTCGTCGCTCTCCGGCCACACCGGCCGGGCCGGGACGGCCTTGATCTGCTGCCCTTCTTCCAACTTGTCGAAGGCTTCGACGAGCTCGTCATAAGTCCACGCCAGACGACCCTCCGGCACGGACTCCCGGCGCACCGAATCCGCAACGAATGCGACGACCTTTCGCAGGCGAGTGCTCTGGTAGTTCGAAAACAGATCATCTCGAAGCTTCACGAGCTGGTTCGCGAGGACAACAAGAAGGTTGGGGCGAAGGTCCCGCTCGTGCACGGATTCACGGTTGCGACGCTGGATCTCCTGCAGGTCCCCGATGATCGTCTGGGCCTGCGGCATCTGGAGAAGGCTTGCGGTCATCACACGGGCCAGCTTCGGCGGGTTGCCGTAGACATCCGGCTCAGCCTCCACGAAGTGACCTGGGTCGGGAGCGACGTAGGCCAGGATCCGGCGGACCGACTTCTCGGCCGACTGTCGATAAATTGCGTTCAGTGCCGGGCCGATCGGCTGGTTAACCAGCACTCCTCCGTCGACCACGAAGCGGTTGGCCTGGAAGTTGGCGAACCCGCCCATGTTCGGGTGGTTCTCGGACGGGCTGGACCCGATGGGGACAAAGCTCGCTTCGAAGGCGAGCGGGAACGACGCTGTAGAGCGGGAGGCAAGAGCCAAATGGTCGACGATCTTGTCGCCGGCGAAGTGATCCCCGCCGTCCTCGGACACCCCGCGCTCGAACACGAACTGCCCCCGGTGCTCAACCTCCAGGATCGGCTGACCGAAATCGTCGCGAAACTCCATCACCCTGCCGTTGATCACAGACGTGGTGATAGTGAGGTGGATGGGGGCCTCGTCAGCCGGAATCAGCGGCGGCGCTCCCTCGGGAGGCCGGATGGCTTCGTAAGCCTGGCGAAGGCTCGGGAGAAAGTACTCGTCTCCCCGCATCAGGGAGGGAGGCTCATTCTCCTTGACCGATCTGAGCAGTTCGAAGAGTCCACCCTTGTCCGCCCAGAGAGCTCCCAGACTGCTGAGCTTGGTGCCATGAACGGTGGCCAGCGCCAGAAAGCCGCCGTTAACGCCGCCGGCGCTGGTGCCGGATATCACGTCAACCCGAGCGGTGCTGCGCAGCGCCTCGAGCAGGTCGCCATATACGACGTCCGGCGTTCGTGAGGTGACGAGGTTGAGCTCCATCGCGACCCCGCCCATCCAGATGGCCAGGCTCACCCCGCCGTTCATGACGGCGGCGAACCGAACCTCCTCGTAATCGCTGGTATCGATGCCGCGCCATGTGGATCCGTCCACCTCGGCCCCCTCGATGGCCCTGAGCTTTTGTACGGATTCCACACCAATCAGCGGTGCCGGGGAATAGGCATTTCCAACCAGAAGGGCAGTGAATGTGCCCTATTCGAGGGCTGGGCCCACCTCGTGACGATGCCCGAGGAGAAAATCGGCCGCCGGCATCCTGGCTTTGCCCTCCGGCTGAACCTCGAGAAGCTGAAGGACCCCCGACCCGGTCGTGACCAGGAGGCGGTCGTCTTCGACTCGGACACTTCCGGGAGTCCCGCCTGAGGGCGGGTCCAGCACCCGGGCCGACCACACCTTCAGGCGCTTGCCGTTGAGGGTAGTCCACGCTCCCGGGCGGGGGTTGAAAGCCCTGATGCGGTTGTTGACGGCTGTGGCCGGCATCGACCAGTCGATGCGGGCGTCCTCGGGGCTCAGCTTGGAGGCGTAGGTGACCCCCTCTTCAGGTTGGCGCTCCGGCGTCAGTTGATCGATTCGCTCCAGGGTGCCGGGCAGGAGCCGGGCGCCCAGCTGCGCAAGGCGGTCGGCCAGCGTTCCGCTGGTGTCGTCGGGGCGGATCGGCTCGGGGACCATCTCGTACACCGGCCCCGTGTCCAAGCCGGGATCCATCTTCATGATCGCTACGCCTGACTCGGCGTCCCCCTCGAGGACGGCCCACTGCACTGGAGCGGC
>DATAAN010000108.1:0-11065 GCA_036260105.1 Actinomycetota bacterium
GTTCGCGACCAGGTCCTGATCTTTCTGCTCGCCGGTCACGAGACGACGGCGACGTCGCTCACCTTCACGTTGCACCTGCTCGGCCGGCATCCTGAGGTCCAGGCCAACGTCCACACCGAAGTCGACCGCATCCTGGAGGGCCGCACCGAGCCGACGCTTCAGGACATTGTTAACCTGAGGTACACGACCATGGTCATCAAGGAGGCTATGCGGCTGTACCCGGCGGCCTACGCCATGGGCCGCTACTGCGTGACCGGCGACAACATCGGCGGCTACGACATCCCTGCCGGCACGACGGTCCTCGCCAGCACCTGGGCCACACACCGCCACCCGGAGTTCTGGGACAACCCTGAGGAGTTCAACCCCGAGCGGTTCACTCCGGATCGGGAGAGGGCGCGGACTCGATACGCGTACTTCCCGTTCGGAGGAGGCCCGAGGGCGTGCATCGGCCAGTACTTCTCAATGCTGGAAGCGGTCGCCGTTACCGCCATGGTCATGCAGGCCTACCGGGTGACGACGCCAGAAGGCCCAGTAAAGCTGTTCACCGGCATCACCCTCCGCCCGGAAGGGGCGGTTCCGGCAACAGTCGAGAGCAGATGAGCGAACCGCCCACGACTTTGTAGGGCAGGGCGGTTCCCGCAACAGTCGAGAGCAGATGAACGAACCGCCCTCGACTCTGTAGGGCAGGGCGGTTCCGGCAACAGTCCGAGAGCAGATGAGCGAACCGCCCTTTCTCACACTCCGCCGACCGCCTCCGACGGGGCGAAGCCCTGCCGGAGAGTGTTCTCGGAAACCGTCCGCGGGTTGAGGAACTGCAGCAGGTAGTCCGGTCCCCCGGCCTTGGAGCCCACGCCGGACATGCCGTAGCCGCCGAACGGCTGCCTGCCCACCACCGCTCCGGTGATCGGCCGGTTCAGGTAGACGTTGCCCGCTCGCAACTCCTGTTCCACCCTCCGCATGTGCGAGGGCAGCCGAGAGTAGATGCCCCCCGTCAAGGCGTAGGCGGTGTCGTTGGCCAGGGCAATCGCCTGGTCGAAGCTGTCCGCCCGAAGGACCGACAGCACCGGTCCGAAGATCTCGTTCTGCACCAGATCGGACTTGGGGTCAAGCTGGTCGAATATCGCCGGCCCGACGAACCAGCCCCTGCCCGGGACGTCGTCCCGCACCAATATCTCCCGGCCTTCGGCGCGGCCCTTCTCGACTGCCCCGCGGATCCGCTTGTAGGCGTCCTCGTCTATCACCGGCCCGACGGTGACGCCGGACGCCGACGGATGACCCACGAGGATCTCCCGCGTCGCCTGGGCCAGTCGCTCGATGGTCTGGTCGTAGACCGATCCAAGGACGATGAGCCGGCTCGCCGCCGAGCACTTCTGTCCCGAATAGCCGAAAGCGGAGTAGATGATGCCCGGAACGGCCTGGTCGAGGTCGGCGTCGGCATCGATGATCAGGGCGTTCTTGCCACCCATCTCGGCGACTACCCGCTTGACGTGGTGCTGCCCAACCGCCGTCCGGCCCGCCGACTCGACGATGCCCAGGCCTACCTCCCGGGAGCCCGTGAAGGTCACGAACGACACCTCGCGGTGCTGCACGAGCGTTGGGCCGACTTCCTCGCCGTATCCGGGAAGGAAGTTGAGCACACCCTCCGGCAGCCCGGCGGCCCGGAACGCCCGGACGATCTGCCACGCGACACCTGGAGTCTGCTCGGCCGGCTTCAAGATCACCGGGTTGCCGGCCACCAGCGCCGCCGCCGTCATGCCCATCGGGATGGCGAGCGGGAAGTTCCACGGCGCGATCACCACTCCTATTCCCCGGGCGGCGTAGGTAAGCCGATTGCGCTCGCCGGGCGGCGACTGCACCGGAGCGCCCCCCTCCAGGCGCAGCATTTCCCGTCCGTAGTACTCGCAGAAGTCGATCGCTTCGCAGACATCGGCGTCCGCCTCTCTCCACGGCTTGCCCGCTTCGAATATCTCGAGCGAGGCCAATTGCGAGCGACGCTGGCGCATCCAGGCGGCCGCCCGGAACAGCACCCCTGCTCGCTCTGCGACCGGCGTCCGGCTCCATCGAGGCCACGCGGCTGCTGCAGCCGCCACTGCCGCCTCTGCCTGCTCGGGCCCGCACGCGGCCGAGTGGGCCACGGCGGTCGACGGGTTCGCCGGATCCACCGATGCGATGGAGGCCCTGGTCCTGACCTCCCGGCCGTCGATAACAGCGGGGACGTCCAGCCCCAGCGCCGTGCGGCGCCGGACGACCTCGGCACCGAACTCTTCCCGCACCCTGCGCTGCCGCCACTCGGCAAGCGGCTCAGGGGAGTAGGGCGCCGGCGACGCCGCACTGGTCGCCGTTCGCAGATAGGAACGCTCGGGCTCCGGCAGCTCCATTGCGGCCGGCGGGGCGACCAGCTCCTCCAGCGACCAATCCTCGGCGAAGCGATGCCTGATGAAGGACTCGTTGGAGGTGTTCTCGAGAAGCCGCCGCACCAGGTAGGCCATACCGGGAATGAGCTCGCCGACCGGGGCGTACACCCGAAGCCGCAGCCCGAGGCTCCGGATCGCCTGCTGGATCGGCTCGGCCATCCCATAGAGCATCTGCAGCTCGTAGCCCCGGTCGGAGATGCCGAGCTCGCGGGCGTAGACCACCGCGTACGCCAGCGACCTAAGATTGTGGCTGGCGAAAGCGGCTTTCACCCGGCCGTGCCGGTGGTGCAGCATGCGAACACAGCGCTCGTAGTTGAGGTCGGTCTGCGCTTTGTGCTCGTAGACGGGCACCGGCCAGTCCTCCGCCCGGGCGACGACCGTCTCGGCGTCCCAGTAGGCCCCCTTCACCAGGCGGATGGTGAACGGCCGGGAACGGGAGGCGGACCAGTCGATGAGATCGGCGAGGTCGGCGGCCGACTCCTTCAGGTAGGCCTGGACGACCACGCCGCCCTCCATGCCCTCGAATTCCGGCTCGTCCCACAGCTCCTTGACCAGCCGGTACGTGAGGTCCTTGACGTCGTACTGCTCGGCGTCCAGGTTGATGAAGGCACCTTGCGACTGCGCCTGCCGGAGGATCGGCCGCAGCCGTTCTTTCACCTGCGCCAAACCCTCCTCTGCCGTCAACGGCGCGAAGAGCGGAGCGAGGGCGGTCGGCTTGACGCTCAGGTTGACCCGGGAGATGGGGCTGATGTCATCACGTTCGAGGTGGTTCTGTGGCTCCCACCGGATCGTCGAGGCGGACAGCGACTTGAGCATCGCCATCACGCGCTGGGCATAGGCGTCGGCCTGGGCAGAGGTGATGGTCTTCTCCCCCAGCAGGTCGACGGTGAAGCTGCTGCCGTGGCCCCAGAGCCGCCGCAGCGCTCCTTCGGCATCCCCCGGCGACTCCCCAACGATGAACTGGCGGGCCATCCGCTGGATGTTGCGCCTGGCGACGAACGAGGAGGTCGCCTTGCCCAGAGGCACCCGCTCCGCCAGGTCCAAACCGACCTTCAACGGCGGAGGGATCTCGACGCCGGAGAAATACTCCTCCAAGTGGTTGACTACGCTCTCGTCCGTGCGCAGGGCCGGGAACACGTCCACGAAGTGGAACAAGCGGGTCTTGAACAGGTCGTGGGACATCGCCCAGTCGAGCATGCGCTCGCTCCACCACGACATGTTGAAAACCCGGGCCTGCTCGCCGGCCCCCATCTCCGCGATCCGGCGCGCGAACTCGGTGACCTCGGCATCCAGCGAGGTCGCGGACCCGGTCATCTCAATGGCGAGGGACCTCCGTCATGAAGGTCCAGGGTACCAGCGCCGGAACCGCTTCCCGCTGGGGGCAGGCCGGCCATCGCGCCGGCCGGGGCGTTTGAAGGTTCCTCCCGGGGGTAGCTTCGCCACCATGGCCCCGACCCGCGCCCTTGCCTGCGCGCTGATCATTTTGCTCGTGGCAGCTTGCGCGGAGGGGACGTCCAGCGAACCGCAGGAAGCGCGCCAGGAGGTCGGCGCGCTCGCCACCTCGACGCCCACGATCGGGAGAACCGGCGCCCCCGCAGACGACGAGCCGAACACCCTGCACATCTACCGCCTGCGGCTGCACGTCGGTAGAGAGGAGGGCGGCGAGCGCATACGAATCATGGTGAACAACGCCGATCCCCAGCTTCGGGTGACGCTCAAGGGCAACCTGGATCAGGACCAGAGATCGGTGACGGTGTGCGCCGTCACCGACGAGACGAGCGTGCCGCCCAGCACCCAGTGCGTCCTGCCGGTTGCGGACCGGCCGGTCGACCTCCCGGCCGGCGCCGGGGTGAAGGGGGCGGAGATCGCGCTGGCGGGCCGTTCGACGCTCGTGGACCTGGAGGAGATAGCCCTCACCTATGAGGCGACGGACCGCCGGGTCCGCGTGCTTCTTCCGAACATCGACCCACCGGCGGAGGACCTGGTCTGCCTGCCCAAGGGCTGCCCGGCGTTCCAGATGGCGCCCGCCCGAGCCGGCAGGCTCTCGGCACAGGCATCGTGGAGCGAACCCGGCGGAGCCCTGCTCGACATCCGGACCGAGGTCCCTGCACCGACAGTGGCGATCTCGCCGACCCCGCCCGCCTACCGGGTTCTGTCGTCGTCCACCTCTTCGTCCAACGCCGGCCCCGGATCGGTGGCGATAGCGGCAACGTTGAGGGCCGAGCAGGAGTCGCTGCTGGCGTTGACCAACAACGGCACGGTGCCTCTGATCACACCGGTGCTGGAAGCCACCTGGCCCTGAGGCACGCCGGCGAGCCGACCGCGGCCTTTCTGAGGTTAGGATAGTAACGACACACACTGCGGGCGTGGAGCAGCACGGTTAGCTCGCCACCCTGTCAAGGTGGAGGTCGCGGGATCGAAGCCCGTCGCCCGCGCAGCCCGAAGTCGATCTTCCTGGGGTCCTCCAGGAGCAGACGCCTTAAACAAGAAAGCCCTTGAGAGCATCGGCGCTCTCAAGGGCTTTCTGCTCTGCAACTCGGGATCTGGAACCACCGCGGTGGGTGGTATCGGCACCGGGCCCGTCGCTACTGTCATCGGAGGTGGCGACGGATCACTTGAGCTACCGAAGCGGAATCGTTAGAAGAAGGCGCGACCCTGGTCGTTGGCAGCAGCCGCTCGGTTCGCCTTATGAGGGATGCTGCAGTACTGAGGAGTTATCGCTGCCTGGGGGGCTCATCCTACCTTCAGCACGGTAGCGGCTTTGGCGCGAATCTCAATACGCTGACCGGCATTCGATGCTTCGAGGGCGCTCCCGAGTAGCGGCATGACAGCGGCATCGTGTAGCCCCAAGCCGCCGCGACTTACCTCGACGCTTTCGTTCGAGAAGTTGACAACGACGACGAAGCGCTCGTCGGCCAACGCTCTCTCGTAGGCCAGCGTGCCCGGCGCTGAATCGAGCAACTTCATGTCCCCCAGCCGCAGCGCAGGCGAGCTGCGGCGCAGTTGCAGCAGCCGCCGGTACAGGTGAAGGATCGAGGAATCGTCCGCCTTCTCGGCCTCGACGTTTCTGGTCTCCGGCTCCGGGGGCCAGGGCAGCCAGGGATCCGGCCCCCAGCCGTGGTTCGGTGAGCGGTCCCATGGGATGGGAGCCCGGCAGCCGTCCCGATTGCCCGGGTCCACCTTGCGGTCGGGCGGGATGACCGCGTTCTCCAGGCCTAGCTCCTCGCCCTGGTACATAAACGGCGTTCCTCGGAGGGTGAGCAGCAGGACTGCGGCAGCTCGGGCGGCCGCCTCGGACCCGCCGTAGCGGGAGCGGTGTCTGGGATCGTCGTGGTTGCTCAGCACCCAGGTCGGCCAGGCGTTGACCGGTCCGAAGATCTCGTCCGCCCGCCTCAACTGCTCCTTCCACGCCTCTGCGTCCCACGGCGCATAGAGCGCCGGGAAGTTGAAGGCCAAGTGAAGCTCGTCGTCCTGGCCGTAGTACTCGCCGATCTTTGCGGTGTCGAGCAGGTGCACCTCGCCCACCAGGACGGGCTTATGGTCATACGAGTCGGCGAGGGCGCGGATCCGGCGGAGCAGCGGGTGGGTCGCCGGGTCGTCGTGCACCGACGCCCGCGGCTGAAGAATCAACTCCGGCGGCGAGTCCGGCAGCGCGGGGTCCTTGCCGATGGCGTGGACCACGTCGATCCGGAAGCCGTCCACTCCGCGGTCCAGCCAGAAGCGCATGACGCCGTGCATCGCCTCCTCGACCTCCGGCTCGGCCCAGTTCAGGTCCGGCTGCTCGGGCAGGAACAGATGGAGGTACCACTGGGACGTCGCCTCGTCCCAAGTCCACGCCGACTCCCCGGTGAAGGCGCTCCTCCAGTTGTTCGGAGGCTTGTCCGGCGTGCCGTCGCGCCAGATGTACCAGTGGCGCTTGGGGCTGTCTCGCGAGCTTCGGGACTCGACGAACCAGGGGTGCTGGTCGCTGGTGTGGTTCGGCACGAGGTCGACCAGGATCCGTATGCCCAGGGAGTGCGCCTCCTCCACCATCCGGTCGAACGCCTCGAGGTCGCCGAAAACCGGGTCGACGTTGCAGTAGTCGGCGACGTCGTAGCCGAAGTCCTTCATGGGCGATGGATAGAAGGGGGAGAGCCAGAGCGCGTCTACTCCCAGCCAGGACAGATAACCCAGGCGGCTGCGGATGCCCTCAAGGTCGCCGACGCCGTCGCCGTTTCCGTCGGCAAACGAGCGCGGGTAGATCTGGTAGACGACGGCCTCGCGCCACCACGGGCCGGCGTCCGGCCGGGGTCCTTCCTCGGTCAGCGGGATTCGGTCGAGATCAGCTGGCCACCGCCGCCAGCTCACGGGTGAGGTTGTCGCCGGAGCCCGGGTCGAAGAAGTGCATCTTGGAGGCGTCGAAGGTGAGCTTTGCGTCCTCCCCAGCGCCGATGCGGCTTCCCGGGTCCAGTGCAACCACCAGCTGCGTCCGCAGCGACTCGCTGTCCAGCTCACGCTGCAGGGCCTTGAGCCGGTTGTGGATCTCGACCGAGGTGTCGAACGGGACGTAGGCGAACAGCTCGTTGCCCAGCCACTCGGTCACGTCCACATGGGCGCTGAAGGTCACCGGGCGAGCCATGTCGTCGTCGTCGACCAGTGCGGCGTCCTCGAAGTTCTCCGGCCGGATTCCCGCCATCAGCAGCTGGCTGTCGCCGAAGCGGTCCGCCACCTCCTGCGCCACCTCGAACGTGACGAACGGCAGCTTAACCTCGCGGCCGTTCACCTCCGCCGGGATGAAGTTCATCGGCGGTGAGCCGATGAACCCGGCGACGAACAGGTTGATCGGCTGCTGGTACAGCTCCCTCGGCGTGGCGACCTGTTGCAGCAACCCCTTGCGGAGGACGGCGACCCGGTCTCCGAGAGTCATCGCCTCGGTCTGATCGTGGGTGACGTAGACCGTCGTGATGCCGAGCCGGCGCTGCAGGCGGGAGATCTCGGTGCGCATCTGGCCGCGCAGCTTGGCGTCCAGGTTGGACAGCGGCTCGTCGAACAGGAACGCCTCGGCCTGACGGACGATCGCCCGGCCCATAGCCACCCGCTGGCGCTGCCCACCGGAAAGCTGGCTGGGCTTGCGCTCGAGGTGGTCCTTGAGCTCTAGAGTGTCGGCTGCCTCCTCCACCTTCTGGCGGATCTGATCCTCGGAGAAGTGGCCGTTCAGCCGGAGCGGGAAGGCGATGTTCTCGTAGACGGTCAGGTGCGGGTACAGGGCGTAGTTCTGGAACACCATCGCCAGGTTCCGGTCGCGGGGGGCCTTGTCGTTGGCCCGCTCGCCGCCGATCAGCAGGTCGCCGGAGGTGATGTCCTCCAGCCCGGCGATCATACGCAGCAGGGTCGACTTGCCGCACCCGGATGGGCCGACCAGGATCATGAGCTCGCCGTCGCCGATGTCCAGGCTGACGTCGTTCACGGCGAGGTAGCCGTCGGGGTAACGCTTGACCAGGTTTCTGACTTCGATCTCTGCCATGACGCTCCTAACTAACCCTTGACTGCACCGTTGGTGAGGCCGGCGACGATCCGCTTCTGGAACAGCAGCACCAGGATGATGACCGGGATGGTCACCACCACGGAGGCGGCGGAGATCGCCCCGGCCGGCTGCTGGAACTGCGACTCGCCGGTGAAGAAGGCCAGCGCGGCGGGCACCGTGCGGGCGTTGTTGGTGGACGTGAGTGAGATTGCGAAGACGAAGTCATTCCAGGCGAAGAAGAACGCCAGGATTGCGGCGGTGAACACACCGGGCGCCGCAAGCGGCACGATGACCTTCTTGAAGGCCTGCCATGGGGTGGCGCCGTCCATCTGCGCCGCCTCCTCCATCTCCCAGGGGATCTCCTTGAAGAAGGCCGACAGAGTCCACAGCGAAAGGGGAAGCGTGAACGACATGTAAGGGATGATCAGGCCGGGCCAGGTGTCGTAGAGGCCGACTGTCCGCCAGGTGTCGAACAGCGGGCCGACGAGCGACACGGCCGGGAACATGGCGATGGCCAGAGCTATGGAGAGCACAGTCTTCTTGCCGGGAAAGTCGAGACGGGCGATCGCGTACGCCGCCACCGTGGCGATCGCCACCGACAGCACCGTCGAGATAAGGGCGATGCCGATCGAGTTGCGCAGGGCGCTGGTGAACAGCTCGGTGCTGAAGACGGTCTGGTAGTTCTCGCTGCTGAAGTTGTTCGGCCAGAACCGGCCGTTGTTGATGTCGTCGCCCGCCTTCATGGACAACGAGACGATCCACACCACCGGGGAGATGGCCCACACCATGATGAGAATGGCCCCGAGGATGGTTCCGATGCCGATCCGCTGCTTCATCCGCCCCTCACTTGGCTCAGGTCAACCTTGAATCCCTTGATGAAGATGGCGGCCAGAAGCAGCACCGACAGGAAGAGCAGAACCGAGACCGCCGACCCCAACCCCAGCGCGGTCCGGCTGATCATCTGCCGGTAGGCCAGGAACGAAACCGTTTCGGTGCGTTGAGCTCCCGCCGTCATGATGAACACGTTGTCGAAGAGGCGGTAAGCGTCCAAGGTCCGGAAGAGCACCGCCACCAGGATCGCCGCCTTCATGTTGGGCAGCGTCACCTTGAACAGGCGCTGCGCCCAGGTGGCGCCGTCCACCTTCGCCGCCTCCTGCAGCACCTCCGGGACTTGCGCCAGGCCGGCCAGCAGAAGCAGCGAGATGAAAGGAGTCGTCTTCCAGATCTCAGACAGGCAGATGACGAAGATCGCGCTCCAGCGGTCTCCGAACCACGCCTTGTCGCCGAGGTTGAACCATGGGTTGACGAACCCCGAGTCCAGGGCAAAGGCGTAGCGCCAGGCGAATGCCGACACGACCGTGACGATGCCGTAGGGGATCAGGATTGAGGTCCGCACACCTCGGCGGCCCCAGATGATCCGGTGCATGACCATGGCGAAGCCGAATCCGAGTATGAGCTCGACCACGACGGTGATCACCGTGATGATCAGCGTCGTCCCGACGTCCTGCCACCACAGGTTGTCGCCGAGGACCACGGCGTAGTTCCGAAGACCGACGAACTCGCGCCCGGCCGGGTCGGTCAGCCGGTAGCTAAAAAGCGACAGGTAGAGGGCGTTCATCATGGGGTACGCGGTGACCAGGAGCATGACCAGCACCGCCGGTGCGACCAGCTTCCATCCCAGCCGGCGCTCCCCTACCGCCCGTTCCGTGTACTTGGCGCCGACGGGAGCCGGAGCCGCTTCGACGTTCACAGCAGCACCTCATCGTGGAGCACGTTGACGATCAGGGAAGCCGCCCGCTCCGGCGTCTGCTCCGGGTTCACCGAAGTCGGCGGGTGGAAGCTGCGGACGACTGCGGTCGAAACGTCGGTGTAGTAGGGGGTCTTCGGGCGAGGGGCGGCGGCTCCAATGGACTCTCGGATGAGGTCTGCCATCGGGAAGATGCTCCGCACCTCCGGGTCGTCGTAGACGGCGCCCCGGGCGCCGGGGTTCTTGGCGCCGATCATGTACTCGGTCTGGCTCTCCAGCGAGGTTATGCAGCGCACCGCCTCCAGAGCCAGGTCCTGGTGCTGCCCGTAGGCGCCGACCCCGATGCTGATGCCGCCCAGCGGCGGCTGGCTCTCGACGTTGGCGTCGACCCGCGGGTAGCGAGCCCACCCGATGTCGTCGACGACCGCCTGGTCCAGCTGGCCGGCGGCCACCGCCTCTTGCGCCGCGCCGTAGACGTACGGCCAGTTCACCATGAAACCTCCTCTGTCCGACTGGAAGGCGGCCCGGCCGGCCTCTTCGTCGGAGGTTGAGATCGCCGGATCACGCGCGCCCGAGCCGGCCAGGGTGGCGATGACGTTTGCCGCCTTCTGCCCGGCTTCGCTGTCGATGGCCGGTCGCACGTCCTTGCCGGCTTCGGGGTTCTGCAGTATCTGGCCGCCGGCCGAGGAGACCAGAGCCGAGATGAGCACCATGTAGCCCTCGTAGCGGTTGCCCTGAATCTGGAACGTCGACTGCGCCCGTTCGGCGGCGGCGATCAACTGTTGCCACGTGACGTTGCCGGCTGCCGGGTTGATTCCCGCCTCCTGCGCCACCGACTTGCGAAACCACAGCAGCTGCGTGTTGGCCCAGAACGGTGCGGCGACCAGCTCCCCGTCCCATGTGGAGTGCTCGATCGGGCCCTCCAGGACTCCGTTGGTGAACTCGGCGGCCTCCTCGTCGGTGAAGGGCCGCAGGAAGCCGGCGGATGCGAACTCGGGGATGAACGGCGGGTCCAGGCTCATCAGGTCGATGGACTCGTCCTGGGCAGCCAGGCGCCGGACCAGCTGTTCCCGCTGAGCCGTGGCGTCGTTCGGCAGCACGGACGTCTCGATGTTGAAGCGGCCGTTGGACTGGCCGGCGCACTTCTCGGCCAGTGCGGCCTGTCCCCCGTTGTCCGGGTTGATGTACCAGTTGAGGGTGGGAACCGAGGACTCCTGGCCGCAGGCGGCCAGGGTCGAGGCGAGTAGAAGCAGGGTGACCACGGTGGTTACGCGGCGGGGCGGCCGGGGGGTCAGCATTGCCGACCGGCCGGTGGCGATGCGAACGATACGCCGCCACGATCTCTCACGATGCCTCCTGGAGACGCCACGTCTTGGCGAGACCTCGGAAATCTGGGCCAAA
>DATAAN010000109.1:0-2749 GCA_036260105.1 Actinomycetota bacterium
GGTACCACCGGCTGTCCTGAGCGCGGCACCACGGAAGGGAAACAGAAAAAGGGGCCGCTATCCCAGTTCAGCGGCCCCTTTTCTGGCAGGTTCATGACTTAACCCTGCTCCTCCAGAGAAGTCGGCTCTCGGAGAGGAATCATCACATTAGAAGATCCTCAGATGGCTGTCGGTACGGGTCCGCACCGATCCGGCGATAATCCAGAGTTTTCGGGGAACCGGCGTCCGGTGCCGTCAGCCGATGTTGGAAGCGAGCGCCGTCCCGGTGTCGTCACGTTTTTTGAAGACTTCAGCGGATAGCTGCTCCATGTGGTTGAAGGCGCTCATGAGCCGCTGGATCAGGAAGTTGTCGAGCCGTTCATGTCCTTCCAGGTCAGCGAGGGTGGCCTCGACCAGGTCGGCGTAGTCCCGGAGCTTGTGCACAAGCTGGCGGGATTCGGCGAGGTGCTCACGAATGGAGGCGTCGACCTGAACGCAGGCTTCCGGCTTGAGCAGCGTAGTCATGGAGACCCGAAAACTGGTGTTTGGATTCAGCGTGCCGGCCATCGTTCCTCCTTTGGTTGCGCCCTCGGTAGTCTTCCACTCCGGCCGCCGGGGAGGCCAATCAGCGATGGGGTTCGTTGAAGGTGCGCACCACGAGCATCAGCATGAGGATCAGAAAGAGCATGCTCGCCGCTAGGATCCGCAGCGGAGTGATGCGGAGGACCTCGGCGATCTGGTCGTCGGCCGCCGCCTGCGCATCGGAGGAGGGGCTCACGACGACCGGCTCGGGGTTCTGTCCTTGGGCGATCAGAGCCGAGGGGATCGGCGTGCTCGGCTCGGCCGAGTCGGACGGATCCCGAACCTCGTCCCGGGCAACGCCGAAGGCCGCGGCCACGTCGAGGACCCGGTACTCCTGCCGCTCGTCACGGCAGGAGACGGCGGGCCCCCTGGCCGTCGTGATCAGACGGTCGACTGCTTCGATATTGGTCAGTCCCTCCGAAAGGAGAAGAGCCGCCGCTCCCGAGACGAAAGGCACCGCCATCGACGTGCCGTCGGCGTAGGCGTACCCAGAGCGGTTATCGGCGGCGGTCCAGTAGGTCGAGAGGACACCGACGCCCGGGGCCAGGATGTCGAGGCCTTCACCGTAGTTGGTGAAAGGCGTGCAGTTGTCGTCCTTGTCGCTGGCGCCGACGACGATGATGCCCCGGTGGTTCGGCGGGTCGAAGGCGGTGTGGGGGCTGCCGTCGTTGCCGGCCGCCGTGACGACCACAGCGCCGGAGGCGGCGGCATCCGAGATCGCGTCCTGCACCGCCTCGTCGCCGAATATGGCTGCGCCGGGCTGGTCCTGCACGACGGCCTGCGGTTGAGTCGGGCCGACGAAGCTGAGGTTGAGTACGAGCTTCGCGTGCCGGCGATCCGCGGCGTCCACGGCAAACCGGATGGCACGGGCCACCCGGCCCGAGGTGGCGCTTCCGGCTGAGTCGAAGACCCGGACCGGGAGGATCATCGCCTCGGGCGCGACCCCGGCGATGCCTTCGTCGTTGTCCGCGGTGGCGGCGGCGATGCCCGCGATCAGGCTGCCGTGCCCATGCCCGTCGTCCGGCTGACCCTCACCGACCACGCTCATGCCGGGGATGAGCTGGTCCTGCAGGTCCGGGTGCTCCAGGTCCACGCCGGTGTCGATGACTGCGATCACCACGCCCTCGCCCCGGGAGAACTCCCAGGCCGACTCGGCGCCTATTCGGCGCAGGCCCCAGAGCTGGTCGTAGAGCGAGTCGTTGGTACGGGCGCCCACCGGCGCGGCCGCTGCCAGAACCCAGGCGGCCGCTATGGCCACGAGTTTCTTCAGGCGCATTACCTCGACCATAAACCACCGGGGCGCCGATCCGCCGGTGCGGGAATAAGCTAGAGGCAGGTCAACTTCCCGGAGGCTCCATGGACCCCAGCCACAGACAGTCGATTCTTGAGCAGGCGCGCAAGGAAGTTCCCGAGGTGACGCCGGAGGAGGCGCGCTCCGAGCAGGAGGCCGGCAAGTCGGTCTTCCTCGACGTGCGGGAGGCGCACGAGCTGCGCAAGGGCTACATCCCGGGGGCCGTCCGCGTCGTGCTCGACGAGATCCCGGATGCCGGGGACCCGGCTTCCCGGTGGGCCGATCCGCAGCTGACCGAGCACAAGGACGACCGCATCATCGTCTACTGCGCCACCGGCGTCCGCTCCCTCATCGGCGGCTACTACCTCAAGCAGCTCGGATACTCCAACGTCGCCTCACTCGCCGGCGGCATCCAGGGCTGGCAGTCGGCGGGTAACCCTACCGAGCGCTAACCCGCCTCGGCCGGTTCGGCGCTCCTGCCGCCGCCGAGGTTGAAGGTTTCAGGTGACTGCGGATCCGATGGGCAGGTATTCGGTCGAGACGTAGTCGTCGCCGTCGAAGACGAGCGTCGTCACCGACGCCCGGTCGCAAGGCACCTTAGCCCGCCAGGGTGGCCTCGGGTTGCCTTCGAACATCAGGCGCGCTACGAGCACGGGGGTCTGGTGGGATACCGCAACCACCTCTGTGCCCTGGTGTTCGGTTCGCATCCTTCCCACCGCCTTCGCCATTCGGGCCCGGATGCTGACGTAGGGCTCGCCCCAGCTCGGCCGCATCGGGTTGACGAAGTAGCGTACGTTCGCCGGGTTGCGGAACAGGCGACGGTCGCCCGGCAGGCCCTGAAGGTGAGCCTCCGACTCGATGATGTCCTCGTCGATCTGGACCTGCAGGCCGTGCGCG
>DATAAN010000110.1:0-10494 GCA_036260105.1 Actinomycetota bacterium
CGGCAATCGGGTCCACGTACGGCCATCCGGTCACCTGACCGCCCCCGAGGCGGGAAGCGGAGAACTCGAAGAACTCGTCGCCGGCTGCCGCGGGAGCCTCCGTCGCATCGCCCCCTCGAGGGAAGTTGGCTGAGTCCGGCCGGGAGCACGAAGCCAGCAGCAGCAAGCAGGCGGCCACGGCGAAGCGGCGGGCGCTCACCAGCAGCAATCCCGGCACTCGACGGTCTCGTCCTCGATCTGCAGGGTGGCGTGGTCCACGGAGAACCGATCGGCCAGCAGCTGCCGTGCCGAGCGAAGGATGCGTGTGGTGTCCGCTCCATCGCAAACCTTGAGGTGCGCCGATGCCACCTCCATCTCGGAGGTCAGCGTCCAGCAGTGAAGATCGTGCACGTCCACCACTCCCTCTAGCTCCAGCAGAGCCTTCGTCATCTCGGCTAGGTCAACCTCCGGCGGCGCGGCCTGTACCAGGATTCGCAGCGCCTGCGCGGTCAGCCGCCACGTTCGCGGCAAGATGAAAAGCCCGATGGCTGCGCCGGCAATCGGGTCCACGTACGGCCATCCGGTCACCTGCAGAACCACTCCGGCCACGATAACCGCGACGGAGCCCAAGGCATCCGACACGACCTCCAGGTAGGCGGCCTTCACGTTGAGGTTGTCTTGAGCGCCGCCCCGCAGCAGGCCGAACGCGACGAGGTTTGCCGCCAGTCCTCCTGCGGCTACTACGAGCATCGGCAGCCCGGCCACCTCCGGAGGAGCCGTCAGCCGGCGGAACGCCTCGTAGACCACGTACCCGCCGACTCCGAAAAGAAGAACGCCGTTGGCCAGGGCCGCGAGGATCTCGAGCCGGTACAGCCCATAGGTCCGGCCCGGAGCACGGGTGGCCCGCCCGGCCAGCTGCATCGCTGCGAGAGCCATGCCGAGGCCGAGCACGTCTGTGAACATGTGCCCGGCGTCGGATAGAAGCGCCAGCGAATTCGTTGCAAGGCCGGCCACCAGCTCCACGGCGAAGAAGGCCAGCGTGACGGCGAAGGCGCCGAGGAGCCGGCGACGGTTGCCCGACCGCAGGGCATCGGCCACAGAGCTGTGCGCGTGGCCGCCGGACGGCCCGTGTGCGTCGGCCGACGCCCGGACCAGCACATCGGGCCCGTGTTGGTGGGTCGGGGTCCCGCGCGCGCTCATGAGAAGCGGTGGGAGACGTGCTCCCGGGTCGTCGCCAGGAGCATGCGGACGTGGTGGTCGTCGAGGCTGTAGTAGACCAGCCGCCCTGCGCGCCGGTTCTTCACCACGCCGGCGATGCGCAGAAGCCGGAGCGCGTGGGAAACCGAGGTCTCCGGCACGTCGAGAATCGCAGCCAGGTCGTTGACGCACATCTCCTCGACTTCGAGGAGGGTGTAGAGGATGCGGGCGCGGGTGGCGTCAGCGAGAAGCTGGAACAGCTCCGCCAGACGGCGCGCCTCGGTCAGCGAGACCGGCGCTTTCTCGAGAACGCGTCCACCGGTCCTTGTCGCACTCCGCCCGGCCGCCATCCCACCCTCCAACATATGAGCAACTCTTCATATATTCTACCGGCCGGAGGACGCTGCCGTTAATAGGGTTGTTCCGGTAGCCGACGTGGAGCTTTCGGCTAGTTGGCCAGGCCCGCCAGCTTCAGCAGACGGAGAAAGCTGTACCAGACGGACTGCCGGATTCCGGGCCGGCGCTCAGCATCCGCCCAGAAGTCGGGCTCGGTGTCGAGTTGAGTCATGGTGCGCACCTCCTTTCCGTGGGACCGACGACGCTAGCACCGCTCTCGGGCGTTTTCGCGTCTTTCGTACAAAGGTGAATGCTAGTTTGGGCTCGGGAGAGGAGTCGGGTGACTGCAACGGACGATCTGACATACAACAACGCACGGCACGCGGCGCAGTCGGGCGGCACCGACCTCAAGGCGGAGCCGCGGCTGCGCACGGCGGTTCTGACCTGCATGGATGCTCGGCTGGATCCTTATGCGATCCTGGGCCTCGGCATCGGGGACGTGCACATCCTCCGCAACGCCGGAGGCGTGGTGACCGAGGACGTCCTCCGCTCGCTCACCGTCTCTCAGCGCCTGCTGGGCACCGTGGAGGTAGTGGTGATCCAGCACACTGAGTGCGGCATGTTGTCCGTGGCGGAGGAGGAGCTCAAGCTCCAGATCCGGCAGGACGCCGGAGTCGAGCCGGACTTTTCCATCGAGGCTTTCTCGGACCTGGACTCCAGCGTCCGCAAGTCTGTCGACCTGCTGAGGAGATCCCCTTTCCTTCCTCACCGCGACGGCGTCCGGGGGTTCGTCTACGACATCCGCACCGGCCTTTTGCGGGAGGTCCTCTAGCGCCAGCCGCCGGCCAAGCTGCCGGCCGGAGCTAAGCTGGATTGATGGTTCTCAGGCTTCTGGCGGGCATCTTGCTCGCCGCAACGATGGCCGCCTGCGGAAGGGGTTCGACTGAGGCGGGTCCGCCTACAAGGTCCCCGATTCCCGGTGACCGCTCCTCCCCACAAACCTCGCAGGACGGCGAAGTACGGCTGCAAACGTTTCCGGTCCCCGAGGGCAGCAGGCCTCACGATGTTGCACCGGCCGCCGACGGAGGTATCTGGTACACCGCCCAGGGCTCCGGGAAGCTGGGGCGCCTCGACCCGGCCACCAGCCAGGTGGAGGAGATCGACCTGGGGGAGGGGTCGGCGCCGCACGGTGTCATCGTGGGGCCGGACGGGGCGCCGTGGGTTACCGACGGTGGCCTAAACGCCGTCGTCCGCGTTGATCCGGCAACCAGACAGCCTCGCCGCTTCCCGCTTCCGCGAGGCAACTCCAACCTCAACACGGCCACCTTCGACGGCAACGGGTTGCTCTGGTTCACGGGCCAGGCGGGCGTATACGGCAGTGTCGACCCGGAAACCGGCTCGGTCCAGGTGTTCGACGCTCCCAAGGGCCGGGGACCGTACGGAATCACCACGGCTCCCGACGGCACGCCGTGGTTCTCGTCGCTGGCCGGCAGCTACATCGCCCGCATAGACCGGTCGTCGGGGCGGGCAGAGGTTTTTGACGTCCCAAGCCCCGGCGGAGGAGCGCGCCGCGTTTGGAGCGACTCCGCCGGCCGCATGTGGGTGACGGAGTGGTTCGCCGGTAAGCTGGCTCGCTTCGACCCTGCAACCAGACAGTGGAAGGAGTGGCCGCTCCCGGGAGCGCAACCCCAGCCGTACGCCGTGTTCGTCGACGCCCTGGACGCAGTGTGGGTCACCGACTTCGGGTCCAATGCGCTCCTGAGGTTCGACCCCGCAACCGAGACCTTCGAGGCGTTCCCGCACGACTCTCGGCCCGCCGAAGTCCGGCAGCTGCTGGGACGGGACGGTGAGGTCTGGGGCGCCGAGTCCGGCGCCTCCCGGCTCGTGGTTGCCCGCAGCACATCAAATTAGTCAATCGATAAGTGGAGATCATGCGTCCTAACATCCTTTACATTCACTCGCACGACACCGGCCGCTGGGTGCAGCCCTACGGCCACCAGGTCCTCACGCCCAACATCCAGCTCATCGCCGACCAGGGTGTCCTGTTCCGGAAAGCGTTCTGTGCGGCACCGACATGCTCGGGCAGCCGCGCCTCGCTTCTGACGGGGCAGTACTGCCACAACAACGGCATGACCGGCCTCGCCCACCGCGGCTGGGCGCTCGAGGATTACCGTCACCACTGGGTGCATCCGATGCGCGAGGCCGGTTACACCAGTGTTCTGATCGGTGAGCAGCACATCTCGCAGGACCCGGACGTGATCGGCTTCGACGAGGTGGTGGAGCTCGAGAGCAACCGGGCGCTCGCGGTTGCTCCCTCAGCCATCGATGCCATTGGTCGCCTGCCCGAGCCGTGGTTTCTGTCGGTGGGCTTCTTCGAGACCCATCGCAGCTTCGGGGTGCCGACGTCGGTGCGCGACACCCTTTACTCTCTGCCGCCGTCCAACCTGCCCGACACGCTGGAGGTCAGGGAGGACATGGCCGCCTTCAAGGCGAGCGTCCGATCGCTCGACCAGGGGATCGGCGCTGTCCTCAACGCTCTCCATCGTCGAGGGGTCGCCGACCGCACGCTGATCGTCTGCACCACCGACCATGGGCTCGCGATGCCCGGAGCCAAGGCAACCTTGTTCGACCGTGGCATCGGTGTCATGCTGCTTCTGCGGGGGCCCAGCGGGTTCAGCGGGGGGAAGGTTATCGACGCGATGGTCAGCCACCTGGACGTCTATCCGACGCTGTGCGAGGTGGCCGGCATCCCCCTCCCGGACTGGCTCCAGGGCTCCTCCTTGATGCCTCTGGTGAGAGGCGAGGCCCCTCGTCTCCGCTCGTCCGTCTTCGCCGAGCTCACCTACCACGCAGCGTACGAGCCGCAGCGGGCCATCCGCACCGATCGGTGGAAGTACATCCGACGCTTCGACCGGTACCCGTACCCGGTGCTGCCGAACTGCGACGACAGTGCCGCGAAGGACCTGCTCATCTCCGCCGGTTGGGGTAAGCAGGCGGTGCCCGTGGAGCAGCTTTACGACCTGTGGCTAGACCCCGAGGAGGGCCGCAACCTGGCCGGCGATCCGGCGTATGGCGAAGTCCTGTCGCCGCTGCGCCAGCGGCTCTACGACTGGATGGTCAAGACCTCCGATCCGCTGCTCGACGGGCCGATCCTCCCGCCTCCCGGCGCCCTGGTCAACGACCAGACCCAGGTCTCTCCGGAGGAGCCGCTCCGCACGCCGGTACCCGTCGAAGCCGAACGGTGAAGTGAACCCGGACGTCTGTTACCTGGTCTGCGCCACACCCCGGAGCGGCAGCACGCTAGTCTGCAAGGCGCTGACCCAGACCGGGGTGGCGGGACGGCCCGAGGAGTATTTCGAGGCGCTCCGGCACAGCGGCCAGCCCAGGCGGCCGGAGGAGTACTTCGTGGGAGTCGACGACCCGTCCATCATCGAGCACCTGCGGGAACGTAGTGAGGGCTCCCAGCCCCGGCCCCAGCCGCCGATGTGGGGACGGACGACGTACGACAAGTACCTGGAGTGGGCCATGGCCGAGGGCACCACGCCCAATGGTGTGTTCGGCGCCAAGCTGATGTGGGGTTACTTCAGGGACTTCGAGTCGCTTCTGCGGAACGTGCCCGCCTACCGCAAGGTGTCGCTGGCCAACCTGCTGCCCACCGTGTTCCCCAACCTGCAGTACGTCCGGGTCGTCCGGGCTAGCAAGGTCCGCCAGGCCGTGTCGCTTTGGAAGGCGGTACAGACCGACCGCTGGAGCGACTCTCCGGCCGAGGACTCCGAGACAGCGACGGACAGTGCCGGCGGCGACGAGCTGGAGCCGCTACGCCCCCCTCTTCGGTTCCATTACAAGGCGATCGACCACCTGATCGACAAGCTGATCGCCGAAGAAGCGTTCTGGGACGCCTTCTTCGAGCACTGCCGGATCAGGCCGATTCTGGTGCTCTACGAGAACTTCGCCGCCGACTACGAGACGAGCACCCTGAACCTCATGGAGCGGCTGGGGCTGAAGCGACCGGACCAGATGCACTTCTCGCCGCCCCTGCGCCAGCAATCGGACGGAATCAACGACGACTGGGTGCGCCGCTACAGCGACATCAAGCTCGGCGCAGCCCTGGACCTGGTGCCCGTTCCGAAGCAGGTTTAGGCCGCTCCGATGGCCGGAGTCCGGGGATTCCTTTCGTGTACGTCTCGCACCACCCTGGAGGCACTGGGCGTCCAGGCCCTCGGAACCGTGATTTTGTCGGCCGTTGCGGCCACCGGTACACCGTGGAGCCTCGCGGCCGGGGTGCTCTGGCTGCCGGCAGCGCAGTGGGCCGCCGCGCGGGCCGCCGCCCGCGCCGTTGCTGCCGGCCGCAGTGCCCGCCGGGCGGCCGCGGCAGTCTGGCTGGTCCTTTTGGTGGGATTTCTTCCGGGCCTTGCCTACTTCGGTGCGGTGGCCGTCGACCCCTGGGTTGCTGTCAGGGCGACGGTTGCGGTGGCTCTTGTGGCCGTCGCCGGCCTGGCGTTGCTGCTTGCCACCAGCAGAAGGAGGAGCTCGGAGGCGCCGGATGAACACGTCAAGCGGCGCCGCCTGCTTGCCGCGGGGCTCGGTCTGGCGCTGCTCGGAGTGCCTTATCTGGTCGATGCCGGGTTGCGTCAGAGCTTGAGAAACCGCATCGAGGCCTGCCCTCGGATGGTTCCCTACGCGGCAGCGGCGCCGCAGTCGACGACGCGCCCGCTGGCGGAGGCGTGCGCGCAGCTGGCCGGTAAGCCCGCCGTCCTCGGGACCTCGGGCGCGGTAACCATCGAGGTCTACGCCGGCGCTCGCCAGGTCGATGTCCGCGTGGTGTACGCCGAGGCGGTGTCCATAGTTCGCCACCTGACGGCGGCCCTCGGGCCTCCCGACGACCCGCGGATCACCGTGTCGGCGGTCCGTATGCCGGGGCCGGTTCGGGGTAGTGCGGGGCCGGGATTCGTTCTCCTGGATGCGGCGGAGATAACCGAACCACGCGGCTGCGCCGAGTTCCGGCGCTCGGCCGGCACAAAGGGAACCTGCGGGGCGTGGGTCCTTGCCCACGAGTTGGCGCACCAGTGGTTCCCCGGCGCGGCGCCTTTGGGTCCGGCTAACGAGCAGATCGCCTGGGAGGCGACCGCCGACTACCTTGCCTGGGACTGGTGGCGCTCGCGGTACGGCCGGGCTGACGCGGACCGGCTGACCGGAGACCTGTTCGCCGGGAGAGTCCGACTGGCTGCCGAATTCGCCTCGTCGCACGCTCCGGTGAACGTGCCGCTGCTTCTAACCGACCGGCGGGCCCGTGCCCTCGTGCGAGGAAGAGCCAGCCTGGGCCTGGTCGCTGCGGAGGGTGTAGCCGGGAGAGGGGCTCTGATGGATAGCCTGCGTTATGCGCGCGATGCGGCGGCAGATTCCGAGCTGACCACCTCAACGATCATCGACGCCGTCGGGCGGGTCTCACCGCGGGCCGAAGGCGTTCTGAAGGTGTGGTGGACCCGTCCAGCCATGCCGGACCTGCGATCCGTCGTGGGCCGATGACCGACGCTACCGAGAGCCCGGCGAAGTGCCGAAGCAGGATCGCGAAAGGGGTGCTTATCGTTGACACCGGAGAAGGCGGCGTAGCCGCTGCTTGGCCGGCTGCCTAGGCATGTGGAATCGACCCTGGAGGGCGTCTTGACCCGAACAATTCCCGTTCCCCAACACCGCCGCAGTGCCGCCGCAGCCGTGGTGACCTTGCTCGCGGCGACTTTGCTGAGTTTGGCGGCATCGCCCGCCTCGGCCGCCAGCCTTCCGGTTGGCTTCACCGAAACCTCGATCACCGGCCTGGTCAACCCGACCGCCATGGAGCTGGCGCCGGACGGCCGCATCTTCGTCACGCAGCAGGGTGGAGCCCTCCGAGTGATCAAAAACGGGGTGCTCCTGCCCAATCCGTTCCTCACGCTCAGTGTCGATCCCAGCGGGGAGCGGGGGCTGCTCGGCGTGGCCTTCGACCCCAACTTTGCCACCAACAACTTCGTGTACGTCTACTACACGGTCCCGGGCAGCCCGCCACACAACCGGGTCAGCCGCTTTACGGCCAACGGAGACGTTGCCGTCGCCGGAAGCGAGGTTCCCATTTTGGACCTGGAGAACCTGAGCTCGGCCACCAACCACAACGGCGGAGCCATCCACTTCGGTCCCGACGGCAAGCTTTACGTGGCGGTCGGCGAGAACGCCAACCCGGCCAACGCCCAGACGCTGTCCAACCGGCTCGGCAAGATGCTGCGGATCAACGCCGACGGCACGATCCCCACCGACAACCCGTTCGTGTCGTCGGCAACCGGCGACAACCGCGCGATCTGGGCCCTGGGCCTGCGAAACCCGTTCACCTTCGCCTTCCAGCCGGGAACCGGTCGCATGTTCGTGAACGACGTGGGCCAGAGCGCCTGGGAGGAGGTCAACGACGGGATAGCTGGATCGAACTACGGATGGCCCACTACTGAGGGACCGACGACCAACGCCAGCTTCCGCTCGCCGCTGTTCGCCTACGGGCACGGCAGCGGCCTCACTACCGGCTGCGCCATCGCCGGCGGCGCCTTCTACAACCCCGCCAGCCCAACCTTCCCAGCCTCCTACGCCGGCCGGTATTTCTTCGCCGACCTGTGCAGTGGCTGGATCCGCAGCATCAACCCATCGAGCATCCCGAGCGCTACCGATCCGGCCACAGCCCCGCTGTTCGCGTCCGGGTTCTCCTCCCCCGTGGACTTGAAGGTCACGCCGGCGGGAAGTCTGCTCGTCCTGACGAGGGGCAACGGGGCGGTGACGGAGATCAGGTATCAGCCGCCGACCGGCTCGACGGTGAAGCACCCGAGCAGCACCACGATCTCGGCAGGGACGCTCCGCAGCGGGAGCGCGGCGGACCTCGCGGCCAACGACGGCCGGCTCTTTCAGGTGAACAACCCGAGCTCCGCTTTCCGGACGTCCTGGTACGCGACCATGACGGGCGTTCCGAACTCGGCCACCAACCTGCGTTTCGCCTACTCGGGCAGCAACTCGGTGGCGTGCGCCCAGACGGTGGCCGCGTTCAACTTCAGCACCCGCACCTGGGTGACGCTCGACACGAGGTCCGTCGGCCCGTCCGAGGTGACGCTCGCCAATCTGTCCCCCGCCGGAAATAGCGCCGACTTCGTCAGCCGCAGCAGCGGCTTGGGCGACGTCCGGCTGAGGGTGTTCTGCAAGGGGAGCCGGGCAACCGGAGCGTTCTTCTCCTCGGGCGACCTGGTCGAGCTCAGCTACACGGGCTAAGACGGGCGCAGGAATCTTCTGCGTTCGCCTGGGGTAAGTACGACTCGACCCCGAAAGCGGGACATCCAGATCAAGGAGGAGTCATGGCGGATTCGGAAGAGGCAATGGCCGGAGGCGACTCGGGTGCCGGCAGCGAAGCTGCGGATTTCCCCACTATCGACCCAGACGCCACCCCGGACCGGGACAATCCCGGTTACAGCGGCGAGCACCTGGACACTGAGAACGCGGATCCCCAGCCGCTTCCCGGAGGCGAGGGCGGAGCCTAGCCGGCGCTACTTCTCCAAGACAAAAAAAGGGAGGCGCCCCTCGAGGGGCGCCTCCCTTCGTTAACAGCATGCGTTCGCTACCGGTAGGTCCGGCCGCCAGCCCCGTCGAAGCGGTGCGGGTCCCGAGCTCCCAGCTTGGCCAGGCCCCGGCTCACCATGTAGGCGGCGCCGACGATCGTGAGGAAGGTCCAGGCGCTCGGAGCGTCGAAAAGCAGGTCGACGTTGGACGCGATCGCTATGCCGAGGATCGCCAGCACCAGGACGAGGAACTCGCTTGTCTTGAAGAACTCCTTGGTCTCGGGAGTGCTGATGTGACGGCGGGTGAATGCCTCCGCCTCCCGACCTGCCCCGGAGGCTCCGGCAACCGCGGGCAGCCCGTAATTCGGGTCGTCGTACCCCCGGTCGGTCGCCGCCTTGGCCAGGCCCCGGCTGACGATGTATCCGGAGGACAGGTAGGTGATGAGACGCCACGCTTCGGTGGCATCGAACTCGGCGTTGGCTTGAGCGGCCAGCAGAAGCCCCACTACGCCGAGCGCCCATAGCAGGAACTCGGTGGACTTGTAGAACTCCTTGGTCTCCGGAGTGGAAAGCTGGTCGGCGAGCTCGCCTGCCGGGCGCCGGCGCGAGGTCAGCTCCGCCTCGGACATCCCGTAGCCGGAGGCAAGACCGGCGCTGCGCGATGCCGCGGAGTAGTCGCGTCGCGTGCCCGCCTTGGCGAAACCACGGCTCAGCATGTAGCCGATGCCCAGGATCGTGATTGCCATCCACGCCCGTGGGGCGTCGAACTCCTCGGAAACCTCCGACGCCAAAAGCACGCCGACGACCCCCAGCAGGAGGACCATGAACTCGCTGGTCTTGAAGGACTCCTTGGTCTCGGGAGTCGACATCTCCCTCGCAATGTCGGACAGAGCGACCCCGGTCCGTCCCCTCGCAGGGGCGAGCCGCGGCTCGAACACGCCCTCATCCCGAGGAGTCGCGCCGGGCGGGGGGAATGCTGCCGGGGGCGGAACGCTGGCCACCGGCTCACCTGCCGGGATGGGAGCGGCGGTGCCGGCGTCAGGGAAACCGGCCAGCCCGCCCGCCGAAGCGTCGCCGGTGCGGTCGCCCAGGGGGATGGTCTCCTCCCTGAAGCGCGGATCGAACGGTGACCCGGGCGGTACCTGTCTGCTCATCTTGGCCTCCTCAGTCGTCGGCTGGCGCCGAAAGTCCCGGAACGCAGGCTCCGGGCATAGGAAGTTGTTCCCTGGCGGTCGCCCCAGAAAACCGGAAGAGGTGCGAGCTGCGTCCCAGCAGTTGGCGCGAAGAGCGCGGATGAGCCGCTTGCATCTCCAGCCGCTGGAGGTCCCACACTGGCTTCATGGACACGTCACCACGGCTCTACGGCATCGGAGAGACCGCCCGGCGAACAGGACTTCCGGTTCGCACGGTGCGGTTCTGGTCCGAC
>DATAAN010000111.1:0-4734 GCA_036260105.1 Actinomycetota bacterium
TCCGGGTTCGACCCCACCGCATAGATGTACCGCCCGAAGACCGTGCGGGTCAGCACGAAGTGGATCGCTACGGTGACCGCGGCCGCCACCAGCAGCAGGTTGGGGATGCCCAGGATCGTTCCGTTGGCGATCTCCTGAAACCCCTCGGGCAGCGGCTGGATCGTCTTGGCATCGGTGATCACCAGAACCGCCCCCCGAGCGATCCCCAGCATGCCGAGGGTGGCGATAAACGGCGGCAGTTTGGCCCGCGTGACCAGAAGACCGTTGATCACTCCGAGGATGGCTCCGAGCACGACGCCGGCGATTATCGCCACCGGGACCGGCGTGCCGCCGACCAGCAGCTGGGCGGTAACCGCCCCGGAAAGCCCCAGGACCGAGCCGACCGAAAGGTCGATGCCAGCAGTCAGGATGACCAGAAGCTGACCAACGGCGAGGATGCCGAAGATCGCCACCTGGCGGGCGAGGTTGGAGAGGTTGCTCGTGGTCAGGAACTCGCTGCTTGCAAGCGTAAGGGCACCCACCGCCACCAGCAGCACCATGAGGCCCCCGGCCTCGCGCCCCAAGATGTCGCCGAGGGTCAGCACCCGGTGAGCCGGCGCCGCTGGCGCCCCACCCGGCGGCATCCGCAAGGGTGCGCCAACCGCTCCATCGACGCCGGACAAGGGCTCAGACTCTTCAGCCACCGGAGGGGCCGCCGACCGGATGGTGGTGGTCGGGACCTCCTCACGCCACATGAGTTTCACTACGCGACCTCCTCGGATCCGGTGTGGCCTCGACCGCTCGCGAGGCGCAGGACGTCCTCCTCGGAGGCCGCCCGCCCAAGCTCCCCCGCCACCGCTCCACCCCGCAGCACCAGCACCCGGTCTGCCAGCCCCAGCAGCTCGGGCAGGTAGGACGAGACCACGATGATCCCGAGCCCCTCCGCCGCCAGGTCGCCGATCACCTTGTAGATCTCGCCCTTGGCGCCGACGTCGATGCCCTTGGTCGGCTCGTCGAAAACCAGAACCTTCGGCTTGGTCAGCAGCCAGCGCGCGAGGAGGACCTTCTGCTGGTTGCCGCCGGACAACGTCGACACGGGCTGGTCGTAGGAGCCGGCGCGCAGCCGCAGGCTGTCGAGGAGCTTGTCGGCCTCGTCGAGCTGCTCATCGGGGGGCAGCAGGCCCATGCGTGACCCCCTCCGCAGGCTGGCGATCGTCACGTTCTCCCGGATCGACAGCTCAGGCAGTATGCCCAGAACCTTACGGTCCTCCGTGAGCAGCCCGATGCCCGCGCTCATCATCGTCCGCGGCCCCCGGGGATGGACCCTCTTGCCGTCGACCTCGATCTCGCCCTCGGCGATTGCCTCGGCGCCGAAGATCGCCAGCAGGAGTTCGCTCCGCCCGGATCCGAGCAACCCGCCGATCCCCAGGATCTCCCCGGCGTGCAGCTCCAGGTTGATAGCGGGGCCTCCGGCCGTCCGGCGCAGATTGCTCACCTTGAGCAGCGGCGTCTCCGACGGGGATCGGGCGGAGGCCGGGTATAGCTCGCTGATCTCCCGGCCCACCATGGCGGTGATGAGCTTGTTCTCGTCGTAGTCACTCATCGGTCCCGACTGCGAAACCCCGCCGTCCCGCAGCACGGTCACCCAGTCGCCGATGGCGAACATCTCCTCCAGGCGGTGGGTGATGTAGATGATCGCCACCCCCCGATCCCTCAGGCGGCGGACGTGCTCGAAGAGCCGGGCGGCTTCTTCTTCGGTGAGCGCGGTGGTGGGCTCGTCGAACACGATCACCTTCACCGTCTCCGCGGTCAGCACCTTGGCGATCTCCACCAGCTGCCGGGTGGCCGCCGGGAGGCGCTCGACTACAGTGCCGGGATCGAGGTCGCCCAGACCGACGGCTTCGAGCGCTGCGCTGGCCCGTCTGGCGAGCTGGCCCTTCTTGACCAGCCCTCGGGCGGAAGGGAGGCGTCCCATGAACAGGTTTTCCTCTACCGAGAGGTGGGGCAGCAGACTGAGCTCCTGGTACACCGCCTGCACCCCGGCGGCTCGCAGAGCGGCGGGGGTCGGTGAGCTCACTTCGCGCCCGTCGATCCGATAGGTGCCCGAGTCCCTGGTGATCGCGCCGGTCAAGACTTTGATGAGGGTCGACTTCCCGGCGCCGTTCTCGCCGGCAAGACAGTGAACCTGCCCCGGGTAGAGGGTCAGCGAGACGTTGGTGAGCGCCTGCACCGGGCCAAACGCCTTTGAGACGTTGTTGAGCTCCAGGACTGGCGGCCGGTCACCGGGAGCCGCCTGGGTCATGCCCCGGCCTCGGCGGTCGGGGGCTCCAGCAGCGCCTTCACCTCCGGCTCCTCCATGTTCTCCTGCGTCGCCACGACGGCGCCGGGGTCCAGGACGCGGGGCGGGATGCGGTCGACGGTCGCCATCGCCGCGGCCAGCACCCCCTGATAGCCGAAGAAGTACGGGTTCTGGACGACCAGAGCGTCGATCGTGCCGGCCGCCAAGGCGGCGTTCTCCTGGGGATCGGAATCGAAAGCCACCACCGGAATGCGATCGGCGGCGCCGTTGTCCTGAATCGCCCGAGCGGCCCCGATTCCCGAGGTGTTGTTCGATGCGAAAACTCCCACCAGGTTCGGGTTGGCGGTCACCGCGTCGTTCACCTGGGCCGCTGCGGTGTTGATGTCGTTGTTGTTGTAACGCTGCAACGACGCGTTGACATTCGGACAACTCTGCGCCAGTCCCTGGCGGAATCCCGCCTCCCGATCGACCAGAGACTGGATCCCGGCCACCGACGACTCCACGAGCAGGGCGCCGCTCGTGCGGTTCAAGCCTCGCAGGAACTCGCACATCCGCTGCCCGGCCTGGACTCCCGCTTTGACGTTGTCGGTTCCGATGAAGCCTTCGGAGTCGGTTGTCACCGCAGTGTCGACCGTGATCACCTTGATCCCCGCCTGACGGGCGCGGTCGATCGCGGAATTGAGAGCCGAAGAGGAGTTCGGCGCGATGACGATGCCGTCCACCCCCCGGGAGATCGAGTTCTCCATCAGCTGGACCTGCTCGTCGATGTTGGTTTCCGAGGTCGGGCCGAACGTCGAGATGCCGATCCCGAAGTCGCTTCCGGCCTGTTCGGCCCCTGCGAGCATGACCTGCCAGAAGGAGGAGTCGCTGGCCTTGATGATGACGTCGATGCGCTTGCCGCTGGCCGTTCCCCCCTGGCCGCCGCCACCACCCCCACCGTCAGCACCCCCGCTGCTGGCGCGGCCGGCGACGAGCCCCACGACGACGGCCACGAGCGCAATCGCGGCCACCAGCGAGGCGGAGAAAACGGTCCGCTTTTGGGCCATGGCGTGCAGCATCTACCTCTAAGCGTCCGAACACAAATTGGCAGCTCGACGGTGAACGGATTATGCCGTGACGACACACCGGCGGCCCGGACCAGCGCTACGAGATTGGCGCGTAACGGACGTTCAGCGAGCTAATCCGTGTTCAGGTTCTTCCCGATCGCCGGGTACCTAACTCCGAATGCAAAAGGCGCGGTGGGGGAATCGGTTAGGCCGATGTTGCACGACGGCGGCGAAGGGTGGTCTTTCATCGTCCCGGATATCCCGGAACGGGGAGCCGGCTACCGCCCGCTTGTACTCGAAACGGACCGCGGAAAGGTGGCCTGCCGTTACTACGCTGCCCAGGGAGCCTCGAAGGGCGTCGTCTGGGTAGGAGGCACTGGTGGAGGGTGGGACACGCCTGCCCGTGGGCTTTACCCCGATCTCGCAAAAGCCCTTATGGAGGACGGTATCTCATCCCTTCGAGTCCGATTCCGGATGTCGACGAGGCTGAGGGAGTGCGTCTCCGATGTGCAAGCCGGCCTTCTATACATGGCGAACGAAGGGATCTCGATCGTCGGGCTCGTGGGGCACTCCTTCGGCGGTGCGGTGGTGATCCGGACCGCAGCCAGCTCGTCTATGGCCCGCACGGTCGTAGCGCTTGCTCCGTCGAGTTCGGGCTCGGTGCATCCCTCTGAGCTCGGCCCGCATTGTTCGCTTCTTCTCGCGCATGGGACTGCCGACGACGTTGTTCCCAGCTCGTGCTCGGAATCGATTCATCACCTCGCCGGGGAACCAAAGGAGCTGGCACTCTTCCCCGGGGCGGGGCATAGCTTGGATGAGGCCGCCGCAGAGGTTCGCGAACTAGTGCGGACGTGGTTGAGAACTCGCTTGGCACCCGGACAAGGTCAACTCCTAGGGTGCGTCGAGTAGGAAGCTCCGTTTGTCATGCCGTCGAGCTGAGGGGTGGCCCCAAGGTGCCGACAAGTAGTTTCAGAACTGTCGCGGCAGAACCTCTTCTTCCCCTCCGCCGAGGTGACGGCGCCTTATGGGTTGAGGTGGACGGTGTGCGTGGCCCAGGGCATCCAGGCATTCGACCCTAGGTCGACCAGCTGGGTACCAACCGTCGCGTAAGCTGCGGTTGATCCAATGTTGATGCAGGAGTCGAAGCCGTCCCAGTAGACGTACATTGGCCCATAAATGCCGGACCACTGCGCGCCGTCGTCGCCTTCGGCGTAGAAACAGACGTACCGATTGGTGGTGGAGATGGGGTGGACCTCCGTGCCGGGCCCGGCGTTCCACCATCCTTGTGTTCGCCAGTTGCCGTAGCTGCCGCAGCTGCCCGGGTCGTAGCTCATCACTGCGATCCAGACGGGAACGTAGTAGTTATTGCGGAAGACGACCCTCATGCTGTGCCTCTCGTGGCCGGCGGGT
>DATAAN010000112.1:0-6397 GCA_036260105.1 Actinomycetota bacterium
GGGCGAAGTCGGCGGCAAAGAGCCACTGCCGGATGTAGAGACCGTCGCCCCACACGAGCAGGGGTTCGGAGCGCAGGGCTCGCGTGATCCAGCGGGGGAACACCTTCTCGGGGTACTGCCAGGGGCCGAAGGCGTTGGTGGGCCTGACGACCAGCACCTCCAGCCGGTCGGCGTAGGAGCGGGCCAGGTCGTCGGCCAGCGCCTTCGACTTGGAGTAGGGGCTGGCGGCGTTGCCAGTGCCGTCCGGCTTGTCGGACTCTTTGAAAGCGCCCTCCAGGATCGAGCCGTACACCTCGTCGGTCGACACGTGGACGAACCGGCGAACTCCAGCAGCGACGGCGGCGTCCAGAAGCACACGGGTGCCCTCGACGTTGGTCCGGTAGAAGCGGTCGGGGTCGCTCTCGCTGCGGGTGACGTGGGACTCGGCGGCGTAGTGGACTATCGCGTCCGGGCGGCGGTCGGCCACCAGGCGGCGGATGGCCGGCTCCTCGGCGATGTCCTCACGCACGAACTCGTAGCCCGGCTGGGAGGTCAGATCCTCCAGGCGGCGCAGGTCGCCGGCGTAGGTAAGGCAGTCGACGTTGGTGACAGAGGCCCCCTGCGGAAGCACGTGGCGCAGGAAGTGGCTCCCAAGGAAACCGGCTCCCCCGGTCACGATCAGGTTCTGTTTCACGGCGCCTACTCTATTCGACACCCCGGCAAAGCACTCCCCGCCCGGCTCACTCGTCGCAGGCGTGGACCAGCGGCCTGGTTTCTGCAGGAGGCGGGGCCGGGGCTGCCGGAGGTGGCGGAGGGGCGACCGTTCCCGGAGGCGCGGCGGTGGCGCCCGGACCGGGGGAAGACTGCGGATGCGCCACGGCGAAGTCCTGGCCCAGCACCACTGCGACCTGCCCGGCCGCGACGATCGTTGCGGGCAGCGGCTTGGGGTCGCCACCGTAGGTGTTGGCGAGGAGCCTGCCCTGGTCCTGAAAGCCCTCGGCGTAGTAGACGGTGGTGACCGGATGCGGCGTGGTGTTGCCGGTCTCCACCACCTGGAATCCCTTGGCTTTGAGCGCCTCGGCCTCGTTTGCGGCCAGCCTGTCGACGTCGGTGCCGTTGAGGAGGCTGACCCTGACGTCGGCCGGGTCGATCGCGCTCACCCCGGTGCGGCCGTAGTCCGGCAGGGGCTCGCCGTTGGCAAGAGCCGAGAACAGGGCGCTGGTCTGCAGCTCGTTGGCGACTACGTAGTCGACGCCGTCGATGCGGGCGCCCGCAGACGGCACCACCCTCATGTCGAGGTTGCCCGAGTTGAACCTGCGGAGGCGCAGGCCGATGGTCCGAATGTCGCCCAAGGACAGCTCGGTGTCATACCTGACCGCCTGCGAGAAGACGTTGACCAGGGACAGGACCCGGTCCGGCCGCAGGACGACGCCGGGCGTGGCGATCTTGTCCGCCATCAGCTTCATGAACAGCTGCTGGCGCCGGATGCGGCCGAAGTCGTCGTCGATCTTGCGAGCCCTGACGAAGGCGAGCGCCTGGTCCCCCTCGATGGTCACGCAGCCGGCCGGCTGATTGAGCCCGGAGTCCTGGTCGCGTACGGGCCGCTCGAAGTAGACCTGCACACCGCCGACGGCGTCGGCGATGCGGTTGAAGCCGTTGAAGTCGACCTCCAGGTAGTGGTGGACGGGCATGCCGGTGAACTCGGAGACCGTCGCCACCATGGCGTCCGGACCGAGCGAGTAGATGCCGTTGATCTTCACCATCTTGCCGTCGGGGTCCTCAACCCGCAGGTCGCGGGGAAAGTGGACCAGCACAGCCTTCTCCCGGTCCTGGTCAAGGTGAAGCAGCATGATCGTGTCGGCCCGCCGGCCGGGAACCACGTCGGTGTTGCCCATGCTCTGCTGTTGCTCCGCCGTCAGGGCCTCCCGGGAGTCGGAGCCGAGGACCAGGACGTTCATCGGCTCGTTGGCCGTCTGCTCCGCCACCTGCACCTCCTCCTGGTTGCCCTTCACCTTGAACTGGGCGTACAGGAGGATCCCGCCGGCCACCAGGCCCACGAGCACGACGAGAGCGAGTAGGCCCAGCAAGGCGCGGACAACTCCGCGGGGCAGGCGCGTGCGCCGGCTGCTCCGGCCGGACTTAAGTAGGGGCTGCATACCGCCGGGATAGCTGCGGCGAGACATGGGTTCCAAGTATTCCTCATCCCCCCGACCGTTCAGCGGTCGAGGTTGTGAAGAATCGGCTAAGAAAGCCGGGCGGCTCCCCTGCCCCTAAGGGCCTGCGGGAGCGGCTGGCACCGGCTCGGCGACCGGCGCCCGCCGGGTGGCGCGCCGGGTCTCGACCCGCTGGGAGACCAGGCGGCCCAGGCGCTGGCTCGGCCTCTCGACCACCCGGTAGAAGACCTCGGCCACGGCCAGCGAGATCGGAACGGCTACCGCGAGGATCACCGGCAGGGTGGGCGTGCCGCCGAGGGCTACCGCGGCCGACACTACGATCGGCTCGTGGACCAGGTAGAGGCTGAAGGAACGGGTACCCAACCACTGAAGAGGAGCAGTTTCCAGCCACCTGGCCGGCCCGGCGACCGCCGCAAAGATGGCCAGGCAGGCTCCGGCGACGATGAGTCCCCGGGACACCGGTACCCAGAAGGCGAGCGCAGACGGGTCGGACGTCATGCCGCGCACCGTCCAGTAGCTGTTGAGCAGAAGCAGGGCAGCGAGCGTGACCGCCCACCACACCGCCCGGCCGAACCTGAGGCGATCGATCGCCTCGCCAAGGTTTGCCAGCCGCTCCCGCTCGATCGCCATCAGGCAGCCGAACCCGAACATCGGCAGGAAGAACCGTGCGCTGAGCCCGGTGCCGGAATAGCCGAGAACTGCCGCCATCAGCAGGACCGCCTTGAGCACGTTCAGCTTCGGCAGCTTGCGGCCGGCGAAGACGTACACCGGCAGCAGCAGGGAGAACAGGACCTCGAACCTCAACGACCACAGCGCGCTGTTGCTCAGCCCAGGTCCCCGGTAGAGCAGAAGGTCGTCCACGATCGCCCGTGCAGGGAGGGCTGGGACGTGCGCGTGCAACCACAGGCTCGCCTCCGCCGGGAACTCCCGGGGGAACAGTGACAGCCCGGCGAAGGCCAGCACGAACGCGGCCCACACCGGCAGGTAGAGCCGGAGGATCCGCTTCGGGTAGTAGCCGGCCCAGCTCGCCGGGTTCGCCCGGGCGAACGGCAGCGTCAGGACGAATCCGCTCAGGACGAAGAAGAGGTAGACCGCTTCGGTGCCCGCCCAGGCGACGTGCAGCGGCGAGAACGCGGCGATGCCCGAGGGGCTAGTGCGGTCCATGACGTTCGGGTCGACGTAGGCCTGCGCCAGGGCCGGGATGGTGAGAAAGCAATGACACACGACGACGGCGAAGGCTGCCAGGCCGCGTACCCCGTCCAGGGACCGGTAACGGCCTCGCGGCGGTGCGCCGGGTGCGGAGCCGTCGGTCTCGACGCTCGTTGTGACCATGAGCCCCATCGTGCCTTCAGGGGTGGACGTGCGCAAGCCGAAGGGGAAAGGGCGGCGTCGGATATCCAATATCCTTTCGACGCTATGGACCTCCACTCATGGGCAGGCTGATCCGGCGGCTGCGCTCGGGCGAATCCCCCATCCCGGGACTCGTCCTCCTGCTGGTCCTGGTCGGGGCGGTGTTCCGCCAGCACCTTTTCTCCGGCTACACCTTCCCCTGGGACTTCACGGCCACCAGCCACATGGCGGTGTTCATTGCCAACACCGCAGGCTCGGGCAATTACACCGAGTGGATCCCCTTCCTCGGCGGCGGTTTCCCCCTGCCGGTAAACGCTCTTTCCATGCTCTACTTCCCGGTCTGGTGGATGCTCGGCCTGCTCGGGATCCCTTCGACGGTGGCGGTCCAGACGGCGATCCAGGTGGCACACGTCTGGCTGGGAGCGGCGGGGGTGCTGGCGCTCGCACGGAGCCGGGGAGTGTCCTGGAGGTGGGCTGTGCTGGCGGCGGTTGCCTTCGTCTTCTACGGCGGCTTCTACGGCAGCGGCTCCCACGAGAACATCTTCCGCGGGCACGCTTATGCCCCCTGGCTGCTCTGGTCCCTCACCCTTCCGGCGGACAGGGCTTATCCCCGGCGCCTGCTTGCGCTCCCGGTGTTCGTTTGGATCCTGGCCACCGGCTCCTACTCGGGCCAGGCGCTGGGTTTCCTACAGGTGGGTGCGATTTACTTCGCCATCGAGCTGTGGCGATCCCGTAAGGAGCGCGATCTACGCAAGCTGCTGCTCTACGCCGTGCCGCCGGCCGCCGGCGCGATGGCCGTGCTCCTCGCCGTCTACCTGCCCAGCATCGTGGCAAACGCCCGAGGCGAGCTCTACCGGCCCTTCCCTCCCGACGCGGCCGAGCGGGCAATCTGGTCGCTCAAACCGGTCGACCTCTTCGGGCTCTACCTCGACCCATTCGCCTGGCAGGGAGTCGACGGGACGATCCGGGCCTGGGCCGTGGGTGCGGTGGTGCTGATCGGCGTAGCGTGCGTGAACCGGCGCATCCTTACCGAGCACCTCTCGCTCGTGGCGGCCGGAGCGCTGGCCACAGTTGCCTCCATGCTCCCGTCCTGGGTCCCCGCGGGCGAGGTGCTGGTCAAGGTTCCCTTTATGTTCCCTTCTCGGCTGGTCGCGAGCGACTACAAAGCGGTAGCCGCGGTGGCGCTGGTCATCCTGTCGGCGCTCGGGTGGGGGCGGGTGGCCGCGGAGGGGCGGGCCCGCTACGCCGCGGGAGTCGCAGGCGTCCTTCTGCTGGCAGGCCTGTTCCTGGCGCCGCGCTACACCGACATCCCTCCCACCGCGACGCCCTGGCTGGTCGCCGGTCTCGTGGCCGCCGCGACTGCGCTGGCCTACGCGCCGCGCCGGCTGGGTGTAGTTGTCCCGGTTCTGGTAGGGCTGCTGCTCGTCGTGGACGGCTTTCGTATGGTCTCCGAGATGGAGCTGCGCCCCGGGTTCTCGCCGTGGTCGACCGCTCCGGCGGGCTTTCCGACGCTCGAGCTGCACGACGAACGTGCCCGCACCCTGGACGCGATCCTCGCCGATCCGCCGGACCGCCGGCCGGCCCGCCTTCCCGACACGGTCTCGCCGTCGACCGGAGGCAGCGGCCTGGACGCCACCGCCTACCTGGCCGACGCCTACCATCTGGGCGACTACAGCGGCGCGGTCACGATGGAGCGCTGGCGCACCAGCCGCAGCCCGCGCCTGACCGAAGCCATGCTCCGCCCCTGGACCGCCTGGGTCGTTCCATGCCGTGAGGTCGACTGCGCCGACGGCTCGCCGGCACTGAGCGACCGGATCCTCGCCGGCGAATCCGCATCGGTGGCCACGACGTCCTACGGCCTCGACGAGATCCGGTACCGGGTACGCCTGCAGGAACGGTCGCTGTTCGTGGAGAACGAGTTCGCCGCCCGCGGCTGGAGCGCCGACCGTGATGCGATTCGCAAGGTCAAGGTCGGGGGAGCCCTCCGTGGCTGGGTGCTCCCCGCCGGGGACTACTCGTTCACCGCCAGGTACGTCCAACCCGAGAGGGGGTCGCAGATCGGTCTTGCGGCGTTCGCTCTGCTGACGATGCTGGCCGGGATGGCGGCGTACCGGCGGGCCGCCAGACCGGCGCTTGTGCCGGTGCAGACGCCGGCCGAAGAACCTGTCGCCCGCCAGCCGGTCCCCTCCGCCGGGCGCGGCCTGTGAAGCTGCCGCTGACCGCTCGGGCCTGCCCGGTGTGCGGGTCGGATGACGACCGGTCCGTGTTCGCCGACGAGGACTTCGACCCGGACAGCCTGGACGCCTTTGCGTTCGCCTCCCGCAAGCTCCCGGAGTACATGCACTACCGGCTGGTCGAGTGCCCACGGTGCGACGCGGTCTACGCAAGCCCGGCTCCGCCGCCGGAGTTCCTGGCCAAGGCCTACCTCGAGGCGGATTACGACAGCGCCGAGGAGGCCGCCCTGGCCGCCCGGACCTACGCCCGCTACCTGGGCAAGCTGGCTCCCGGGCTGGCGGGCTCCGGCGGGGCGCTGGACATCGGCGCGGGCGACGGAGCGTTTTTGGAGCAGCTGATCCGGGCCGGGTTCGACCCGGTGGTGGGGGTGGAGCCGTCGTCCGCCCCGGTGGAGGCGGCGAAACCGGGGATAAGGCCGCTGATCCGCCGGGAGACCTTTAGCCCCGAGGGATTCGAGCCCGGATCATTCGCCCTGGTCACCTGCTTCCAGACCATGGAGCACGTCTTCGCCCCCTCCGAGCTGTGCCGGGACGTGCTGTCTCTCCTGCGGCCGGGCGGGGCGGCGCTGTTCGTATGCCACAACCGGCGGGCGCTTAGCGCCCGGGTTCTCGGCTTCAAGTCGCCGATCTTCGACATCGAGCACCTGCAGCTGTTCTCAC
>DATAAN010000113.1:0-4575 GCA_036260105.1 Actinomycetota bacterium
AATTTAGTCAAAGGGGGTGATGACCGCCATAGACCCTAAACCTCACAAGCAGCGGGCCGAGCCAAGCCTTCGAGTGGAAGAGAGTAACTCTCCTCCCGTGGTGCGAGCCGCGGGTACTGTAAAGGAAAGCGTCATACGGGAAAGAATGCTGAATTACGACTCGAGGGCTGCGCTCGGCCCCTCTTTTTGGTGTCAAGTGTCAAGACGATGGACGATGGACGATGGATGAACGACGAACGACGAAGGACGGCCGAATACCGCAACCCCAATAATCTTTGCGTTCTCTTTGCGTCTCTGCGTCTTTGCGTTTTCGTCTCTTCTTCCGCAATCCGCAATCCGCACTGGGCCCGGCCCCTGATAATAGGAGGAAACCAATGAGATACAAGAGGCGAGGTATACGTCGCGCTGCGCTGTACATAGGTGTGATCAGCGCTATGGTGCTTTCCGTGCTCCCGGCAAGCGCCGGCAGTGCCGCGGCGCAGACGAACAGCCGCCGGATCGGCAACTTCGACGTCGCCGGCCGCTTCCTGGAGGAATGGAGCAAGCAGGGAGGCGACCGCAACAGCATTTACGTAAACGGTCTGCCGATCACCGCCCGCCGGCCCGAGATATCGCTGGAGAACGGCAGGACCTATGAGACGCAGTGGTTCGAGCGAGCGCGCTACGAGGCCCATCCCGAGAACGCCCGGCCCTACGACGTCCTCCTGGGACGGCTCGGCGCGAACAAGGTCGAAGGTCGCGGCTCTGTCGACCCGGCCACCCGGCGCGTGCGCAACCCCGGCGACCAGCCCTTCGTGGGCGTCGATAGGCCGGGCGACCTGGGTCCCGCCAAGCTCTGGTTCCCCGAGACCCGCCACACCATCTCCGGCAAGATCCTGGAGTATTGGCAGCGCTACGGTGGGCTTGCGCAGTTCGGCCTGCCCCTGAGCGAGCAGTTCCAGGAGGTCTCCGCTGCCGACGGCAAGACCTACACGGTGCAGTACTTCGAGCGCAACCGCTTCGAGCTGCACCCTGAGAAGCAGGCCCCTTATGAGGTGGAGCTCGGCCTCCTCGGCGTGGAGCAGTACCGGGCCACGCCCGTTGCAGCCGACCAGCTCCCAATAGCGCCCCCGAGAGGGGTCACCTCCAGCAAGACCACCTTCATCGACGGCTCGCTGCAGGAGCCCGATACCCTCTTCTGCAACGAGGCGGGCACCTCCGTAGCGGCCAGGTTCTGCTCCGCCATCACCTTCCTCGATGCCCTGGTGGGCGGCGACGACAAGGAGAATATCTTCCCGCTGGCGGCCTGGTACGTGCCTACCATTGAGAACGGTGGCTCCTTCTTCGTCGGCGCAGGCGCAGATCGCCGCCTGGTGACCAAGTTCAAGCTGCGCCCCGGCATCAAGTGGTCCGACGGCAGGGAGCTGACCTCCCACGACTCCGTCTTCTCGTACAAGCTGATCCTGGACGACCCCTTCTCGGTCGCCATCTCGCTGCAGCAGAAGGTCTCAACCGTCGATAACCCTGACAAGTACACGGTCGTCTACAACTGGATGTCGCTCAACGAAGCGAGGGCGAAGTACAACGACCCGCAGACTGACAAGGTAACCTTCGCCTTCCTGAAGACCTTCATCGACCTGGGCAAGCCAGTCACCGACCTGAACTACGTCTTCATCGGCACCGTCCACCCGAAGCACGTGCTGGAGAAGATACCGGTCGATAGGATCCAGGAGAGCAGCGAGAACACCAAGCCGACCGGCTACGGCCCCTACATCGTGCAGGAGTGGAAGCAGGGCGACCAATTGGTGCTCGTCGAGAACCCGAACTACAACCTCACCGAAAAGCCCCTCATCAAGAGGATCATCTCCAAGTTCAACACCGATCTGAACGCCAACATCAACGCCTTTCTGACCGGGCAACTCGACGGCATCGCCTGGGAGGCTATAGTCGTGCCGCCCGAGCAGACCCCTCAGATCAGGGCGGCAGGCGGTGTGGTACACGTGCAGTCGGCAGCGTCGTGGGAGCACCTCGACTTCTACTTCGGCTACGAGCCCTTCAAGGACCACGCGGTGCGCGAGGCGATGATCAGGGGCATCAATCGCAAGCAGATCGTCGACGTTGCCTTCAGGGGCGCTTCGCAGGTGATGCACGGCCCGGTGCCGCCGGGGGTGTACCACTCGCTCTTGAACCCCGACTTCGCGAAGAACTACCCCGATCTAGCCGCAAAGTACAAGCTGCCTACATACGAGTTCGATCCGGCCGCGGCCAACAGGCTCCTGGACCAGGCAGGGTGGAGGGCGCCGTGCGGCAATCCCGCCCAGTGCACGCGTGAGAAGGGGGGCGTGAAGCTCTCGTTCGAGTACGCGACCACCAGGAACGTGACCCGCCAGGCGATCCAGAACCTCGTCGCCAACGACCTCAAGCAGATCGGCATCGACGCCCAGCTAACGAACTACCCGAGAGGCTTCTTCGCGCCCGATGGCCCGAGGAACACCGGCCAGACCAAGCTCGCGCAGTTCGCCTACACACAGATCTCTACGTCCAACTTCGACGCCTGGGACGAGACCAAGATGGTGTCCGACGAGCTGCCGGGCAACCCGAACTTCCAGTTGTACCGCAACCCGGTGGTGACGCGGGCCAATCAGCTCTTCAGCTCCGAGCTCGACAAGGCAAGGATCGCCGAGCAGTCGGCCATTGCTCAGGTAGAGATGATGCGGGACGTGGCGCTGATACCGCTGGTCGAGCGGCCGATCATCGAGATCTACAGGAACAACATGGTCAACCGCAAGACCCCGAACAACTCCTTCTCGACCTGGTGGAACATCACCCAGTTCTACTTCAGGTAATCGCCCTGGTCGGGGATAGGGATCAGGGGGTTGGGGGATAGGCGATCATGCCGAAACCCCCAACCCCCAGTCCCCAACCCCCAACCCCTAACAAATGCTATCTTGGATCTTTGTCAGTGGAATACTGTCCGGCAGATGCCCTCTAGGCGTTGCACAAGGGCCGCTTGCAGCAGGGCCGGGGCAACCCCTCGACCCTGCGGCCTCCTTCCACTTCGGTGATGACGTGGACCTTGCCGAAGATCGCGACCACAGGTATGCTGATGCGCTGCTCGACAGGGAGATCCGGCGCTCGCTCCATGCGGAGTTCGATGATGCAGCGCCGCCCGAGGGGACCTTCCGGAAGGTGCTCTCAGCAATCCAGTCGACCAACATGCCTGCCGGACGGGCCCAGAGATGCAGCTTCAAAGGGGCCTCGCCGTTGGTCGAGCGCGCATATAGGGCGGTCACCGGGCCAAGAGCTGCTTACGTGATGCGCGGAGGTGTAGCGATGGTACTGCTGCTCATGGCCATAGGCATGAACGCGTCGCAGATGCTGAGGAATGAGCTCGACGCGCCCGACTATGTTATGCTCCCTACCCCTACTTCTCAGCTCGGCCAGGGCCGCGAGTCCCTCGGCAGCGAAACCAGCGCTCCGGTTGGGGCCATCGTCGAGGGAGCGCCCGGCACTTCGTATGAGGTGCCCTCAGGGCGCGCAGACCTTCACACTTACGACCCCGTCGACTTGCGCAGGCCCGCGGCGAAGCGAGACGCCTGGATTCGGATCCTTAACCATGAGCCCGTTGAGCAGAACAGGAGGGCCTCCGGGTTCTGAAATGCAGACGACCGACGACTGACGACCTGACGGGAAGCACGGCTAATCGTCCATCGTCCATCGTCCATCGTCTGCCTCTTTAGCGATCCATGCACTCATATAAAGGACGAATGGGAGACCACTCACATGACCACTTACATCTTGAGGCGATGCATCCAGGGCTTCCTGGTGTTGATGCTGTCCACTTTCGTCATATATAGCATCCTGATAATCACCCCGGGTGGCCCCAGGGACCAGGTGGCCGAGTTGCAGGCATCCAATACCAGCAGGCCCGTGAACCGTGCCCTCATAGAGGCGCTCCTCGCCGCCTACAAGCTCGATTCGCCATACCCCATAAACTACCTGCGATGGCTCTTCGACCCGCTCGAGACGAGCGAGCTCGATGCCGACAACCAGTTGGTCTCCAAGGGCATCGACATCAAGATCGGCGAGTGGCACATCCGAGGCTCGGGCGTGCTCACCGGCGACTTCGGCACCTCCGTACAGGTCGCCAAGGGGCAGCCCGTGATGAAGCTGATGGGCGACCGGCTGGGCAATACCCTGGCGCTCACCGTCACCTCGCTCGTCCTCTCCGTGCTGATCGCCATCCCGGTGGGCATCATATCGGCCATCCGGCAGTATTCGAGGCTGGATTACGCGGTCACGGCATTCTCCTTCCTTGGCCTGTCGATGCCCACCTTCTGGCTGGGGCTGATGCTCGTCATCTTCCTGGCCGTGCTGCCCAAGCAATTGCACGTCAGCGGCTGGACCTGGCTGCCCTACCTGCCTACCGGCTTCATCGCCGACACCGACCAGGAGAACAACATCGTGAACCGGATATACCACCTGGTGCTGCCGGTGACGGTTCTGTCGTTCGTGAACGTCGCAGCCTTCTCCAGGTTCGTGCGGTCGTCGATGCTGGAGGTGCTGAACCAGGACTACGTACGTACCGCGTGGGCC
>DATAAN010000114.1:0-28366 GCA_036260105.1 Actinomycetota bacterium
GTCCCCAGCGCCACCTCGCCGGCAAGAACGGGCAGCGTAAGGGCCGGCGCCAGGAACGCGGGTAGCACGTGGTCGGCCCCGTGGCCCGGCGAACCGTGGGAGTGGACGTAGCGGCGGTCCCTCGGCAGCAGCGCGTCGAGGCGGTCCCACAGGTCGCTCTCGCTGCCGGAGCCCAGCTCCATGAGAACCAAGCCGGCGGTGGCGTGCGGAACGTAGATGTTTACCAGGCCGTCGCCTTCGCTTCGGAGGAACTGACGGACCTGGGAGGTCAGGTCGACCAGGGTCCGGCTGCGGCCGGTCTGCACCGAGATGCGGGAGGTCTTCATGGCGGTTCAGTCTACGGCGTGTCCCTGGCGCTTAGGCGGGAGCGCTGGACTAAGCTGGGGCATGGAGTACGTACGGCTCGGCGCCACCGGCGTCATGGTCAGCCGGCTCTGCCTGGGCGCCATGATGTTCGGGCAGTGGGGCAACCCGGACCACGACGAGAGCATCGACGTCATCCGGACCGCACTGGACAGCGGCATCAACTTTATCGACACCGCCGACGTCTACTCCAAGGGCGAGTCGGAGGAGATCGTCGGCAAGGCGCTCAAGGGCCGAAACCGGGACGACGTGATCCTCGCCACCAAGTTCCACACCCCGATGGGGGAGGGGCCTAACGACCGGGGCAACTCGCGTAAGTACATCTTCCGGGCGGTCGAGGCGTCGCTCCGCCGCCTCGGGACGGACTACATCGACCTATACCAGGCGCATCGCCCGGATCCCTTGACCGATGTCGGCGAGACGCTCACCGCCCTCACCGACCTCATCCGGCAGGGCAAGGTCCGCTACGCCGGCTCCTCTACATTCCCGGCCGCCGACATCGTCGAGGCGCAGTGGGTGGCGTCCGAGAGAAAGCTCGAGCGCTTCGTCTGCGAGCAGCCCCCCTACTCGATCCTGGTCCGCGAGATCGAGCGGGCGATCCTCCCGGCCGCGCAGAAGCACCGCATGGGCGTGATCGTTTGGAGTCCCCTGGCCGGCGGATGGCTGTCCGGCAAGTTTCGAAGGGGCCGGCCGGTGGAGAAGACGGGCCGGGCGAGCCGCATCCCGGCAAGGTTCGACGAGACCATTCCGGGAAACCAGCGCAAGTACGACGCGGTGGAGCAGCTGGTCCCGCTCGCCGAGGAAGCCGGCTTCTCGCTGGTCGAGCTGGCCGTGGCGTGGGTGTTGGAGCACCCCGCGGTGACCTCAGCCATCATCGGCCCCCGGACGTTGGAGCAGTTGAAGGGCCAGCTCTCGGCGGGTGAGATAAAAATTCCCCAGGATGTCCTGGACCGAATCGACGAGATCGTGCCCCCGGGCACGACCCTCAACCCGGCGGACAACGGCTACGACCCGGTGTGGATCCTCCAGCCGCAGTACCGCCGGCGCAGCCTCCCGAGCGCCTAGGCGCTTACCAGCGCCTCTTCACCCGGGATGTGCTCCGGCCCGGCCGCAACTCTGCGGCGCCCGTCCATGGGTGCGAGGAAGCACAGGTAGCCGGACAACATGAGCAGGGCGAATGTCAGCAGGTCCGGTAGGAGCTGCATCGTGGCCAGGATCGTCAGGTGGAAGACCGTCCCGGCCAGAAAGGCGAGCGTTCGCAGCTTCGGACGCCAGAGCGCCACGCCCAGGAACAGCTCGGTGGCGAGGGAGGCGATCGCTGCCCCCGTAAACACCACCGGGGGCAGCGACTGGATGGCCGGCGCCTCCACGCCCGCCCGCAGCACGACTCCGGAAACGTAGACGACGTTGAACTTGGCCGCCGCCGCGAACAGGTAGACGATGCTGACCTGCGCCCGCACCAGCAGCACCGGCCAGGCCGGGATGGCGGGGGACCCACGCCCGCGGCGGGCGTCTATGGAGAACGCGGCGCCGCTGCGCGCCAGCGTAAAAAGCAGCACGAGCAGCGTCATCAGGTAGAGGTGGTTCGTGTAGAGCTGCCGGTCGGCGGCTAGGACGTACGTCAGGACGCCGGTCAAGGCAATTCCCATCACGCGGGTCCGCCATCCCAGGCAGAAGGCTGCGGCCACGAACAGCCACGCCGCCAGGAACAAGGGCACCGCGCCGGCGGTCAGGACGGGCAGGGCCTCCCACCGGGGCAGTGCCAGAGTCCTCCCACCGGATAGAGCGCGCAGCTGAGGGGCGACCTCGACGGCCTCGATGATCGCCGCCGCTCCGACGCCGGCCCGAGCCATGCCGACGAGGCGCGGGGCGACCGTCCAGGCCGGAAGGGACATCAGCCGGTCGGTCACGGACACGGGTACTCCCGCTTCGCCGCGGTGAGCGGGTTCTTCGCAGTCACGGCAACCGCCCCTTGCACCCGCTCGCAGAGGAGCTGCGGCAGGTACGGGCGGTAGTCGACGTCGGCCCGGTACCGCAGGACGTAGTCCCGGGGATTGACCCGCTCGGTGGAGCCGCCGGCAGTTCGGACCGAGAAGGTGTAGTGGGAGATGGCCGAGTACATCTGCCAGCCGAACGGCTTGTTGTTGGGATTCGGCAGCCGCGCCAGTGGTACGGCGATCTGAACGAGAAGATAGATCGCGCAAAAGGCGAGGATTCCCCGCCTCAGTGCCGGGCCGTAGTGGTGGTCCGGTTTGGTGAAAGCTTCGTTTCGCCCCATGCTCCGCCCGATGCGGTCTGCCGAACGGCCGGTTTGCCGGCCGATCCCCTTTCTTCGGCCGGATTCGCCGCTTCGTTAAGGGCCGTTCGCCGCGAGCCGCTCCAGTTGCGCCTTCACCGCCGGGCGCCTCACCTTGCCCGACACCGTGCGCGGGATGCTGCTCACCAGGAACACCCGCTTCGGAGCCTTGAAGCGGGCGATGTGATCTGCCACGAAAGCCTTGAGGTCGTCGACGGGCGGCGTGGCTCCCGCCGCCGGAACGATCATCGCGGCGACCGCCTGGCCCCACTCCGGATCGGGGAGCGGCCCGACCGCCGCGTCCGCGACGGCCGGATGCGACTGGAGAAGGTCCTCGACCTCAGCGGCCGACACCTTCTCCCCTCCAGTGACGATCACGTCGTCCAGCCGGCCCAGAACCTCCAGGCGGCCCTCGGCGTCCATCCGACCCCGGTCGGCGGTGTGGAGCCAGCCGTCCCGGAGTGCCTCGGAGGTCAGGTCGGGCCGCAGACGGTAGCCGTCCATGAGGATCGGTCCCCGGACGAGGATCTGCTCGCCCTCGACGCGGAACTCCACCCCGTCCAGCGGGTAGCCGTCGAAGTTGCATCCGCCGGAGGTCTCGGTCATTCCGTAGGTCTGCACGAGGCGCACTCCGGCGTCCCGGGATCGCTGTGCCTCCTGTGAGGACAGGCCGGCGCCGCCGATCAGCACCGCAGAGTAGCGGGCAAGGTCGGCGCCCGAGTCCAGAAGGCGGCGCAGCGTGGTGGGTACCAGCGACACCAGGGTGGCCTGGCGGTCGTTGGCGACGGCGTCGACGTCGAAGGAGTCGAGCACGACCGGCTCCGTGCCTGCCAGCCTGGACCGAACCAGGATGCCCAGACCGCCGATGTGGCTCAGCGGCAGGCAGCATAGCCAGCGCTCTCCCGGTCCCGTCCTCAGCCGGCTTGCGTACGCCCGGGCGGAGTTCTCCAGCGCCTGGTGCGACAGGATGACCCCCTTCGGCTCGCCCGATGACCCCGAGGTTGCCATGACCAGTGCGGTGCCGGGGTTCACCCCTACCGGCTGCCGCAGCTCTGTGACTCCGGTCTCGTCCTCGACGGAGTGGGGTCGTAGACGCTCCAGCAGCAGCCTTACCTCCGCCTCCGGAAGCGCAGGATTCACCGGAAGGGCCGCCGACCCTTCGTTCCACACCTCCTGCAGCCGGGCGGCCATTCGCCGGTTTGGGTACCTTAGGGCAAGCAGTGGGGTGTCGGTCATGCGGCTCGGGGTCTTTGCCCGCCTGTTCCGGGCGCTTTGTTTGATACGTTACTCTAATTATTAGAGCTATCACTCAGGAGTAATTGCGCATGAGCTCAAACGGGGAAGCGCCGGCGGAAGCCGCCGCCTTTGCGTGGGAGGCGTCCGGAGACTTCGAGGACATCCTCTACGAGACCTTCGAGGGCATCGCCAAGATCACTATCAACCGGCCGGAGGTGCGCAACGCGTTCCGCCCCAAGACCCTGTTCGAGATGTCCCGGGCATTCGACATGGCGCGGGACGACCCGAAGATCGGCGTGGTGATCCTGACCGGAGCCGGCCCGCTTGCCTTCTGCTCGGGCGGTGACCAGCGCGTCCGGGGGGACGACGGCTACAAGGACAGCCATGGGATCGGGCGGCTGAACGTTCTCGACCTCCAGGTGCAGATCCGCCGCCTGCCCAAGCCGGTGATCGCCATGGTCGCCGGGTACGCCATCGGCGGGGGCCACGTGCTGCACGTGGTCTGCGACCTGACGATCGCCGCCGACAACGCCCGCTTCGGCCAGACTGGTCCCCGGGTCGGGTCCTTCGACGGCGGATACGGCGCCGGCATGCTGGCCCGAATCGTCGGGCACAAGAAGGCCCGCGAGATCTGGTACCTCTGCGAGCAGTACGACGCGCAGGAGGCGCTGCAGATGGGCCTCGTCAACAAGGTGGTGCCGCTGGCGGACCTGGAGCGAGAGACGGTGGAGTGGTGCCGGAAGATCCTCGCCAAGAGCCCGCTCGCCCTCCGGCTGCTCAAAGCCGCGTTCAACGCCGACACCGACGGCCTGGCCGGGGTGCAGCAGCTGGCTGGTGACGCCACCCTCCTCTATTACATGAGCGATGAAGCGCAGGAAGGGCGGGACGCCTACCTCGAGAAGCGGGCTCCCCGCTTCGATCAGTTCCCCCGCCGCCCGTAGGGTCGATTCGGGGCCGCGGGTGGCGGAGCGCAGCTACTGGGTGGAGGCTGCCCGGCCTCGGACCCTGGTTGCCGGAGTCGTCCCTGTGCTGGTCGGAACCGCCGCCGCCGGAAGGCTTTCGCCGCCCCGCTTCCTGGCCTGCTTGGTCGTTGCCGTGTTCATGCAGATCGGCGTCAACTTCGCCAACGACTACTTCGACCACGTCAAGGGAGTCGACACGGCGGAGCGCCTCGGCCCCCGGAGGCTCACCGCCGCCGGCCTGATTGCTCCGACCGCCATGAGGAACGCGATGGTCGCCAGCTTCTCGGTCGCCCTGGCCACCGGCCTGTGGATCTCGGCGGTGGCCGGCTGGGAGCTCGCCGTCGTCGGCGCAATCTGCCTGCTCGCAGCCCTCGGCTACAGCGGCGGACCCTACCCCTATGGCTCTCGAGGTTTGGGCGAGCTCTTCGTCTTCGTCTTCTTCGGAGTCGTGGCGACGGTCGGCACGGCTTACGTACAGATCGAGGAAATCTCCGGCCTCGCGGTCTGCGCTTCCGTTCCTGTGGGTTTTCTCGCTTCGGCCATCCTGGTGGCCAACAACCTGCGGGACATCCCCACGGACTCGGTCACCGGCAAGCGGACCCTCGCGGTGATCCTCGGGGATGCCCGCACCAGAACGACGTTCAAGGCGCTGCTGGCCGGCTCATATCTCTCGCTTCCGGTGCTCTGGCTGTGCGGCGGCGGCCCCCTGGCCCTGCTTCCGCTCCTCAGCCTGCCCCTGGCGCTGCCGGTGATGCGCAACGTCGCCTCCGACACCGGCCGCGGCTTGATTCGGGTGCTGGTGGGCACCGCCAAGCTGCAGCTCGCCTTCGGCGTGCTGCTTGCAGTGGGTCTTTGGCTGTGACCGGGTTTCGCTACGCGCCGACCGGTGAGCCGCTGGGGCTGGCCTGGCGCTACTTCGACATCCCGCTTCGGGTCCCCTTCCGGGGTGTCACCCGTCGGAAGGGCGCCGTGATCCTCGGGCCGCACGGCTGGGGCGAGTGCTCTCCCTTCCCCGGCTTTGCGCCGGAGTCCCGTAACCGGTCGGTCGAAGCCGCGTACGACGCTGCTTTCGAGCCATGGCCGATGGCCCTCAGGACGGCCATCCCGGTGCACGTCACCATCCCTGCGGTGGCGCCCGAGGAGGCGGCCGCCCTCGTGCGACAGTCCGGCTGCCGGGCCGCCAAGGTGAAGGTGGCTGAAGGAAACGACGAGGCCCGGGTTGAGGCGGTGCGGGATGCGCTCGGCCCCGGCGGGCGGCTGGTGGTGGATGCCAACGGCGCCTGGGACTTCGACCAGGCAGTCGCCAGCATCAGGCGCCTCTCACGCTACTCGGTCGAGCTGGTGGAGCAGCCGGTCCGCGGCCTGGCCGACCTGGCGAGGGTGCGCCGCACGGTCGACGTGCCGGTCGCGGCCGACGAGCTGGCGTCCTCCGAGAAGGCGATACGCATAATCGCAAGGACCGAGGCGGCCGACGTGGTGGTCGTCAAGGTCCAGGCCATCGGCGGCGTGACGGCCGCACTGCGCGCCGTCGAGACCGCGGGCATCCCGGCGATTGTCTCTAACCTGCTGGAGACCTCCATCGGGATCTCGGCCGGCGTGGCGCTCGCCGCGGCGCTCGACAGCCTTCCGTACCCGTGCGGCCTCGGCACCGTGCCCCTGCTCGCCGGGGACCTGGTCGCGGACTCTCTGGTGCCGGTCAACGGCCAGATCGAGGTGCGGCGGCCGGAGGCGGACACCTCCGCCCTGGCGCGCTTCGCCGACCCCGAGCCGTGGTGGGAGGGCTCCTACATCACTTGGAACGAGCACGGGATCGTGGACCCCTAGTGAAGGCTCGGAACGCCGGCCACGCGATGGCGACCGTCCTGGTGGACGAGCTGGTGCGGAACGGGATGACCTTCGCCTGTCTCGGACCCGGCTCCCGCAGCACTCCTCTCGCGCTGGCGCTGGAGTCCCGGAGGGAGATCCAGCTGCAGGTGTGCGTCGACGAGCGCTCGGCCGGCTTCACGGCCCTGGGTTTGGCCAAGCTGACTGGAGTCCCAGCTGCCGTGCTGACGACCTCCGGGACCGCCACCGCGAACCTCTACCCGGCGGTGATAGAGGCGTCACACGCGCACGTGCCGATGATAGTGCTCACCGCCGACCGGCCTCCCGAGCTGAGGGACACGGGAGCCGGCCAGACGATCGACCAGGTGAAGATGTACGGCGACGCCGTCCGGTGGTTCGTCGAGGTCGGCGTTCCAGAGGCGAGGAGCGAGTCGGTCGGCTACTGGAGGTCGTTAGCCTGCCGCGCCTTCGCCGTCTGCCGCTGGCCGGCGGCTGGCCCGGTCCACCTCAACCTCGCCTTTCGCAACCCGCTGGTTCCCGTGCCCGACGCCGCCGGCTTCTCCTTCCCGCTGGAGGGGCGTCCCGGGGGAGTGCCGTGGACCCTGGAGACGCACTCCCCGATGGCCTGCTCCGAGGAGGACGCCGACCGGCTCAGGGAAGAGATAGAGGGCACCGAAAGAGGCCTGATCGCAGTCGGAACCGGACGGTTCGACGCCGGAACCGTCCTGGAGACGGCCCGGAAGGCAGGCTGGCCGGTCCTCGCGGAGGCCACTTCGGGGGTCCGCACCTGCCTGCCGGCGATCTCTACCGGTGAGGCGCTGCTGCGCCAGCCCGACTTTGCGGCAGGCCACCGCCCCGACCTCGTAATCCGGCTGGGCAACCTCGGCACCTCACCGAGCCTCGCCGCTCTGCTCGACGCGTCGGTCCGCCAGATCTCGGTCGACCCGAGCGCGTGGCTGGATCCGGCGCGGACGCTTTCCTGGATTCTTCGCGCGGACCCCGACGACGTGTTCCGCCGGCTGGCGCGGGCCCTGGCCGCCAGACCGCAGTCGGAATGGATGGCCGGCTGGCTGGCCGCCGATGCGGCGGCCAGCCAGGCAATCGACGAGGTCCTAGACCGATCAGGAGTGAGCGAACCCCGGATCGCAAGGGACCTCGCCTCGGCCCTCCCCCCCGGGTCAGCTCTCTACGTTGCCTCCAGCATGCCCATCCGCGACCTCGACTGGTTCATGCGAGCGCGACCTGGGCTTGAGATCCTTGCGAACCGCGGCGCGAACGGTATTGACGGATTCGTCTCCTCCGTCCTAGGAGCTGGTCTCGCACATTCCGGGCCAGTCGCTGGGCTGACCGGCGACCTTTCGATGCTGCACGATCAGAACGGGTTGCTGTTGGCATCACAGGGCTCCGTAGACGCGGTCTTCGTGGTGGTTAACAACAACGGCGGCGGCATCTTTTCGTTTCTGCCCCAAGCCGGCCAGCCGGCCTTCGAAAAGCTGTTCGGCACCCCCCACGACGCTGATTTCTCGCGTTTGGCGAGGACCTACAACTGCGGCTACGAGTTGATCCATGAACCCTCCGGGTTGGCGCCCGCAGTGCAGCGGGCGGTGGGGCTGGGCGGAGTTCACCTCGTGGAGGCCAGGACCGACCGCAACGAGAACGTGGAGGTGCACCGGCAGATATGGGAGGCGGTGGGCCGCTCCCTGGCATAGCTGAAGTAGGGGCATGCTCGGCGTACTCGGTTGGGGCGGGCAGGTCTCTCACTGAGAGTGGTCAAATGATAGCAAAACAATCACAATTTGCGCGAAGAAATCGTTAAAAGGCGCGCCGAATCTGCCGATAAGAAGTGACTGTCCTGCTGACCTAGGAGCCGGCGGAGCCGGCGAGAACCGAGATGCGGAAGAAGGTGCCCTCCGGCGTGTCCACGAACTCGGCGTCAGGGAAGAGCGCTGCGATCAGCTCAGCGCTGAGCGCCAGCATGTGCTGGTCGGTGTCCTCGGCCGACGCGGCCGCCCGGTTCTGCAACTCTCTGCGCCGGTGACCGTTCACTTCGAAGGTCAACAGCCCGCCGTCCGGAGACGCCTGGACCCGGAGCGGCTCCTGGCTGCGGGCGTGGGAGATGGCGCTGCCGCAGGCTTCGGAGAGCGCAATCTTGAGGTCCTCTATGTCGGCGGGGTCGCAGCCGTAGTGGCGGGCGACCGCGCCGCAGAAGATGCGAGCGGTGCTGACGTAATCCGCCTCGGCGGGGAAGTCGATGCTGAACACAGGAGCGGCCGCCACAGCGCTTCCCCGGCTCAGGCGGAGGAGCGGGCTGAGGCCTTGTCGACCGAGTCGTAGATCTCGAAGACCTTGTCCAGTCCGGTGATCGAGAGAACTCGCTTCACGGACGCCGTCGGAGCCACCAGCACCAGTGAGCCGTCGTGCTCCTTGGTCCTGCGGAGGCCGGAGATGAGCACCGCGAGACCGCTCGAGTCCATGAACTCGACGCCGCTGAGGTCCACCGCAAGGTTGTAGTTACCCTCGGAGACCTGCTGGATGAGGTGGTCGCGCAGGCCCGCCGCGTTCGACAGGTCAACCTCGCCGTCGACTTTGACGACCACCAGGCCGCCCTGGGCAGACGAATCGATCGATAGTTGGATAGCTGCCTCCTGAGACTCTTCGGGGCCGGAGAAACCCCCGCTAGTATATGTGACACCCTACTAGACGAATCGGAGACCAATTGCCCGGCGACATCCGCGTGTCCCTGCCTGCCCAGCCGGAGTTCCTCCACATCCTTCGTTCGGTCGTCGCAAGCGCCGCCGCCTCCCAGGACTTCACCTTCGACGCAATCGATGACCTTCGCCTGGTGGTCGATGAGGCGTGCGGGCAGGTTCTCGGTCTATCCAGCGGCGCGAGCACGCTCCGACTGGTTATCGGCTTCGCCGACTCATCGCTCGAGCTGACTGTCTCGACCGACGGCCAACGTACCGAGCCGCCCGAGACGGTCCAGGGCAGCATGGCGTGGATGATCCTCTCCTCGCTCTCGGACAACCTGAAGCTGCAGCCGGGCGAGGTGCCCTCCGTACGCCTCGTCAAGCGCAACAAGCGAGAAGCTTGATGGTTGTTCAGCCGGGAAAGAACCCGGCGGCCGATCCGCCCGACGAAGAAGCGATCACCGCTACCACCGCCGAGCGAGCGGACGAGCTGTTTGCCCGCCTGCCGGACCCTGCGGCGCGAGACGAGCTCGTACTGCTGTTCCGGCCGCTCGCCCGTTATCTGGCCCGCCGCTTCGCCGGAAGAGGCGAGCCGGTGGAGGACCTGGAGCAGGTGGCCTCGATAGCCCTCATCAAGGCGGTCGACCGGTTCGACCCCGCCCGGGAGGTCAAGTTCTCGACCTACGCCACAGTGACCATCGTCGGCGAGCTGAAGCGCCACTTCCGGGACAAAGGCTGGGCCCTCAACGTACCTCGCCGGGTGAAGGAGATCAGCCTCCACGTCGAGCGCGCCGTCTCGGAGCTGAACCAGATGCTCGGGCATTCGCCGACGGTGAAGGAGATCGCAGAGTACACGGGGTCCACCGAGGAGGAGGTGGTCGAGGGCATTGAAGCGATGCACGCCTACTCCACGACGCCGCTGGACGCCCCGACCGACGAGGACAAGGCTTCGCCGCTCAACCGGATAGGCGCCCAGGACGACTCGCTGGAGGTGCTGGAGAGCTGGGTGAGCGTCAAGTCGGTGCTGAAGACGCTGCCGGATCGGGATCGCAAGATCCTGCATCTGCGGTTCTTCAAGGGGATGACCCAGACTCAGATTGCCGCCGAGCTAGGCATCTCGCAGATGCACGTGTCCCGCCTTCTGTCCGGGACCCTGAAGAAAGTTCGGGAAAGGCTGGGGCCGATGGAGTCTCCGGACGCGGACCTGGACGCCGACCTGAATTCACCTTGACCCCTCCGCCGAGCCGGCTGCACTCCAGCGATCAGAAGGGCCGCTAAAGCGACCTAAGCTCGTCGAACTCCGCCCTGACGACCGCGTAGCAGCTGCAGGCGGCCTCCTCGAGCCCCCGCCGGTCCACGACGGTCATCACGCCGCGGCTGTAACGGATCAGCCCGCCCGACTGAAGCTCGCTCGCCGCCTCCGAAACCGTTGCCCGCCGTACGCCGAGCATCAACCCGAGGAACTCCTGCGTCATGGGGAAGGTGTCCTTCCCAACCCGGTCCTGGGTCATGAGCAGCCGGCGTGCAGCCCGCTTGCTCACGGTGTGCGCTGTATTGCACGCCACTGCCTGGGCCGTCTGGATGAGAGTCGCCTGGGTGAAGCGAGCGAGCTGCCGGCGCAGCATGGGGGTCTCCGGCAGGAGACGCCGGAAATCCGCGGCCGGGACCCGCAGCGACTCGCCGGGGACCTGGCAGAACGCCTCGTTGAGGGTCGTGGATGCGCCCAGGAACACGGAAAGGCCCACCAAGCCCTCGTTTCCGACAGTTGCTACCTCGACCGTCTTGTGGCCGTCGACCCTGGCAACTAAGGAGAAGATGGCCGTCAGGGGAAAGTGCACATGGGCCACCGGCTCACCGGCGGCGAAGGCAGGCTCCAGGGAGGTGACCCGGACGACCTCGCCGACGTCCAGCACCCGCCGGAGCTGTTCGCCCGGCAGCGGCAATAGCATGAAGTTGACGGAAGCCTGACCGGCCAGGTTTGCGAGCTGCGCGCTCACGGGCGTTTTCCGGTGCCGGCCATCTTAGAAGCTTCTCCTCCGGGAACGGTAAGGCAACATTATGTCAGCTAACGTACATAACGGTGTAGGATATGAACATGTCGCCTACCTTTTGTCCGGTCCGCCGGGCACCAGTTCTGCGCCTTGCCCCTGTGGTGAAGGCGCAGGATGGCTGATCTCCGAGCCGCCTGCCAGGTCGACGACCCCCTTGCGGATGCTTTCGACCGCCTCTCCGGCTTCGTCCTAACCGAACACTGCCTGGACTCGGCTCTTCAGCTCGTGATCGATCTGGCATCGTCCGCGCTGAAGGGAACCGAGGCCGCCGGCATCTCCCTGAAGAAGGGGACCAAGGTGTTCACTGCCGTGTCGACCGGCCAGAGAGCGGTGGAGCTGGACGAGCTCCAGTACGACCTGGGCGACGGTCCCTGCCTCCAAGCCATGCGGGATGGCGAGATGCAGCTGACGCAGTCGCTTATCTCGGAGCAAAGGTGGCCGCAATACACGTCCAGGGCGCTTTACGCAGGTGCGATGAGCATCCTTGCTCTTCCAGTCCAGGCCGGGGGCCAGGTGCTCGGCGCCCTCAACTTCTACTCCTCCCGAGAACAGGCCTTCAGCGAAACCGACCTGGCGGTCGCTCGGGCGTTCACCGACAGATCCGCGGTCGTGCTGCTGAATGCCAAGATCTACGAAGAGGCCTCCGAGCTGGCAGCGCAGATGCAGGAGGCGCTCGCATCCCGCGCAGTCATCGACCAGGCAAAGGGCATCATCATGGTCACGGAGAAGGTGTCCGCCGAGGTGGCCTTCAAGAGGCTCAAGTCCCTGTCCCAGGCGGCGAACGTCAAAGTGCGCGACCTGGCGAGGAGGATTGTAGAGGAAGCGTCCGGCGCAACGGCCGATCAAGTTCAGCGGGTAAGCTGACCGCCCCGAAACGACGTTCCACTGCGTTGATCGCCGTGAGAGGCACTAACGGCCGGCGCAGCGGCCTTAGGGTGACAGCAGGGCGGGGGCGAGCGCGGACAGCATCGCCTCCAGCTTCAGCCGGGTCTCCTCCAGCTCGCTTTCCGGGTCCGAGCCGGCCACCACGCCCGCGCCGGCGAAGATGTCTGCCCGGCTGCCGGAGATCTGAGCACAGCGAAGGGCGATGGCCCACTCACCGTCGCCGTGCCGGTCCATCCACCCCACCGGTCCCGCGTATCGGCCCCGGTCGAACCGCTCCAGCTCCCGGATCAGGTCCAACGCCTGCTCTTGAGGAACGCCGCAGACCGCGGCGGTCGGGTGGAGCGCCCCGGCCAGCACCAGAGAGCTCGGCGACCCTTTCAGGCGGCCCTGCACCTTGGTGCTCAGGTGTTGCAGGTTGGCCAGGAGCAACAGCGACGGCTCGGACTCCTTCAGCAGGCTCGAGCACCAGACGGACAGCTTGTCCATCACGGTCGCCACGGCCAGGGCGTGCTCCTCGAGATTCTTCTCCGACTCCTTCAGCTCCCTGCCGAGCCGCAGATCCTCCGCCTCCGTGGCGCCGCGGCGGGTCGATCCGGCCAGAGGCACCGAGTCCACCAACTCGCCGAGACGGCGCACCAGCAGCTCCGGCGACGCGCCCACCAGGTCCTCGAAGCAAAAGGTGAAGCACCCGGGAAAGGTTTCGGCCAGGCGCCGTGCCAGCACGTTCTGGTCGAAGCTTTCGCCCGCTTCGACCTCAACCTTGCGAGCCAGCACGACCTTCTCCAGCCGGCCCGAGCGGATCTGTTCGACTGCCGTCGCCACCGCCGCTTTCCACCCCGCCTCGTCGAGGCCGGGGTCCGCCGGGGACTGCACTTCCGTCACGCCACCCGGAGCGCTTGCCTCCCTGAAGTCGACCGTGGTCTTCCAGGCGACGCCGTCACCGTAACCGTAGACCGTGCTGGGGATGACCAGGCGAGAGCCCGGCGTACGCTCGTCGAAGGTCCAGCTGCCGAAGACGACCGGTCCGGAGCCCGGCGCGTCGACCTCGTCCACGACCGCTGCGCCGTCCAGCAAGCCGGCGACCGCGGCCGCCCCCCTCTGGAACCGAGCCGATCCCGTGCCGGGGTCGATGTAAAGGAACGGCCCTTGGCCGACCAGGGTAAGCGCCTCAGTGAGCCAGGCAAGCCCGCCGGAAGCAGGGATGAGGGAGAAAGGGTCCGGCGGGTTGTCCAGCTTGACCGTTACCGAGCTGAGTATCCCCGTCAACTCCTGGTCCCGGTGATGAGCTGTGCCGCGCCGAGTCCCAGCACCTTACGCTCGAGGTCGGCAAAGCCGACCTCGTCGAGCATTCGGAGCAGGACCTCCGGCGCAGGGAGGTAAGCGGTGGACCGGGGGAGGTAGCTGTAAGCGTCCCGGTCGGAGATCAAGCCGCCGATCACCGGCACCACCTTGTGGAAGTAGACGTGGTGCCCCATCTTCAGGACGGCGGCCTTCGGTTCCGCCACCTCCAGCAGACCGATCCGCCCGCCGGGCCGCAGGACCCGGGCGAACTCGACGAACAGCTTGTTTAGGTCGGCGACGTTGCGAAGAGCGAAGCCGCAGGTGATGCCGTCGCCGGCGCCGTCCCTGACCGGAAGCTCGAGAGCGTCGGCGAGCACCAGCGGAGCCGTCGTGCGAGCCGCCTCCAGCATTCCGGACGACATGTCGAAGCCGACCGGCCGCATCTGCGCTCTCCGGAGTGCCTTGCAGAGGTCGCCGGTGCCGCAGGCGACGTCGTAGACCAGCGACCCCGCGGGTAGCTGCAAGCGCTCGACCGTAAGGCGCCGCCATCCCTGATCCATACCGAAGGTCATGACCCGGTTCACCAGGTCGTAGCGTGGAGCGATGGCGTCGAACATCGAAGTGACCGCTCGAACTTTCTGTTCGCCGGTCGGGAGCTCCCGGCGGTTGCGGCTCCTTAGGTCGGCCATGTGGGCTCGAGCCGCTTCTCCGCCTCGCTGCGCACCGCCAGCTTCTCCGGCTCGGCCCCCACCTTCTCTATGCGGGCCTGGGCGGTAGCCAGCAGCACCCGGCGGAAGTGGTGAGCCACCAGCGCCACCGTGGCGGGCAGCATCTTGCGGAAGGCCTCCACCAGCCGAGTCGCGGCCTCCTCGTCGGAGGCGGAGGAGTCCCGGATCGGCCCCCGAACGTACTCGTCGAACATGGCAACCGCCTTCTCGGCCGTGCGGCGGGCTTGTTGGTCGTGCTCGTGCGCCAGTGCCAGCAGCTCGGAAAGGGGCAGGCCGGTCTCGAGGAGGGTCAGCCCGGCGGCGGCAGCCGCGGCGTCGGCCGAGGTGTACCGGGCCTCGCCGTTGAACATTCGAGGGATCAACAGGTGCTCCCGCTCGATGGCGTGGATGAGCGAGGGCGAGACGCCGATGCGCTCGGCGAGCTCCTCGGCGGTCAGGAACTCCTCGACTTCCTCGTCCTCGCCGGGGACCGGGCCGGAGATGGCCTCCACGAGCGCCTCATCCGCCTTGTCCAGCTCTCCGTCCAGCAGCCGGCGGATGGCGATGAGGTTGAATCCCTTTTTCTTGAGGTCCCGGACCCGGCGCAGGCGCTCCAGGTGCTCGGTGGAGTACCAGGCGACCCGGCTCTTGCGTTCGGGCGGCGGGAGCAGGCCCTTGGTCTGGTAGAAGCGCACGGTGTCGACGCTGATGCCGCAGCGGGCCGCCAGCTCGTCCACCCGGTAACGGATCGCGCTGTCACTCATCGAGTATCCACTCTACGAGTGATCAATCCAATAGTCGAATCGCTTGCTCCGAAGTCCGGCGGCTAGGCCGGCTGCCCGTCGTTGAAGGCCTGCTGCGCCCGGCCTCCCAGCGTCCCGACGAGGTTCACCAGCTCGACCGGCAGCACGAACTTGGTGGAATCGGATGCCCCGAGCGCCTTGAGAGCGTCCAGATACTGCAGGCTCATGGTGTTGGCGTCCAGCGTTTGAGCGACGTCGTAGATGGTGTTAAGCGCCAGGGCGAAGCCCTCCGCCCGCAGGATCTCCGCCTGGCGGGCGCCCTCGGCGTTCAGGATGGCCGACTCGCGGTTGCCCTCGGCGTTCAGGATGGCGGCCTGCTTGTTGCCCTCGGCGACGGTGATTGAGGCCTGGCGGGCGCCCTCGGCTTCGGTGACGACGGCCCGTCGGGTCCGCTCGGCCGACATCTGCCGGGTCATCGCCTCCTGGACCGCGGGCGGCGGGATGATCTCCCGGATTTCGACGTTGGTCACCTTGACGCCCCAGCGCTCGGTGATCTCGTCGAGCTTGGTCCTCAGAACCTGGTTGATGTGCTCACGTTTGGCCAGCACGTCGTCCAGGGACATGTCGCCGACCACGGACCGCAGGGTGGTAGCCGAGACGTTCTGGGCTGCCCCGGCGAAGTTCTGGACCTCGACGACCGACATCACGGCGTCGACGACCTTGTAGAACACGATGAAGTCGATGGAGATCGTGGCGTTGTCCTCGGTGATCGCCGCCTGGTGCGGTATCTCCAGGTACAGCTCACGCAGGTCCACCGTCACCGCCTTGTCGATGATGGGAATGAGGATCACCAGGCCCGGTCCCTTGGTGCCGATGCTGCGGCCCAGCCGGAAGATGACCAGCCGCTGGTACTCGGGCACAACCCGGATCATCTTGGCGAGCAGGAAGATCCCTACCAGGACCAGCAGAGCCAAGCCGAATACGCCTTCCATCAACCTTCCTCCCCTTTGTGCTCAATCTGTTGGGCGGAGGGCGAGGGGGTTGCCGCCCCGTCGCTGGCTCCGACTGCCGGCTCCACCTTGAGACGGAGGCCGTCGACCTCCAGAACCCGGACCTTCTGCCCTTTGGCAACCGGAGTTGCCGAGGAAGCGGTCCACGACTCGGACACCACCTGGACGACTCCCTCCGGGGCGAGGTCGGTGACGGCCTGGCCGATCGCCCCTACGACGTTCTGCGACTTGACCGCGGGTGGCATCCGGCGGGCAGCGAGCGCCGCTTTCACCACCAGACCGAAGAAGAGCGCCGAGCCAGCGGCGACCGGACCGATGATCCCGAACGACACCTGGACGTCCGGCACCGAGCGATCGAACAGAAGCAGTCCTCCGGCGACCATGCTGATCACGCCGGCCGCGGTCGGAATCCCGAGCCCGGGGAACTGGAACTCCAGAAGAAAGAAGCCGACCGAAAGGAGAACCAGCCCGACTCCCAGCAGCTGGATGGGAAGCATGCCGAAAGCGACTAGCGCCACCGCCAGGCAGGCGGCTCCGAGCAGACCGGGTACCGAGACCCCGGGATTGAGAATCTCGACCACTACCAGCGCCAGGCCTAGGTAGAAGAAGAGGAAGGCCAGGTTTGGGCTGAACAGGGGCGACAGTATCCGGGCGGCGAGCCCGGGCTGGCGGTCGACCACCTCGGCGCCGGCGGTCGCCAGCGTCACGTCCCGCCCACCGGCCACCCTGACCGTCCGGCCGTCGACCTCCTCGAGGAGAGCCGGCGTGCTTCGTGCCAGAAGGTCGATGACGTCCATGTCGAGCGCCTGCCGGGCCGAGATGCTGTCCGACTCACGGACGGCCCTCTCCGCCCAGTCGGCGTTGCGACCCCGATCCTCGGCCAGGCTGCGAAGGTAGGCGGCGGCGTCGTTGGTCACCTTCTCGCTCTCGATGGCGCCGCTTACGCCGACGGGGTGGGCGGCGCCCACGTTTGTGCCGGGTGCCATGGCGGCGACCGGGCACGCCATGAGGACGAAGGTGCCGGCGGAGGCTCCCCGGGCGCCCTCCGGGGCGATGTAGCAGAGAACCGGCACCTCGCTGTCCAGGATCGCCCGGATGATGCGGCGCATGGCGGTGTCGGAACCGCCCGGGGTGTCGATGGTTATGAGGACCGCGGAGGCGTTGTCCTGGGCCGCCTCGATGCCCGACTCCAGGTACGCGGCGTTGAACGGGTCTACCGTTCCTTCAAGGTCGAGGCGGACCACCGACGGCGACTGCGCCACCGCGCCTGCGGGTGCGGCGAGCACCAGCCCCACCGCGAAGGCCAGCACTGTCAGTCGCACCGTTCCATTCTCGCGCCGGAAACAGAGGAGGTGCCAAAGCCCGATCACCGGGTAAGAATTGGGAATGGAACCCCTGCCGGACAACCCGAAGATCATCGACATCTCTCTCGGGATATCGCCCGAGATGCTGACCTGGCCGAGCGACCCCGGGGTCCGCATCGACCCCTGGAGCCGGATCTCCGCAGGCAAGTCGGCCAACGTCTCGGAGCTGCACTGCGGCACCCACACCGGCACCCACATCGACCCCCCGCTGCACTTCCTCGCCAGCGGCACGCCGGTTGACGGCATCTCGCCCGAGGTTCTGGTGGGGCCGGCCGTGGTGGCGGACATGATGTCGGTGGAGCGGGACATCGGGCCGGACGAGCTCGAGTCGTTGAACCTGCCCAGCGGTGTGGAGCGGCTGCTGTTCCACACCCGCAACTCGGAGATCTGGCGCGACCCGAGCCCCCGGTTCACCGAGGACTACGTCGCAGTCACCGCCCAGGGGGCGGAGTGGCTGGTGGAGCGCGGGATCCGGTTGGTCGGCGTGGACTACCTGTCCGTGGAGCACCGGGGAACCCCCGGGCATCCGACCCACGTAACGCTGCTCGGCGCCGGCGTGGTGATCGTCGAGGGGCTAAACCTCGACGGCGTGCCCGCCGGGACTTACACCCTGATCTGCCTGCCGCTGAAGATAGTCGGAGGCGACGGCGGTCCTTCGAGGGCCCTGCTGATCTCCTAGGCCGAGCGGCTGATCAGGTGGGCCAGCTCCGACTCCATACCGGTGAGCTTAAGGATCCGCTGCACTGCGGGTGAGCCGTCCAGCAGCGTCAGCCTCCCGCCTCGAACCTCCGCCCTCCGGCCCGCCTCCACCAGCTGCTTCAGGCCCGCGCAGTCCAGGAACTGCAGGTCCGAGAGGTCTATGACGATGTCCGTACAGCCGGCTTCGGCACGGCGCAGGCGGGTGAACAGGTCGCCGGCGCTGTAGATGTCGAGGTCGCCCTGAAGGCGGACTATCAGCGTGCCGTCCTCAGCCCGATCGGTGAGGATCCTCAGCATGCTCCATCCGGAGGTACCGCCTGGCGATTCCCTCTGGCGCGTGTCCGGTACGTGCTGCTTCCCGTCCATGGCTTCCTAGAGTTACCCGCAAACGGGCCGTTCAATGTGCGATTTCCGCCTCAGCCGCCGCCGGGCTCCAGGTCGGACCGCGCCTCCGGCTCCACCCCGGAAAGCGGGTCCACCGGCGCCCTGCCCTGTTCGACCCGCCAGATGCTGAACGCGGCGGTGGAAGCGGTGAGCCAGGCGAGACCGAGGACGAAGCCCCCGATTACGTCGCTTACGTAGTGCACGCCGAGGCCCAGGCGGGAGGCTGCGATGATCGTCACCAGGCCCAGGACTCCGGCGATGGCCCAGGGTCGCTTCCTCCGCTGCATAAGTGGCAGGAAGATCAGAAGGATCGCACCGTAGGCGATGGTCGAGCTCATGGTGTGGCCCGACGGGAAGCTCTTGCCGTCCTGGAACGTGACGGCCGACGGGTCGCGAAACGTCGGACGGGGCCGGTCGACGGCGATCTTGACCGCGGTGTTCAGGATCGACCCTCCGATCGTCGACGTCAGGAGGTAGGCCACCAGGCGGCGGCGATTCCGGTGCCACAGATACAGCGAGACCCCGCCCACGAGCACCCAGAACCACACCGGCGCGCCCAGCATGCTTACGGCGTTCAGAATCCTGGTCAGGTGCGGAGCATCCCGTTTCACCTGGAACAGGTTCTCGGCCACCGCCTTGTCGAACTGCACGACCTCGTCGTTGCTGGTGACCTCCACCAGCAGGTAGGCGAAGGGGATGCCGACAAGGATCAGGGCTGCGAGAAACAGCGTCAGGCGCAGGCCGTAGCGAGCCGCCGGGTCCAGCCGCCGGCGGGCGAAGTTGGGGAGCGCTCCGTCCATCAGGAACTTCGATGATCCCCTTGTTTGAATCCGGGTAAACGAGAGGCGCATGAAGAAGAGCCCCGAGCGACGAAAGGTCCTTCTCGCTCTAGCGTTTCTCCGAGCGCTGCTCGGACTGCTGGCCATACCTGCGGCGAAGTTTCTGTACCGCGAGCACTTCTTGTGGCTCGCCGTGATGAGACCGACCAAGGAGGTGTTCCTGCTCGGCGCGTTTCTGGCTCGCACGAGGAACTCGCCGAGCCTCCTCATCCAGGTCGCCCTGGCCGGCCTTCCGCTGGCGATCGCCGGAGTCTGGTTGTTCTACTACCTCGGTCGCATGTACTCCAGGGAGATCAAAAGCGGAGATCTCCCCGGCCTGTCCGGGCGGCTGCTTCCTCCCGACAAGATAAAGAGGCTGGAGAAGGTCCTGGAGCGCAAGGGAAGCAAGCTGATCTTCCTCGGCCGGCTGGCCGCCTTCCCGTCGTCGGTCGTGGGAGCGACCGCCGGCTCGACCGGCATGAAGTCGAGGCAGTTCCTGCCGCCGGACGGGCTCGGCGCGGTGGCTTCGATCGTCGAGGTCATGAGCGTCGGTTACGTGCTCGGGGGGTTCTTCGACAAGGACGATCCCGTCACGTCGTGGACGATAACCGGCCTGGGAATAATTGCGGCGTTCGCGCTCATGTTTCTCCTGGGACGCTACCTCCGGCGGGAGTAGGCTAGAGCGACCATGGCGGCCGACTCGGAAACCGGTACCCGGGACAAGTGGCTCGAGCGGCTGTCGGCCGTCCTGTTCTTCACCCAGATTGTCCACCTCGTGTGGATGACGACCTACGTCATCCCGCTTCAACTTGGAAGCTCGCCCATCTGGAGCCCTCCGGAGGCTCCTCTTGCGCTGGCCGACTACCTCGAGCTGCCGGCCATCATCGCCACCTCGGCCCTGTACATCCGGACGCGCAACTGGACGATGCTCCTGCTGGTCAACGTGCAGCTGTTCCACATCTTCTGGATCACCGACGAGTTCGTCCTGGAGAGGGGAACGCTGAATCCGATTGCGGCCTGGATCGCCATCCTCATCGACTACCTCGAGCTGCCGGTGATCATCGACACGATCCGCCGGGCGGTCATCGGGTTCTTTCCCGGCTCCAAGGCTCAGCCGGCGGACCAGGCCTAGCCGGCGCCCCGCATCAGGTACTTCTTGATGCAGTGCACCGCGCCCAGGTTCTGCGCGAACACGTTGAAGTCGCCCAGCTGAACCGCCTCGAACCCCAGCTCCTCCCAAATGCGCTTGTTGGCCTCGTCGGTGGCGCTCAGGTCCTCCCAAGGTCCGTGGCCGTAGGTCGGGAGCCACACCCGCCGGGAGTCGCCGGCGATTTCGACCAGACAATTGTTCGAGGTGGCGAAGTACCACTCCCTGACCCGCTCGCCGGGGTAGTCGACGTAGGTAAGAGGAAGCGGGTTGCGGAGGACCTCGAACCCCTCGGCCGTCAGGCGTGCGGCGAAATCGTCGAAGATCTCGTGCATGGCGTAACGGGAGGGCGGCCGGCCGAGGATGCGGTCGGCTTCGGCCGGCGAGCCGACCAGGACGCGGTACCGCCCCTCCGCCGTCCGGCCGGCCAGCGAGAGAAACATGTCGATGTGAAAGATGGGCTGGCGCTCGCCCGTGCCGATGTACCGGCGTTCGGTCCACTCCCGGCCGTCGACGGTGATCGGCCCCTCCTCCTGCTGGGGCACCGGCAGGCGGGTCCCCGGGAAGAACATCCGGCGATCCTCGCCGAACGTGCGGCGGAACAGGCCGGTTACGAACTCGAACGGGTCCTCGCCGGCCGGGATGGAGACGGCCCCGAACGACCGGAAGGTCTCGATGGTGTTGAACAGGTAGTCGACCCCCAGCAGCACGAAATCGTCGCCGATCAGCACGTTGCCGCCCTGGAAGTACAGCGGAGACTGGCTGGACTGGAACGGGCTCGCCTGGGCGACCCGCTCGGCGATCAACGCGTCGCCGGAACGGTTGAAGGTGAACGGCTCCATCAGGTAGAAAACCTCGCCGCTGGGATCGAGGTCCTGCAGCACTACGTACGGGTCCTCCGCCCACACGGTGAAGTTCAAGAAGTCGGGAGATGAGACCAGGTTTGTCGTCGCTCCCTGCCGCTCCCGGGCCACCACCCGCTCCAGGTCGCCCCGGACCTGGGGGTGCACGAAGATCGTGATCTCGGTGCGCTTGGGAAGCTTGGCCAGGAGGTCGGCGTAGACCTCCTCGTAGCTGAGCTCCCCCTGCACGTACCGCGGATAGGTCAGGAGCAGATGGTCGAGAGAGCCGTGGGCGGTAGAGACGATGCGGGGCTTCACCGGCTCGGGCGGAGCAGCCCGGAAGGCCCGGAATGCCAGTGCGGCGGAGCTGAGGGCGGCCGGATCCAGTCTTGGAAGATGCCGCTTGGGAAGACCGGCGCCGGCGGGAGCCCGGTTGGTCCGTAGCGGTAGCTCTCCGTCAGCCAACGCCGGTTTTCCTGCGGTCGAGGAGCTCGGCTAAGACAACCGGCTCGGAGGAATCCATTGCCGTCATTCCGCCGGCAGGCCGGATCAGCTCCGTGCGGTCGAGGCGCCGGCGGGCGGCCAGCAGCAGCGGCGGCGGAACCGGGAAGACCAGCCCGAGAGCGGCCGAGGCGACGACCGCCGCGCCGAGCAACACGGCTCTGAGCAGCTGGAGGACCTTGGCGGCGCCCATCTCCCAATGATAGGCGTGACGCCTCAGGGGACGGTGAGGTCGGGACGGTTTATCAGGAAGGTCGCCGAGGTGTTGAAGTAGTCCAGCATCTGCGCCTCGTCCTCGGCGCTGAGCCCTCCCTGCCTGACCGCTTCCTCCATATGCCGGAACCACGCGTTTCTCTCGGCCCAACCGATCTGAAAGTTGACGTGGCGCATCCGAAGGCGCGGGTGGCCGCGCTTGGCGCTGTAGTCGCCGGGCCCGCCCCAGTACTGGATGAGGAAGTCGGTCAGATGCCGCTTAGCGTGAAGCAGGTTTTTTGGGTATAGCGGTCTCAGGACAGGATCTTCCGCCACGCCGGCGTAGAAACGGTCCACGAGTGCCTCGAACCACGGCCGGCCGCCGGCTCGTTCATAGAGCGTGCTCACGAAAAAATAGTATTGCGTCGACGAAACAAGGAGGGGCGATGCGTTTTCGCTCGGGTGCCCGGCTCGACACGTCTCAGGTCTCGGACCGCCGCGGGATGGGCGGGCCCGGGGGACTGGCGGTCGGCGGCGGCGGGATCATCGGCGTGATCTTTCTGCTCGTCCAGCTCCTCGGCGGCGGCGGCGGAGAGCTTGGGCTTCCCGCCGGAGGCGGGATCGGATCGCTCAACGAGGATCTTTCGGCGGAGTGCCAGACCGGTGAGGACGCCAACCAGCGGTCGGACTGCCGCATCGTCGGCGTGGTCAACAGCCTCCAGGAGTTCTGGGGACAGGCCCTGGACGGCTACCGGCCGGCGAAGACGGTGTTCTTCGAAGGCAGTGTGCAGACGGGCTGCGGAGGAGCGACCTCCGCGGTGGGACCCTTCTACTGCCCGCTCGACCAGCAGATCTACATCGACCTCGGCTTCTACGACGAGCTGCGCACCCAGTTCGGCGCCCAGGGAGGCCCGTTCGCCGAGGCCTACGTGATCGCCCACGAGTACGGGCACCACGTGGAGAACCTTCTCGGGTACCTCGAGCGAGGCCGCGACGGGCAGACCGGCCCCCAAAGCGGGGCGGTCCGGGTGGAGCTCATGGCGGACTGCCTGGCCGGCCTGTGGGCGGGCAACGCAGTGGAGACCGGGTTCATCGAGGAGATCACGGATGCCGACATCGCCGACGGGCTGAACGCCGCGGCCTCCATCGGAGACGACCGGATCCAGCAGCAGGTACAGGGTCAGGTGAGCCCGGAGAAGTTCACTCACGGCTCGGCGGCGCAGCGCCAGCGCTGGTTCCGGCAGGGTTTCGAAGCGGGAAGCTTCTCGGGCTGCGACACCTTCCGGGTGAGGACGGTCTAGCTGCCGTTTAGCCGCGTCGAGGCGGGTGGTAACTACTCGGTGTCCACGAGAGAAAGGGGCCGATGGGTACCAGCCAGTACCACGAGCCGCCGGAAGAGCTTCCGGCGGAGGTCCGCACCTTCGCCCGCCTGAGCACCTCCCTCATCGAGGAGGTCGAGGCCATCGGGTGGTACGCGCAGAGGATCGCCGTCGAACCCGATCCCGAGGCGCGGGCGATCATGAAGAACGCACAGCACGAGGAGTTCAAGCACTTCTCCATGGATCTCGAGTTCCTGCTTCGTCGCACCCCCGAGTGGAGGGAGATCGCCCGGGGTGTGCTGTTTACCGAGGGCGACATCGTCGCGCTAGGCACCGCGGCTGAGGAGGGTGTTGAGGAGGGCGGGGGCGGCGCCTCGGAGGAGCCGGGGCCGGCCGGGATCCCGGAGGACGGCTCGCTCAACATCGGCAGCCTGAAAGAGGGACCGGCATGAACCACCTGCTGCGGGCGCTCGCGCCGCTCTCCGACGCAGCGTGGAAGCTCATCGACGACGAGTCGGCCCAGCAGTTCAGGGTCGTGCTCGCGGCCCGCCAGCTGGTGGACTTCTCCGGGCCGCACGGGTGGACCCACTCGGCGGTCAACACGGGGCGGACCACGCCGGTCGGAGCGGCGGGCAACGCGGTGACCGCGGCGGCCCGGCGGGTGCTGCCGCTGGTGGAGCTACGCGCCGAGTTCGAGCTCGGCCTGGCCGAGCTCTACGCCGTGGATCGGGGTGCACTGGACATCGATCTCTCCCCGCTGAACGACGCCGTCCGCCGCATCGCTCTGGCCGAGACGGTCGCCGTGTTCCACGGCTTGCCCGAAGCGAACATCGAGGGCATCGCCGAGGTCTCTCCGCACCCGTCGGTACCGCTCGGCGCGGACTTCGACAGCTACCCGGGCCTGGTGGCGCGGGCGGTCGAACGCCTGCGAAGCGAGGGCATCGGAGGCCCTTACGGCCTGGCTCTGGGGCCCGAGGGGTACACCGGTGTAATCGAGACCACCGAGTACGGGGGTTACCCGGTGTTCGACCACCTCCGGCGCATCCTCGGTGGCCCCATCGTCTGGGCGCCCGGCGTGTCGGGCGGGGTGGTGATGAGCCTGAGGGGCGGCGACTTCTTGTTCGAGTCCGGGCAGGACTTGTCGCTCGGCTATCTGCGCCACGACGACCAGGCGGTCCACCTCTATTTCGAAGAGAGCTTCACCTTCCGGGTGGTCACGCCGGAAGCCGCGGTCGCGCTGGAGGGATGAGCCGGGCGCCCGCCTGAGCCATACTCGTCTCATGGCAGCCAGCGTTGTGACCGACGGTCTTACCAGGGTCTTCGGCGATTACACCGCCGTCGACTCGCTCGACCTCAGCGTCGAGGAGGGGGAGATCTACGGCCTCCTCGGGCCCAACGGAGCCGGTAAAACGACAACGATCCGCATGCTCACCACTCTGCTCGTGCCGACGTCGGGCTCCGCCCGGGTGTGCGGCTTCGACGTGTCGACCCAGCCACGTGAGGTGCGGCGGCGGCTCGGCTACGTGATGCAGTCCATCCCCTGGCAGGTGAACCGGCAGCTGAAGGCGCGTGAGCTGGTTGAGATCGAAGCCGGCCTTCACCACGTTCCGCCGAAGAAGGTCCGGGCGGCTGCCGAGGAGGCGCTCGACCTGGTAGGGCTCCTTCCATTCGCCGACCGGACGATCGAGCAGTTCTCGGGGGGCATGCACAAGCGGCTGGACCTGGCCTGCGGTCTGCTTCACCGGCCCGACCTGCTAGTGCTGGACGAGCCGACGCTGGGCCTGGACGTCCAGTCCAGACACCGGATCTGGGATTACGTCCGCACGCTGGGCGAGGGCGGCGTCACCGTGCTGCTGGCGACCAACTATCTCGACGAGGCCGACCGGCTCTGCAACCGGCTGACGATCATCGACCGGGGGCGAGCCGTGGTGACCGGGTCACCGGCGGATCTGAAGAGGGCGGTCGGCGGCGACGTGCTCGAGATTGCGTCGAGCGACGCGGCCAGCCTCAGGGACTCCATCGCGCAACACGATTGGGTCAACCGGATCGTCGCCGGCGACAACGGAAACCTGTATGTCTACGTGGACGACGCCAGCCGGGCGCTGCCCGAGGTCATGCGCATGGCGCTCGGCCGCGGGCTGGCGCTGGACCGCGTGACGTACACGCAGCCGACGCTCGACGACGTCTTCCTGCTTCACACCGGCACCCAGCTGCGGGAGAAGGTGAGCGCCTGATGGTTGACCTGGGAGTGTCGAAGGCACCGGCAGTCGCAGGGCGCCGCCCTTCCGGGGTCGCCCGGCGGGAGTGGATGCAGGAGGTGGCCGCCCTCACCCGGCGCTGGTACCTGCAGCTGGTGAGGGACCGGCTCAACCTGGTCTTCAGCCTCACCCAACCGGCGTTCTGGCTCATCTTCTTCGGTGGAGCGATGGGGCGGGCCGTGGACACCGACGTCATCGGGACCACCAACTACGTCGGCTTCATGCTCGCCGGGATCATTGCGTTCACCGTCGTGACCAACGCGATGACCGGGGCCATGCCGCTGCTTTGGGACAAGGAGACGGGGTACCTCGACAAGCTGCTCAGCATGCCGATGGCCCGCAGCTCGCTCATCGTCAGCCGGTTCCTTTTCCAGTTCGGCGTGGGCACCGCCCAGGTGCTTCTGGTCTTCCTGGTTGCGGTCGCCACGGCGGTCGACATCGCCGCCGGGCCGCTCGGGGCGCTTACGATCCTGGTGGTCGCCGGGCTGCTCAGCATGTCATTCAGCGCCATCTTCACCGCCCTGGCGTTCCGGGTCCCGACCCACGGCACCTTCTTCGCCATCACCGGTTTCGTCACCCTGCCGCTGGTGTTCATGAGCAACGCCTTCGTCCCGATTGAGGCAATGCCGGACTGGATGGCTGCTTTTGCGCGCGCAAACCCGCTGAGCTACGCCGTCGACGCGGTCCGCACGCTGATCCTCGACGGGTGGGCACCCGGAGTTGCGGGGTCGATGGCGATACTGGCGGCCTTCGCCGGGATCTGCCTTGGGTTGGCCACCTTCGAGTTCCGCCGGCACACCGGCCTTCGGGTCGACTGAGAGCTACTGGGGAAGCTCCACCATGCCCACCGAGCCGGAGCGAACCACCGCGTAGGCGAACGCGATGCTGAGCAGGATGAACACCGCCAGCATCACCAGCGTGTAGAGCCGCGCGATGGAGGCGGCCGGGTGCCCGTGCGTGCCGTACTCCGGCGTCGGGAACGGGCTCTCCTTGCGCATGTCGAAGGGATGCTCCGTCTCCGGTAGCCACTCGTCGTCCGGTTCCGGCTCCTCCCACGGCCGGCGCGCCGCCTCCAGCTGCTGGTCGTACACCCGGCGGCGTCCCTGGTCCTTCAGCACGAACCAGGCGGCGTTGACGGCAACCATCGCCCGTTCGCTCTCACCCCGCCGGAGCGGATCCGACGCCGGGGCCCGGTCGGGGTGGTTCTCCCTTGCCTTACGCAGGTATGCCAAGCGGATCTCGTCGAATGAGGCTTCGCTCGCGACGCCGAGAATCTCGTAGTGGGTGGCGCTCAACTGGTTGCGTTCTCGGTCATGGCGAACCCCATCCCAGTGCCCGTGCGACGGCTAACAAGTCTAGGGCCGACACGGCGCGTATGCCGCGCCCGCCGTAGTCTGAGGGCATGGAGCAAGCGGTCACCGAAGGCAACAAGCGGACGGTTCGCCGGTACCTGGAACAGGTGTGGAACGAAGGGGACATCGAGGGCTCCTCGGCGTTCCTCGACCCCGGGTACCGCCGGCATATCGGGCCGGACGCGGCGCCGCTGGACGTCGAGGGCCAGCGGGTGCGGCTCCTGGGCTTCAGGGCCGCGTTCCCCGACGTGAAGCTGCTGGTCGAGGACATGATCGCCGAGGGGGATCTGGTGGCGTTCCGGTTCACCATGACGGGGACCCACCGTGGTCCGTTTCAGGGCATGGCTGCGACCGGCCGCTCGATCTCGGTCCCCGGTCTGGACCTGGTGCGGCTGCGCAAAGGCCTGTTGACCGAGCACTGGGGCGGCGCCGACCTCCACCTGCTGAGGATGCAGCTCGCCTGACTACTCCGGGTCGGCGGGCTCCTTGCTCAGCACCGTGCCGCCGTAGCCCGAGGCCTTGAAGTCCCGGGCAAACGTGGACTCCTTCTGCGCTTCCGGTGCGTCCAGGATCTGGTCCAGCTTGTCCCGGACCTTCTGCACCGCGGCTTCCTTACCCATGTCCCGGACCGCTGCCCGGGCCATGTCGCTCAGCTTGGCGTACACCATCACCCGGTCGGGATCCCGGCGAAACTCGGCGAAGTGGTGCGGCATGGTGGCGAGCCAGCGGAAAAAGTCCTCCAGCTCGACCTCTAGTTTGGTGGTCATCGAAGCCTCCTCCCGACGGCCGCACCTGTTATGCGGCGGATCACCTTCTGGTGGCTACCACGCAGTGCGACAGGTAAACGTTCCAGCGGCGCCTCGCCAGCCGGAGCAGCCACGGAACCATATCCTCCTCCGCCACGACGTCGAAGTCACCGGCCAGGAGCCGGCGCAGCGACTCGGGTCCTGCCCACTGGCCGTCGCCATCCCCGGCGTCGGACCAGTAGGGAGAGGCCACAAGGAGCAGCCCGCCCGGTTCAAGCACCCGGGAGAACTCGGTGACCAGGCTTGCGGGGTCGGCAACCGCGCACAGCACGTTGAGGGCGGCCACACAGGCGGCCTGCCCGCCGGTCAGCGGCAGCTCTGCGCCGGACCCGGCGAGGTAGTCGAGGCGCTCGCCTCCCGGTGGCGGCTGCGACCGCCTTTGCTCCCACCGGCCCCGCTCCGTCTCCAGCCGGTAGGCGTGGAGCGGCTCCGGAGATTCCAGTAGCAGCCGGCGGGCCGCCAGGACCGCCGGAAACGAGCGGTCGACGCCTAGCGAGTATGCGTAGAGCTCCGCCAGTGCGGCGGCTCCCCGTCCCACGCTGGTCCCCACCTCTACCGCCAGCCCGTCTTGTTCAGCGTTGCCGAGCCGGCGGGCGGCATCGAGAAGGTAGCCGTAGGGGTCGACCGTTCCTCCGT
>DATAAN010000115.1:0-1718 GCA_036260105.1 Actinomycetota bacterium
TCTTGTATTATGCGGCGCCATGATCGAGATGACGGCGTCGGCGGCTTCGTAGACTGAGCGCGTGATCGGCGGCGTCTTCTCGTAGTGGATGTCCTTGGCGTGTTCGAAGAAGAGTTCTTGGAGTCCCTGGAGGGAGATCTGGGGGATGGGGATTGCGCCTCTCTGGAGGAGCCTTGTATAGACCTCTTTGAACAGGGGTTCCGCCGGTGCCCCGCCGGCTACGAGTATCTGCTCCCCTTCGCCGGCCTCGACGGAATAATCCACCAGAACCCGCGCCAACTTCTTCAACCGCTCATCTCTCACGAAACGTGCTCCTTTGGCTTGTGTGGGTGATCCGGAGAGCTTATCACTCAGGTACATCCCTCAGGTGCGCGCGGAGCCGATAGTCAGGGCGCTGCGGGTGAACTCCAACGCCTCGCGCATCCGCTCCAGAATGGTCTCCGGGTTCGGGGTGCCTAAAGGCCAGGGCTTGAGTTCCAGGCTGACGGCGCCGGGGTAGTTGCGCTCCGCGAGTGCGACGAGGAACGGGCGCAAGGGGAGCCTGCCTCTACCGGGGAGGCGGTGTTGGTCGCCACCTGTGAGGTCGGAGTCGGAGAGGTGCACGTGGCGGAGCTGGCCGGCCAGCAGGGCGTGCGCCCGCATGAGATCCACCTTGCTCGCCCCGACGTGGCTCGTGTCGAGGGTGACGTCGCCAAGGTCGAGGAGGTGCTCTGGCAGGTGACAACTTTGGAGCCTGCGGATGCTCAAGATACCCCGGCCTCTGCTGAGGGGCATGTTCTCCACAGCGACGGTGACGCCCTGCTTCCGGGCCTCCTGCAACGGTCCGGCCCTCCAAAGGTTCAGCTGCCTGCCTGGCGGCGGTGGGTGGGCGACGACGACGTGGGCGTCGACCCGGCGGGCGAGCCTTGCGACCCGGATCAAGGTCTCCACAGGATCCAGGTTCCAGGCGCCCCGGCGTAAGGGCGGGTGGAGGGCCAGGATCGGGATGCCGTGGATCGCCTTGAGGTGGTTAAGGTAGTCCTCTTGATGGGTATCCCAGCGGTCATCCATCATGATCTCGACCCCGTCGTAACCCGCCTGGGCCGCCCAGGAGTAGACCCGCTCGAGGCCGAAGGTGTAGAGCGAGCCGGTGCTGAAGATAACTGGTACGGTCATCGGCGTCCCCGACGGATCTCCATGAACCTCTGCAGCGTAGACGGGGAGTGATTCTGGTAGTGGTTGTTGGCGTAGGCAAAGACGGTCTTGCCCTCTTCGAGAAACCGGTCAACCACCCCCGACCACCAGCGCAGGTCGTCGTCACGCTCTCTTAGGAGGCGCGTGTGTCCGGAGGGAAATTCGCGCCTATAGCCGAGCCACCGGATGTAGGAGAAGTCAGCAGTCGCGTCCTCCATCCGGGGCATCCGCGGGTAATCTATGAGCGAGAGTGCTGCGCCGCGCTCACGGAGCATAGTGGTTAGGTCCGAGCCGAGCCAGCTGCGGTGGCGCACCTCGACGGCGTAACGGAAACCTCCTGGTAGATCGGAGAGGAAGTCCTCCAGTACACCCATGCCTTCCACAGTAAAGGACGGCGGCAGCTGCAACAGGAGCGGCCCGAGCCGGTCGCCCAAAAGCTCCATCGTTCGGAGGAAGTTTGCGGTTAGGTCCTCGCATCCCACCAGGTTCCTCTCATGGGTGATCTCCTGCGGGAACTTGGCGGCGAACAGGAAGCCTTCGGGTAC
>DATAAN010000116.1:0-14521 GCA_036260105.1 Actinomycetota bacterium
GCGAGCGAGCGTTTCGAGCTCGTTCGCGTCCAGATCCTTGATCAGCTCGCCGAGTGCTTCGCTACGGGCGACGAGCAGTTTTGCAGCTGTCCTTCGTCCCGAGCGCGTCAGTTGGAGCTCGACGGTGCGTCCGGAACCGGGCTGACGTGTCACAAAGCCCCGCGCCACCAAGCCGTCCACCATCCGCGCGGCGGCCGGCTGACTCAAGCCGATGCGGCCGCCCAGGCCGGTCACCGACAGGCCGGGGTGTTCGACCAGCGTGATCAAGGCGGCGCTCGCGCTCTCGCCGAGGTCTGCCACGTGACGCATCTGCGACAGGGCGAGATTCGTCACGTTCAACGCTGTGGCGCCGAGCAGATTTGCGACCCGATCATGCATGAGTCATGCATAACACTCGAGTAGAACGTCGTCAACCGGGTTCGTGCTTACCATGCCCAAGAAGGTCACTGGCTGTTAAGTCTGGATAACCGTGTCGGTGCGACGAAGGCACGGACGACTTCTGCCTTGACGGTTGCCGTCCGAAAACAACGGTGACACCGGTCTACGGCACCTCACTCACCGCCAAGTGCGCCGCTCAACAATCGAAGCTCCGCCAGCATGAGCCGTCCTCGCTGGCTGGGTGTGGGGCAAGTAAGGTCAGCCGACGAGTCGATTCGGTGGAATTGGTCAACATAGGTGGCGAAGCCACTGTTGCCCGGAGCCGAAGCCGATTCCCCGGACGCGGGACACAGGTACCGAAGCCAACAGGGAGGCAGACGTACCAAATCTTCAGAACTGATGCAGGAATTATGCGTGGAGCCGAGGGGACTCGAACCCCTGACTTCTGCCTTGCAAAGGCAGCGCTCTACCAGCTGAGCTACGGCCCCTCGACTGCCTATTCTATGGCGACCTCTCCGACGCCCGCTCCAGGGCTGCGAGGCGCACGCCGCGGTAGGCGAGGCGGGAGAAGAAGTCCTCGGGATCGAAGATCGCCTCCGGGCCGACCGCACCCCGGGCGCCCGGCACGCCGGCGAGCATCTGGACCGCAGCGACGAGCGGCGCCACCAGCAGGTTCGGCAGCTGGTCGACCAGGCCCAACGTCACCGTCTCGTCCCGGCCGTCCCGGCTCCCGCTCACGTCGACCCGGACCGCCGACCAGGGCAGGGCGTTCGGCCGTACCTTACCGGCAACCCGCAGAAGCTTGTCCGAGAAGGCAGGCGAACCAAGGGGCCCCATCGACGGCATGCGTCCGGCGGAGCGGAGGATGCCCTCGGTAAGCGGATCGGTCAGCGCTCCCTTGACCACGACATTCTTCAACTCCGGAAACGAGGCAGGGAGCGTCACCGGCTCTGCCGCCCTCGCCAGCCTGAGCATTCGCCAGCCCACGGGCTCGGGGAAGAAGACGGCCTCAGGCCGCTCTCCAGCCGCCACGGCGTGGCGTTTGCCGTTCTCGAGGACCAGGGCCTCTCCGGTCAGCAGGCCCAGCGCCCGGCTGAGGGCCGACTGCGCCAGCGAGCCGGCCGACGACGCCACCCAGGAGACCCGTGCGCTGGTGGCGGTGTCGAGCGAGGAGGCGGCCGACTTCACCATTAGGCTGCTGATCCCGGGGGACCACCCCATCCCGGCGACTACCAGGGTCCGCGCGGACTGAGCTTTGCTGCCCAGACCGAGCAGCGCCTCGACCACATCTGGGGAGCTGCTGGGCGAGATATACGGACGACCGGCTCGGATGGCAGCAAGGGCCGTGTCCCGCGCCTCTTCCGGGTTCTCGACCCAGGGACCGATGATGAGGTCCACCTCACCGACCGATGAGCGGAGATCGTCCTGACGGACGACGGTTTCGATGTCCGGATCCTCCTTGAGCACCGCCGACAGAAGGGCGGTGGCCCCGCCGGACCCCAGTACGGCTACTCGGGTCAACCTGGCTGCGAGCCGTTGGTGCTCGGCTTGACGGAGACGTCCTTCCAGGAGCCCTCCGGTGCGAGCGGCGGCCGCAGCCGCTTGCTGGCGAAGCTGGCGATCGCTCCCACCGCGGCGGCGCTGAGGATCCAGGACACTGGCTTTCTCATCTACCCAGGCTAGCACCTGCCCGTCGGGCGGGTTCCTTAGGCGGCGAAGGGGTGGTGGGGTTACCTGGAATCGAACCAGGGACCTCAGCATTATCAGTGCTGCGCTCTAACCGGCTGAGCTATAACCCCGTGCAGCGATTGTACTGTGGACGGGACTAGGCGACTTCCGCCTCCTCGTTGACCGGGGCGATGGCCGCGACCTCGACCCCCGGCTCCAGCCGCATGACCCGCACGCCGGTGGTGTCCCTACCTTGCCGGGAGATGTTCCGCACCGCCATCCGGATCACCTGGCCGTCCGAGGCGATGAGGAAGATCTCGTCGTCGACGTCGACGACCATGGCGCCCTCGATCAGCCCGCGCCGGCCGATGAGCTTGGCCGTCTTCACCCCGATGCCCCCGCGCCGCTGGCGCGGGTAGCGGTCGAGCAGCGTGCGCTTTCCAAAACCGGCGTTGGTGATGATTAAAAGCTCGCCCTTGGGAGTAACGATATCGAACGAGACGATCTCGTCGTCCTCGGACAGCTTCATGCCGATCACGCCGCCTGCGGTCCGGCCCATCGGACGGACGTCGGATTCATTGAAACGGATCGACATGCCCTTGCGGGAAACCATGATCAGGTCGTCGTTGCCCGAGGTGGCACGCACCGTGTCCACCGAGTCGTCCTCGCGCAGGTTGATGGCGATGATGCCGTCTTTGCGGGACGAGTTGTAGGCGTTGAACGCGGTCTTCTTCACTATGCCCTTGTGGGTGGCGATCACCAGGTAGGCGTGGGTCTCGTAGTCCCGGGTGTCGATGATGGCGGCGGTCGCCTCGTCCGGCCCGTACGGCAGCAGGTTCTTGATGTGGGTGCCGATGGAGGTCCGCTCCTTCTCCGGGATCTCGTGCGCCTTGAGCCGGTACACCTTGCCCCGGTTGGAGAAGATCATGACGAAGGCGTGGTTGGAGGTCGTCAGCATGTGCTGGACGATGTCGCCCTCCTTCGGCTTGGCCCCGATCACCCCCTTGCCGCCCCGGCCCTGCGTCTTGTAGGTGGCCGACTTCACCCGCTTGATGTAGCCGTTGCGGGTGATAGTGATGACGACATCCTCGTCGGCGATGAGGTCCTCGATGTTGAACTCGCCCTCGTCGGCCACGATCTCGGTTCGCCGGGGGTTGGCGAACTTCTCTTTGATAGCCAGCAGGTCGGTCCTGATCGTCTTGTTCTGCAGCGCCCGGGAGGCCAGCAGCGCCTTCAGCTCCTCGATCGTCTTGGCAAGGTCGGTTGCCTCCTGGCGGATCTTGTCCCGCTCCAGGGCGGCCAGGCGGCGCAGCATCATGTCGAGGATGGCGTTGGCCTGGATCTCGCTCAGCTCGAACCGGGTCATCAGCTGGGTCCGGGCCTCGTCGGCCGACGGGGCCTGGCGGATGAGGGCGATGACCTCGTCGAGGTGGTCGAGAGCGACCAGCAGGCCCTCCAGGACGTGCATCCGCTCCTCCGCTTTGCGCAGGCGAAATCGGGTGCGGCGAATGATGACCGAGACCTGGTGCTCGATGTAGTGGTGCAGGATGTCGCGCAGGGGCAGCGTCCGGGGCACCCCGTCGACCAGGGCCAGCATGTTCATGCCGAACGAGTCCTGCATCTGCGTGTACTTGTAGAGGTTGTTGAGGACGACCTGCGGGATGGCGTCCCGCTTGAGCTCGATGACGATGCGGGTACCCTTGCGGTTCGACTCGTTGCGGCCTCCGGAGACCCCGAGGATCTTCTTGTTGTTGACCAGGTCGGCGATCTTCTCGATCAGCCGGTCGCCGGAGACCATGTACGGCAGCTCGGTGACCACGATGCGGGTGCCGCGCTTGGACTCCTCGATCTCGGTCTTCGCCCGTACCCGCACGATGCCGCGGCCGGTCTCGTAGGCGTCCCGGATGCCGGACCGGCCGAGGATGATTCCGCCCCCGGGGAAGTCCGGCCCCCTCACGATCTTGGCCAACTCGGCAGACGGGGTCTCCGGGTCCTCCATGAGCTTGACCGTGGCGTCGATCACCTCGCCGAGGTTGTGGGGCGGGATGTTGGTCGCCATGCCGACCGCGATGCCGGTGGAGCCGTTGACCAGCAGGTTGGGGAAGCGGGCCGGCAGCACCGCCGGCTCGGTCTCCTCGCCGTCGTAGTTGGGGATGATGTCGACGGTGTCCTCGTTGATGTCCCGCAGCAGCTCCATGGCCAGGGCCGCAAGGCGCACCTCGGTGTACCGCTGGGCTGCCGGAGGGTCGCCGTCGACTGAGCCGAAGTTGCCGTGCCCGTCGATGAGCGGGTGGCGCATGGCGAACGGCTGCGCCATGCGGGCGAGCGCGTCGTAGATCGCGGCGTCCCCGTGCGGATGGAACTTTCCCATTACGTCGCCGGTCACCCGGGCGGACTTCTTGTACGGGGTGCCCGGCCGAAGGCCCAAGCCGAGCATGCCCCACAAGATGCGCCGGTGCACCGGCTTCAGCCCGTCGCGGACGTCCGGCAGGGCCCGGCCGACGATGACGCTCATCGCGTAGTCGAGGTACGACTTCTGTACCTCTTCCTCGATGTCTACGGTGCGCACGGTGGCGTCCTCCAGCGCGGGCTGGACTGCTTCTCCGTTGGGGCTCGGGCCCGTGGGGGTCTCTTCGTCCGCCATCTGCTACACGTCCAGGGTGGCGTAGCGGGCGTTCTTGGTTATGAAGTCGCGCCGGCTCTCGACGTTCTCGCCCATCAGGATGGAGAAGATCTCGTCGGCCAGCGCGGCGTCGTCCATCTGAACCTGCTTGAGGATCCGGGTATCCGGGTTCATGGTCGTCTCCCACAGCTCCTCCGCCGGCATCTCGCCCAGGCCCTTGAAGCGGTTGAAGCTGAGCTTCTTGTCCGGGTGAGCTCCGCGTAGCGCGTCCCGCTCCTCGTCCGAGAAGACGTAGTGCTTCTTGCCCTGGATGGTCGTCTTGTAGAGCGGCGGGGTGGTCAGGTAGACGTAGCCGGCGTCGATCAGACCGGGCATGTACCGGAACAGGAACGTCAGCAGCAGGGTGGTGATGTGCTGGCCGTCGACATCGGCGTCGGCCAGCAGGCAGATCTTGTGGTAGCGAGCCTTGCCGATGTCGAAGTCGTCGCCGATGTTGGTGCCGATCGCCGTGATGAGCGCCAGCACCTCCTTGTTCTCCAGGATCTTGTGCAGCCGGGCCTTCTCGACGTTGAGGATCTTGCCTCGGATCGGCAGGATCGCCTGAAACTCACGGTCCCGGCCTCCCTTGGCGCTGCCGCCCGCGCTGTCGCCCTCCACGATGAACAGCTCTGAGCGCAGGGGGTCACGAGAGGAGCAGTCCGCCAGCTTGCCGGGCAGGCCCCCACCCTCGAACGCCGACTTGCGGGTGATGTCACGGGCCTTCTTCGCGGCCACCCGGGCTCGGGCTGCCTGCTGAGCCTTGGCGACGATCTTCTTGGCCTCGGTCGGGTGCTCCTCGAACCAGTCGCCGAGGTGCTTGTTGACCGCCGTCTCCACGAACGAGCGCATCTCCGAGTTGCCGAGCTTGGTCTTGGTCTGCCCCTCGAACTGCGGCTCACGAAGCTTCACCGAGATGATTGCGACCAGACCCTCCCGGATGTCGCCGCCCTCAAGCGACGGCTCTTTCTCCTTGGCGAGCCCTTTTGCCCGGATGTAGCGGTTGACAACATTGGTGAGCGCCTTGCGGAAGCCCTCCTCGTGCATGCCGCCCTCGTGGGTGTTGATGGTGTTGGCGAAGGAGTGGATCGACTCGGTGAACCCGGTGTTCCAGACGAGCGCCACCTCCATCTCCCGGCCCTCGCCCGACTCCTGCAGCCGGATGATCTTGTGCAGCGTCTCCCGGCCGGTGTTGAGGCTCTTGACGAAGTCGGCCAGACCGCCGGTTGCCTTGTAGCTCTCGGTCTTGCCGGTGCGCTCGTCGGTGAAGATGATCTCGACGCCGGTCAGGTACGACAGCTCGCGAAGGCGCCGCGCGATGGTGTCGAAGTCGAACTCCCTGGTCTCGGTGAAGATCTCCGGATCCGGCCAGAAGGTGACCGCGGAGCCGGTCTTGGCCTTGTTGAGCGACTTGACCTTGGTGAGGGCTTGCGTGGTCTTGCCGCGGGCGAACGCGGCGACGTGGAGGCCGCCGTCCCGGGCGACCTCGACCTGCAGCTTGCTCGACAGCGCGTTGACGACGGAGACGCCCACGCCGTGGAGTCCGCCGGAGACCGCATAACCCTTGCCGCCGAACTTGCCGCCGGCGTGTAGCTCGGTCAGCACGACCTCCACCGCCGACCGGCGCTCGCCGCGCGGGGGGTCGATCGGGATGCCCCGGCCGTTGTCCTTCACGGTCACCGAGTTGTCCGGGTGGATGGTGACCTCGATCTTGTCGCAGTAGCCCGCGAGGGCCTCGTCGACGGCGTTGTCGACGATCTCGTACACCAGGTGGTGCAGTCCGCGCGGCCCCGTCGAGCCGATGTACATGCCGGGCCGCCGGCGAACCGCCGCCAGCCCTTTCAGGACCGTGATGTCCTGTCCGGTATAGCTGCTCATACCTGCCTTCCTAGGAGGAGAAACGGTCGCGCTCAAAGCACGCTCTCCCTGAAGAGTCCGCTGTAGGAGCCGGTATCGCTGCACCGAATCCCGCTGCAACCGCCCCTGGGGCGGGCGGGCGCGGCCTGTGTGGGGCTGCTATTCATCGGTGCCGCCTCGAGGGGTAAGAGGAGGGGTGCGAGGGCGACTTGTCGGCCCCTTCAGAACCCTTCGAGTATACCACTTTGGAGGTCCCTCCTTGACTGATCTTGGAAGCGAGAACCGCTCTACGGAGGGCCTCGGAAACCTTGGGATCTGCGACGCTTCGAGCCACCTCGGCGGCCTCCCGGGCCATCTGCGCAGTTCCCCGTGAAGTTGCAGTTCGGGGGGGAGCTGAGCGGTTCGGCATGGCGCTATTCTCCCCTACCGACGGCTTCACGGACGGTTTTACCTGACGGACGACCTCGTGCCCGAGGAAGCCGTTTATGCGCCGGATCACGTCCCCCGACAGATACCGGAACTCGGACGCCCAGACGGCTGAGTCGGTCTGCACTTTTAGGACTCCGGCTCGCAGTGAAGTCGGCCGGCAGCGCGCCGCCACCTCCGGGCCCACGATGTCCTGCCAGCTGGAGAAGATCCGGGCGGTCTCAACCGGGCTCTCCATGCCCCAGGTGCGGGCCAGCGCGCTCAAAGTCCCGGACAACCGGGCCGGGTCCTCACTCAATCTCGCTCAACCTCCCTTCCTCCACCACCAGGCGCCGGCCACCTCTGACCGGCAAGGACTCCGCCGACGTGGCGGTGGCAATGGTCTGTCCGGAGGTCGACACCAGCTCCCCCAGCCGGTCCCGGCGGTACTGGTCCAGCTCCGAGAAGACGTCGTCCAGCAGCAGGATCGGCTCCTCACCGTGGACCTCCGCCGCCACGTCACGCTCGGCCAGCCGGAGTGTCAGAGCAAGACTTCTCTGCTCCCCCTGGGAGGCGTACAGCCGAGCCCCGCTTCCCGCCAGCTCTATGGATATGTCGTCCCGGTGCGGACCGGAAAGCGTGCCGGCCGCCTCGAGGTCGCGGGTCTGGGTCTCCGCTAGGCGGGCGGCCATCAAATCGGCGATCGTGTTCCGGTCCTCGGGCGGCGGCTTATCGGTCCAGCTCGCCTGGTAGGTAACCTCGGGAGGGGCGGCGGCGGCCAGCTCCCGGTAACGCCGGCTTATCGCCGGCTTCAGTTGAGCGAGGGCCTGCAGCCGGTTGGCAACGACCACCGCTCCGGCTGCCGCGACCTGCTCGGTCCAGACGTCGAGCTGCTTCAGCGCCCGGGGGTTGGTTCGAGCGGCCTTCAACACGCCGTTTCGCTGCCGCACCGCCTTCTCGAACTCCTGCCTGTCGGACGCGGTCACCGGCCGGACCCGCGCGGCCGCCTGGTCCAGGAAGCGGCGCCGCTCCTCCGGACCTCCCTTCACCAGGTCCAGGTCCTCCGGCGAAAAAAGGATCGCTGCGAGGCTCCTGTCCCGCGCCCCTCTCCCGACCCGCTGCCTGTTGACCCACACCTTGATCCCTGCTCCCCTGGCGATCTCGGCGTGCACCTCGAGCTGCCGGCCGGCCGAGCTGCCCCAAGCCCGAACCACCGCCCGGTCCACGCCGTGACGGATCATCGACGCCGACGTGGGCGCCCGGTGCGACCCCAGAGCCGACAGGCAGTAAACCGCCTCGAGCAGACTCGTCTTGCCCTGCCCGTTGCGACCGAGTATCAGGTTGAAGCCGGCGTCCAGCTCCACGGCGGCCGACGGGTAGTTCCGGAAGTCCATGAGCTCGACCCGGTTGACCTCCACCTGGCCATCCCTCTTCCGCCGTCAGTTCGGCAGCCTCACGGGCATGACGAGGTAGGTGAAGTTCGGCTGGCCGTCGGCGGTGAGGGTCGCCGGCTTCGTCGGTTCGGTGAGCTGCAGAATCGCCCGCTTCCCCTCGACCCCCTCGAGGCCGTCGCTGAAGAACCTGGGGTTGAACGCAGTGACCATCGGGTCCCCCGTGTACGTCGCACCCTCCACCGTCTCGGCCGCCTCCGCCACGCCGCTCTCCGCAGCGGTGAGCTGGACCTCCTTGCCCAGGTGGAACTTCACCGGCGTGTTTGCCTGAGCGACCAGTCCCACTCGGGCAACCGCCGCCCCGAACTCCTCTTTGTCCATCTCGAGCCGGTTGCGCTGCACCTCCGGAAGCAGCCGCCGCCAGTTCGGGAACTCACCCTCGATGAGCCTTGTCACCAGCTGCACCCGTCCCGAGCTAAGCACAGCCTGCGACTGCCCCAGCCTCACCTCAGCCACCTCCTCACCGGAGCCGCCGGCAAGATGCCGGGCAAACTCGGTCAGGGCACGGTTGGGGATGATGGCATGCCCCTCGGCGGGGCCCTCCTTGGCCACGACCTCGGCTATCGCCAGCCGATAGCTGTCCGTGGCCACCACACGGAGCGAGTCACCTTCGATAACCCAAAGGACGCCGGTCAGCACAGGGCGGCCTTCATCGGTAGAGGCAGCCTTGCCCACCTGCCGGAGGGCTCTTGCCAACTCGGCGGCGTCCACCAGGCAGGGCTCCCCCACCTCACCGCTCGGAGGCCGGGCAAAGTCGGCGACCGGAAACGTAGAAACCTGGAACTCGGCCCGCCCTCCCTCGATCCGAGCTCCGGACTCCCCGCCCGACAGGACGACACGGCCACTGGGCAGGCTGCGCAGGATTTCGCCGAAGAGCCGGCCGGGAATCACCATGGACCCCTCCTCGATAACCGAGCACTGCCCCCTCACGGTGATGAAGGTCTCGAGATCGGAGGCCGCCAACTCCACTCCATCGGCATCCGCGGTGATGCGAACACCTCCCAGCACCGGAGTGTTTGCACGGGGCGAAACAACCCTTAATGCCGCCTGACTGACCTCAAGAAGCGCTTCTTTTTCACATTCGATCTGCACGATTAACCTCCTCGTTGTGAGGGTAGGGGGTGAGGGTGACAGAACACGGGGTTATCCCCGGATCGTTCTTTCGCGAGTTCAAATAAACAATTCCAAGTCGCAGTAATAAGCGCAGTGGAAATGTTGATAACTCCTTTCCGGTACCCGGATCAGCCGCTTCGCCTGTGGAGCGGCTGCGCGAAACGGGCTGGCAAAAGGCCGGGTTGTGAGCAGCTCGTGTTGCCGCAGGAGTTGTTCACAGGCTCTTGGCCCGTGACCGGATACGGCTCGTGAGCTCCTGAATCTGGTTGTAGGTGGATCTTTTTTCGGCCATGGCGACGCGGATCTTCGAAGTTGCGTGCATGACCGTGGAGTGATCCCTGCCGCCGAAGTGCTGTCCGATCCGGGGAAGCGATAGATCGGTGAGCTCCCGGCACAGGTACATAGCGACGTGGCGGGCATGGACGAGCGCCCGGTCGCGCTTCATCGACAGGACCTCGGAGGCGTCAAGGCCGAAGTACCGGGAGGTCTCGGCGAGAATGACCTCCGGCGTTATGGTCCCGGACTCCCCTTCCGGATAAAGGTTTTGGAGCACGCTCTCGGCCAACTGCACCGACACGCGAGTTCGGTCCAGGCTGGCGAAGGCGATGACACGGATCAACGCCCCCTCGAGCTCCCGGATGTTCGACTCCACCCGGGATGCGATGAACGACAAGACATCGTCGGACAGCTGCACTGCGCCCTCGAACTGCGCCTTTTTCCTCAGGATTGCGATGCGAGTCTCGAGGTCGGGCGGCTGGACGTCGGTGATCAGCCCACATCCGAACCTGGAACGTACGCGTTCGTCCAGCCCGAGCTGCTTAGGAGGCCGGTCGGCCGTCAGCACGATCTGCTTCGACGCGTCGTAGAGGGTGTTGAAGGTGTGGAAGAACTCCTCGATCGTCGCTTCCTTTTTCTCGAGGAACTGGATGTCGTCGACCAGTAGGACGTCGCACTCCCGGTAGCGCCGCTTGAACCCGGAGATTCGCCCGGGGTCCCCTACCGAGGCGATGAATTCGTTGGTGAATTGCTCGCTGGAGACGTAGCGCACCAGGGCGTTCGGCTGGATTTGGGCGACGTAGTGGCCGATGGCATGCAACAGGTGCGTCTTTCCGAGCCCCACTCCGCCATAGATGAACAGCGGGTTGTAGGCACGGGCCGGCGCTTCGGCTACGGCCAGGGCTGCCGCATGCGAGAAGCGGTTGGAGGCACCGATGACATATGTCTCGAAGGAGTACCGGGGGTTGACGAAGGAAGGCTCAGCGGGAGATGGCTCCTGGGGCGGGCTTTGGTCGGAGACTGCCGCCGGCTGAGCGTCGGAGTCCACCGCGATCCGGACCGTCACGTCGCGCCCGGCGGCCTCGGCGACCGCAGTGTGGATAAGGGGCAGATACCGGGGCTCGATCCAGTCCTTGGCGAACTTGCTCGGCACCAGAAGCTCCAAAGAAGACGACGTGGTGTCCCCCGGCCTGATCGCCGCGAACCACGACTGATAGATCGGCGGCGCCAGCTGGGCGCGGATGATCGAGGACGCGAGGTCCCATACGCCCGGCGCCGCCGGGGTGCCGGTGGTTATGGCCGGACCTCCGAAAAACGCCCTATGTGACTGAAAACGCGCTGTTTCGGGCCAAAAAGGCCAATTTGCGCCTCAAAACCCGAGCGCGAGCCAAAGTTGTCCACAGGACAATCCACAGATGTGGAAAAGAAAAGGGTAGCCAAAGCTAGGGTTTCACCTCCTGGCAGCACCTATTTGCAGCAGCCCTCTGGGGGGAAGAGCGAGGGGAAGCACCAGGGCTCGGCGATTATAGACAGCGACCTCGGGGGTTCTCAACGGCGCGAAAACCGGCGGAGCCGGGCGCGGGCGCCAGGGAACGGCGCGAGGCGGCGCGGCTATAATCGGGTACAGACAAGACCGCCACCCCATTACTTCAAGGCGGACCCCCGGGAGAGAATCTGTGAAACGTACCTATCAGCCCAACACGCGCCACCAAAAGAAGACCCACGGTTTCCGGGTCCGGATGCGCACCCGAGCAGGCCGGGCGGTGATCGCGCGGCGCCGGAGGAAGGGCCGGGCGAGGCTGACCCACTGACCAGTGGCGCAGATGGCGACGGGACGCGTCGACCGGCTGCGGACCCCCGACCATTTCAAGAGGGTTCTGCGCGAAGGCAAGCGGGTGAACACGGCGCACCTGTTCGTCCACTCAGCTGAACGGCAAGACGACGAGCCGGGGCGGTACGGTCTGGCGGTCTCGCGAAAGTTGGGCGGAGCAGTCGAAAGAAACCGCATTCGTCGCCAGCTTCGGGCTGCGGTGCGTGAGGTGGGTGGAGCACCGGCCGGGATCGACTGGGTGATCATGCCAAAGAGCGGCGGAAAAGTGAGCGTTGGCCAGCTGGCTAATGAACTTTCCCAGATTATGGCAGAAGTGCGACGCTCGACTCCAAAAGGGATGATTTGAGTGGTCGGGCGTGCCCTGGTTGGCGTGATCTCGGTGTACCAGCGGTTCGTTTCCCCGATTCTGCCGCCGAGGTGCCGGTTCGTTCCGTCCTGCTCGACCTACGCGGTCGACGCAATAAGGGAGTATGGACCCGCGCTAGGTGTGTGGATGGGAGTAAAGCGAATCCTTCGCTGCCATCCGTTTACCCCGGGCGGGTTCGACCCCGTTCCGCGCCGCCAGTAAGGACAAAGAGGACGTGATGTCGGCACTACTGCACGGGATGGGCCAGCTGCTGGCCTACTTCTACTCGCTGATCCCGAACTACGGGGTCGCAATCATCATGCTCACCGTCTTGGTCCGCACCGCCATGATTCCGCTTGCCATCAAACAGGCCCACAGCATGCAGGCGAACCGGGGGAATGCGGAGAAGATTCGCAAGCTGCAGCCTGAGGTCAAGAAGCTCAAGGAGAAATACAAGGACGACCGGCAGAGGCAGTACGAGGAGCAGAAGCGCCTCTACGAGGAGAACGGCGTCAACATGCTGGGCCAGCTCGGCGGATGCCTCCCGGTTTTGCTCCAGATGCCGATCTTCCTTGCGATGTACGCAGTGCTGCAGGGCTGCTCGGCGATATTCGCCGGCCGGAACTGCGAACCGGGTTACCACATACCGAAAGAGAGCCCCCTGTACTCCGCGATCGTCGACCGGACGGCGCGATTCCTCGGCGCCAACCTGGAGCGCTCCCCTGCCGATGTCTTCGGGCAGGCCGGCGTCGCACAGGCGCTCCCCTACCTGCTGCTCATCGGCGTCATGGGGCTGACCATGTGGTACCAGACCCAGATGATGATGAAGATGCAGCCCGCCCTAGATCCCCAGATGGCGGCTACGCAAAAGGTCATGAAGTTCATGCCGCTGATGATCGTAGTTTTCTCCTGGAACTTCCCGGCGGGACTGATCGTTTACTGGAGCGCCAGCAACGCATGGACGATCGGACAGCAGTTCGTTCTGATGAAGAAGTATGGCGGCCCACTTCCCGAGACCGACGGTCACCCTAAGTCCAAAGCCGGCACCGCGACACGCGAACCGGCGGGCCATCGCAAGGCGGAGCCCAAAAAGCCCGCCGGTGCGTCCGGCGCCAAAGGTGCGAGCAGCGCCTCTAGCACCAAGGGCCGTGCCGCCGGGAACACCAAAGCGGCGCAGCCACGCCCCGGCGGTGGTACGCGGAACCCGGCGGCGAAGCAGGCGAGAACTAGCGCGACCAAAGGCTCGACCGAAGGGTCGGGCAAGGCGTCCGGAAACGGCAAATCTTCCAGCGGCCAGCCCAAGAGTGGAAACGGAGCTGCCTCGGGGACGGCCGGCCGGCCAAAAGGCTCAGGAGCGCGCAAGGGCAATAAGGGAGGTCGCAGGTGAGCGACGACCTCGAAAGTGTCGATGGCGAAGTGGCCGAGCCGGAGGCCGAGGGCGACTATATTGACCCCGACGAGATCCTCGAGGACGCCCGAGACGATGCCCTGGACTTCCTGGAGGGCCTTCTGGATGCAATGGAAGCCGACGGAGATGTCTCTGCAGAGATAACCGAGGACGGAGTAGTCGCAGTGGAGATCACCGGAGGAGACGGCGGGCTGCTCATCGGCAGCAGGGGTCAGACCCTCGAAGCGATGCAGGAGTTGCTGCGCACGGTGGTCCAACGTCAGGCCCAAACTCGGGTGCGGGTGACTCTGGACATAGAAGGCTACCGAGAGCGCCGGCGGGAATCGGTCCGGAGGCTTGCGGAGACCATGGCGGAGCGGGCGTTCGACGAGGGGGAGGTTGAACTCGATCCCATGAACGCATACGAGCGCAAGATCGTCCATGAGACGATCGCCTCAATGGACGGGGTGAGCAGCTTCAGCGAGGGCCAGGAGCCGCGCCGCAGAGTGCTCATTCGGCGAGACGCAGACTAGCCCTCTCCCCTACGCCGTCAAAACACATTCTCCGCTCCACGTGGAGCCGCTCGAGTCAGCACCCCGGTAACGCCGTTAAGCTCCACGTGGAGCGGTGATAGTTCTTGGGCCTGTCTGATGTGGTCCGCCGAAGAAGATTCCGACTGAGTTCGCTCCACGTGGAGCGACGTGCCCAGAACAAACAGTGCGCCGCCATACCGATGGAGGAAGGCAGAAGGTCGTGTGCGGCTTCTATTCCGCTCACCGTATTCAATGTAGAGACAGAACCCGATCATAACCGGCCGTCTAGTCAGGTGAAAGCCCAGGGAAAAGTGGCATAGGTGCTTACGCTCCTATGCTGGCGCCCCAGCCGGTGGCTTTGCGTAGGGTTTATAGGATCGCTTTGAGCAATCTGTTCAAGTGCAACGACCTGGGCGCGACCTCCCGCGTGGCGTGACAGGGTGATGGAGTTTTAGACCCACGGTTCTTAAGACGAAAGCGGCGGCTCGATATGATGTGACGGTGCGTAACCACACGGTGTACCGGCACTAGTGGGGACGCTTTTAGTCGCAGGGTATTCTGGGAGCAGGTGTGGCGACGTCGCGCCTCTGTCGTCGGGTACTGCGTGCCTGTCCAGT
>DATAAN010000117.1:0-3780 GCA_036260105.1 Actinomycetota bacterium
TTGCGAGCGGGCTGCGGGCGCTACCACGGTGGATCCAGTTCGACGGGTATCTCGTGAACCTGGAACTGCGATGTCGGTCCAACCGGTCAACCAAGAGGACAGTCTTTCCGGGGCCGGGAGCCCCTTACGCTTTGTGGCTCAGGGGTAGCTCTCGCACCCCACCCCGTCCGGTTCGCCCGCCTGTCCCGGCTGGCCGTCCAGGCGGTGCGGGTCCGGCTGCCGGACGGTGAGCTGCCGGCCTATGTCGGCGCAGTCCAGGTCCGGCGGCGGGGGGGCGACGCAGAAGTCCGGATATGAAGGGTGGCAACCCGTCTGGGCTGCCGGTGGCTGCATCGCGTCGGGCGCCGGCGGAGCGGGGGGCCGAGGCGCCGCCGGGGCCGCCGGTGGCCGGGGTGGCGGCGGGGCCGGTGCAGCAGCAGCGGCCGCTCCGCAAGCTCCCCAAAGGCCGCGCCGTGCCGATCGTGCCTCAGACTCCGCGCTTCTCATGACGCCGATGTAGCGGTCGTTGGGAGCGATCAGAACAGCCCGGGCGAACCCCTGCCGGGCCAGCTTCTCGTTGAAGAACTCGCCGTTGGATTTCCACGCGTAGCGCAGGAAGCGGCCGAACCGGTCGGTGTCGCCCCGATCCGCCAGCAGATAGACCTTCGACCCGATGGGCAGCTCGGCTCGGGTGAACGCCGAGGCGTCCGGGCCGTAGCAGTCGGTCTGGGTGGTGGACTCGGGCGTGTCGACCTCGAGCAAGCGAACCCGGCTGGAGGTGCCGGGCGGAAGAGTGCCTCCCTCGGCCCAGAAGGTGTCGCCGTCGACGTGCCGAACCACCGTCGCCTCCTGCGCTTCCGCCGGTACTCCCGCCGGGCGGCCCCCGCCCTGCTGGGCATCTATCGGCGTCTCCAGGACGAACTGGCGATCCGGCTCGGATGTCGTCCCGGCGGCAGCAGTCTCGGTGGGCGTAGGCGATGAATCGGCGGACGGAGTCGTGGCCGGCGGATCCGCCAGCGCGCCGCCCATCACGAACGCCAGAAGGCCGGCCGCCATGGTCAGCGCGGCGGCCTTCCGGTGCGGTATGCGCAGGGCCGGCAGAGACCCGCGGAAGACAGCGATCAAGCCGGCCCCCAGCAGGCCGAGTCCAAGCAGGATGAGCAGGGCGTCCATCGGCCCAATCGTAAGCACCGGCTGCGAGGGTTTGGCGGATCCGCGGTTCAATCGCGAGGCATTACCGCTCGCGAGCGCTTGACGCTTATAAGCAAGGAACTCTTAGCGGAGACGGACGGGAATCGAACCCGCCCACCGGCTCATCACCGGTGCACTGGTTTTGAAGACCAGGAGAGCCACCAGGCCCCATTCGCCTCCGTAGCCAGCATAGTCGGCGACGGAGATTTGATGACGCTCTGCAGGAGGCAGGCGGCGAAAGTGGGGTCGGGGTAGACACTATTTGCCATATGAACTACGTTCTTCCTTGGCATCTGCTCGAAGCACGCAAAAGGAGGATCATTTGCCTTTCCAGGCAGTTTGGGTACACGGCAACAGCGTTCGCGTGCAGTGGCCAGGAGACCCACCGCTTCCTCAAGTACAAGGTGTTCGCTACGACGGAAGCCGCGGAGGGGTTCCCTGGACGGATCTACTTGGGCTGCCCGAAGGGAACGGGATGACTTTCAAAGGGAGAACTCCCTTAGGAATCGGCGGCTCTAGAGCTGTTCCCGTAAGATCCACCTGGTTTCACTTCTCTATTGCAACTCCCGTCTTCCTCGACAACCTGCCGGGACATTTGATCAGAGCGTTCGTTCTTTACCGCACCGACGGAGACTTCGGCGTGCAAGAAGTCGCGCTGTTCGACGGACCGAGCCACATTCAGAGCTTCTCAACAGCGTCGAGGCCCCGAAATGACCTGAGCGGCGCTCTCGAGTGGGCCGATTTGATAGACAACGTGACAAGGTTCACCCTTAGCAGCCAACGCCGAATGAAGTGGGGTCTCGGGATTTCTGTGGGTGTCGGGTTTCCTTACGACCCGGGCGGCCAAATCACGTTCACAGCCGCAGGAGCCGATTTCGAAACCAGGGTATGAACCCACCGAACGCCGTCTACAGCGGGAGCAGGGACGGCGACTGCGACGGCTGAATCGGATTGGCCGATCGCATTGTGGGGACGGCTGCCTCCAGCGAATCGGCAAACCGACTGGCGTTTTCCGTCACTAGGCTTCTCGTCTTTTCTGATCGTTTTTTCGTAACGGCTTCCTGAGATCGACCCTCATGGACCATCTGGAAGCCCCGCCGGTGCCGCCCCAAGCAGCTGTTATAAGCGGTAGCCGGTGGGGGCGCGGCCGTGCTCGTCGCCGGCTGACCAAGTCGTGACGTCCCTTGACCGACGGCGCACGCTGGGCGCCCGAGGTCTGGGTTAGCCATTGTCCGTTCCCCTGCAGTTAAGGAACCTGCTGCAAGAGAACGGGAGCCCTAGGGCTCCCGTCCGCACAACCTGAATTCAGTTAAGCCGGGCTATCGTCGCCGGCGCTCGTCGTGTTGGGGATCGAGCCGGAACCGGCGTTGGCCGGGTCGTCGATACCGGGCACCTCGCCGCTGCTGGTGTTCGGGATGGAGTCGGCACCTGCGCCGCCACCCCCGCCACCGCCGCCGGAATCGGTGCCGCCAGGCGCTTCGTCGCCTCCGACGCCGGAGCTGTTCGGGATAGAGCCGGAGCCGGGGTCCCTGCCGCTCGGGACTCCGGGGTCCTCGCCGCTGGTCGTGTTGGGGATGCTGCCGCTCTCGTCAGCCATGATCATCCTTTCTCGGCTCGTACTTTCAGCCGGTTACGTCCGAAGCTTCCAACAACCGTTTAGCGGACTGAGCCGCTCGTCAAGGTGGAAAGCTGCGGGAACGCTTGGTTCGGCGATTCCTTTGCTGGGCCGATCTCTGGACCCACCTCGCAATATCTTCCCCGGGCGAGCCCGAGGGAATCGCCCGGGGAAGCATTCTCGAACTACATGCTCGGGCCATCTATCGCTCCGCCTCCCACCCTGTAAGTTACGGATTTTTGCGGTTACCTATGGCGTTTTGTCGGCGCGGTGATGTAGATATCTGGTCACACTTCCCTGTCAAACTTCCCCACCGCCGAACCGAGGGGGAAGTTTCATGACCACAGCGCCCAGCATCCTCGTCGCCTGCGGGGACCTCATCTTGCTGGACGAGGTGATCCGCTACCTCGAAGAGATCCCGCACTGGAAGCTATTGAAGTCTGCCCGCTCGGTGGAAGAGCTTCTTGCCTCTTCCGACGAGCCGGACTGCGTGCTTCTGACTGACGCCTTGGCGTTCGACTTATGCAGGCATCCCCGCGGAGATCAACTCGGCGCAGGGTTGGTTGTGTTCGGTAGGCAGGAGACCATGGAGGGCCTCCGCGCGGCCATGGAGCTTGGAGCGCGAGGTTTCCTCCGGTGGCCGGCGGAGCGCGAGAGGTTGCGCAGTCTGGTTGAGCGCCGGCCCGAGTTGCCCCTGGTCGCAAGCGCCCCTTCGGCGCCGCTCCATGCGGTGTGGGCGCCGAAAGGCGGAGCCGGAGCCTCCGTGGTGGCTGCCCACCTGGCGGGAGCACTTGCCACTCTGGGGAAGAAGGTAGTGCTCCTAGATCTGGATCTGGAGCACGCCGATCAAACCGCGATCCTTGGACCCGAACCCGACCGCAAGTCCATGGGGGACTTGCTACGGGTCTCGGATGAGCTGACCAGTGAGACGGTCAGGAGTGCCCTTTGGCCCCATCCCCTCGGATTTGATGCGGTTTTGTCACCCGGCCCGGGAG
>DATAAN010000118.1:0-5770 GCA_036260105.1 Actinomycetota bacterium
AGGGAGGTTAGAGGGACATGACAGAAGGTATGCCCCCACCTACGAGCAGACCAAGCAACTACAGCGGAACCTGACGGAGAAGATTCTGGATCGGGCCGCAAGCGATCCCGAGTGGAGGCAGCGGCTTCTTGAGGACTCCGAAGCGGCCCTGCAAGAAGCCAACTTTCCGGAACTCCAGCAAATAGGACAAGGGACGCAGCGGGACCGGCAGGAGGAGACCGAGGTCGCGGGCCAGGTTGGGGGCCAGGCCGGAGGCCAGTACTGTCGCTATACCTGGAATGACCTAATCTGCCCGTATCGGTGTATATGGTATACCTACCAGTGGTATGCGACTTATTACTATTAGTAAGCGAAACACGGACGTGAAGCTTTCGGAAGCGTAAGCGAGGCTAGTCGGCAACCAAAGGGTCGGGGCGTAGCAGTCCCGGCCCTTTTTCTTGCTCCGACTTTTTAGGCAAAGCCACTGCTGGGCCCAACCCGTAGCCCTCAGCAATACAAGTTGAGTTGGCCCTCTCCTGGGGCGAGCCGGTAAAGTTCGCTCAGGTTCATGGTGTGCCCTCCTGTGCCTACGGTATCGAGAAGGTGACGGGCAAGCTGGTCACGCCGTATACCATGGCGCTGGCGATCCGGACTAGCGGCGCACCGGGCACGCGACGCAGGTCCGGTAGCCGTTCGAGGAGGGCCGTGAGGGCAATTCTGGTCTCCAGGCGTGCGAGGGGTGCGCCGAGGCAGAAGTGGATTCCTTGCCCAAAGGCCAGGTGCCGGTTGGGGACGCGGCGAATGTCGAAGCGCTCCGCGTCCTCGAATGCCAACTCATCTCGGTTCGCCGATCCAACCCAGGCAAACACCCGCTGGCCCGCCCGGAGCTCCTTGTCGCCGATCGTGGTATCCCGGGTCACGGTTCGGAACATGGACTGCACGGGCGACCGGTACCGCAGGACCTCCTCGATGGCGTCGGGCAATAACGATGGGTCGCGACGCAGCTCGGCGAGCGTCTCAGGTGACTCATCAAGGCAGAGCATGGCGTTGCCGATCAGGTTGGTGGTGGTCTCGGTCCCGGCGAGGAGCAGGAAGACGCAGAAGCCTACAAGGGCATTCCACTCGAGGTGCTGGCCCTCGATCCGGGCGGCGAGGAGGTGGCTGAGCAGGTCATCCTTCGGCTGCCGACGGCGCTCCTCGATCAGCCGAGAGAAGTGCTGGGCCAGCTCCCTGTGCGCCTCGGCAGGACCTGACGGGGACGCGCTAGCCCCGGTAGGACCCATGATGACCGCATTGGACCAGCGTTTGAACTGGTCGCGCTCCTCCACCGGGATCCCGAGCAGCTCGGCGATGACGATGACCGGCAACGGGTGGGCAAAGTCCCAGACGAGGTCCATCTCCCCCGCCTCGACCACCTTGTCCAGCAGTTCGTCGACGATCTGCGCGATCCGGGGTGCCAATGCGTCGACGGCACGCGGCGTGAACGCCCGGCTGACGATCGTGCGCAGCTGCCGGTGTCGCGGCGGATCGGTGCTGACCAAGCTGGCCTGAATGGCGGGGTGCAGCTCCTGCCCCGGTTGGCGGCCAAACTCAGAGGAGAAGACCGCATGCTTAGAGAGCACGCGCTGCACGTCCTCGTAGCGGAAGACGTGCCATGTATCGCTCCGCTCGTCGTAGGCCACGGGTGCGGTTGCACGCATCGCGCGATACCATGGAAACGGACCCAGGGGATCCCGAACGGTGCCCATCTGCACGGTCGACTCCTCCCTTCTGGGCCGGTTTACTTGGTTAACAATACCAGGTTTTCGGATAGCTAGATATTAAATGCTTATCACATTCTTTATAAACTAGTTACGACATACACCACAGGACCGGAGGGATCGTTAGTGCTCTGTTTACGAGGATTGGGCTAGCTGCAACGGTGGCTGAGGCCGGCTGAGTCGTGGATGACGATGTGACGGTCGTAGTTCAGCGAGATGTAGCCTCGCCGCCTGTAGAAACTGAGGGCCTGGTTGACGCGCACGCGGGAGGCACCGACCATGCTCGCCAGGTCGCTCTGCGTCAGGCGAAGGGGAATGACAACGGCCCCGTTCGGTGCAGCATCTCCGTACTCCTGTGCGAAGGCCAGTAGCTGGCAAGCTACCCGGCCGTAGACATCCAGCCGCACCAGCGACTGGCGGTGCATGTTGGCCAGCCGCAACCGGCGGGAGAGGATGCTCATAAGGTTGTAGGCCATCGTCGGTATCTCTTTCAGGCTTGCCCAGAAGGTGACGCGGTCGATCAAGAGGAGCGTAGAAGGCTCCAGGGTGGTCACCGTGGCGGAGTGACCGAAGCTATCCGCGAGGCTCATCTCACCCACGATCTCACCCGCCCCGAGGATGGTCAGGATGACGTCGCTGCCGTCCGGCTGGCCGATGTGGATCTTGGCGCTACCATCGAGGATGATGTAGGCGATCTCGCCCGGCTGATCCACCGTGATAATCTCGGTACTGGCAGGGTATTTCTTGCACTGCAGTGGCGCCCTGAGCCTCGACAACTGCTCGATCGTCAAGCCGTAAAACAGGGGGAGTTCGGCTAAAGCCTCGGGCTCCGGTACCGCTGGCGTCTGCTTCGACCACCCGTTGATCTTGGGCGGAGAAGGGGTGGAGGAGGACCGCGGCCCCGCCGCCGCAGCCTCGCCGATTCGAAGGGGGGCCGGTCTTGACATACCGGTGCGCGGGGTACCCGTTTGCCTGCTCATCGCCCACCGCCTGCCTGTACGACTTCTCGCAAGGCGGCGAGGTTGGCCCGGCGGCGTGCCTCAATCCCCTGCTCGAAGGCGGCGCGCAGGTCGGGTACGGCTTGCAAGAGCTCAAGGAACTGCTCGCGATCCAGCCCGAGCAGGACGCTCGGGGCTCGCGTGCGAACGGTAGCCGTGCGCGGCACGTCCTCCAACAGCGCTATCTCCACGAAGTAGTCCCCGTCTCGGAGCAGAGCTACCCGCCGTTGTTCCCCAGCCGGCCCGCTGATCACCACCTCCACCTCCCCGCGATCTATGAAGTACAGCTTGTCGCCCGGATCACCCTCCTCGAAGATCACCCGTCCTTCGGCGTAGCGCTCCGCGACGAAACGGTCTGCGAGGGTGGAGAGCAAGGCTCCGTCCAGGTTCTCGAATAACGGGATCGCCCGGAGACGCGACGCCTCGACGCCGACCTGCTGGGCATCCTCGAAGCCGTTTTGCTGTCCCCACAAGCGGTGGTAGAGGCCCTGCGCGTTCAGCAGCTCCTCGTGGGCGCCCTGTTCGACCACCCGGCCGCGCTCGAGCACGAAGATACGGTCGGCGTCTGTGACCGAGGCAAGCCGGTGGGTCACGGTGATGACGGTGCGTCCTTGCCCCTGCTCGTGCAGGGTGGCGTTTACGGCGGCCTCGGTCTCCGGGTCCAGTGCGGAGGTGGGCTCGTCGAGGACGAGGATCGCCGGGTCGTAGAGGAGCGCGCGAGCGAGGGCGATCCGCTGCCGTTGGCCGCCCGAGAGCTGCCCGCCACCTTCGCCCACCGGGGAGTCGTACCCCTGGGGCATGGTCAGGATGAAATCGTGAATCTCGGCTGCCTTGGCCGCTGCCTCCACCTCCTCATCCGTCGCATCGAGCTTGCCTAAAGTTATGTTCTCGCGGACGGTGGCGTTGTAGAGGAACGTATCTTGGAAAACAGCCCCGATCTGGCTTCGCAGCGATTCCTGGGTAACCTGCCGCAAGTCTTGCCCGTCTATGGTGACGGCGCCCATGGTAGGGTCGTAGAAGCGCATGATCAAGTTCAGCATCGTGCTCTTGCCGGAGCCGCTGGGCCCCACGAAGGCAACGGACTGGCCCGCCGGGATCGTCAGGTCCACGTCGCGCAGGTTCATCTGCTCGCCGGTGTAGCTGAAGCTGACGTTCTCGAAGCGGATCTCGCGGGAGAACCGCCCTAAAGCTCTCGCGTCGCGCGCGTCCTGGATCTGGGGCCTCTCGTGCAGCAGCTCGTTCACCCGCTGCATTCCGACCGAAGCCTGCAGGAGCATCTGCCAGACGCCCGTGATCGACATCATTGGTCCGGTCACCCCGCCGATAAGGAGCTGAAAGCTAACCAGGGCACCCACCCCGAGGGCGCCGTAGATAACCAGGATCGCACCACCGACCAGCGCCACCACCTGGATTAAAGTCACGCTTAGTTGCGCGGTCGTCCCCGGCAGAGAACTGAGAAAACCGCCGCGTGCCGCAAGGCGGCCCAGCAGGTTGAGCTGGTCCCGAAACCTGCTGAGCGTCAACCCTTGCAAGCTGTAAGCTTTAACGACCTGCTGGGCGCCGAGGTTCTCCTGTAGGGTGCTGTTCACCACCGCTCTGTTCTGCTGCACCTCGCGGGTCACCCTGGCGGCCTGCACTCCAAACCGCGCCGGGAGTATTAAGAAAAGGGGCAGCACCAGCACGATCAACAGGGCGAGTAACCCTTGCAAGAAGAAAAGGGTGATGAGGCTGCCGACGAAGGTAACGACAAGGGTGGCCACCAGGGGGAGCGTCTGCGTCAGGGCCTGACCGACGAGGCCCAGGTCGTTGGTAAAGCGTGACTGGATCTCGCCCGGCCGGGTGCGTGTGTAAAAGTCCAGGGAGAGCCGCTGCAACTGCTCGAACATCTTGAACGTTATGTCGTTCATGACGTTCGCCCCCACACGGGCACCAAGATACTCCTTACCCAGGCTGGCGGGGACCGATATGATAAAGAGCACGGCCACCAAGAGTACGATGTATATAATGCTACCGTAGTCTTGGGTTCTGAGGGCATCGATGACCCACCCGAAAGCGAGTGGCAGGACGATGGTAAAGGCTGCGGCGATCACCGTTGCCAGCATTATCAGAACTTCTTGCGACCAGTAGGGACGCAGGTAGGGAAAGGCTCCTCGCAAGAGCGCCATGATACCCGGCGCTGGACCTTGCATCTGACCCGCCGCCTGCGGCGGCTGCATCTGGCCCGGCTCTGGCCCTTGCATCTGGCCCGGCGCTTGCGGGGGTGCCTGGCCCGCCACCGCGGGTGGCTGCATCCGGCCCGGCGCGGACGGCTGCGGCTGCTGCAGGGTTGCGAGCCACTCCTCCTCCAGGGCGGCCATCGGCTTCCCGTAAGCGGCCTCCGATGCGCGGTCCGGTGCCTCGAAGTCGAACTGCCGAGCGAACTGCTTGAAAGGTTCCGCCCCGTAGGCGGTGAACAAGAAAGTGACGAACGAGGTGACGACCTGGTAGTAAAGCCCCTTCATCTTGCGTGTCGGTCCCCGCAGAAAGTCGGCCAGGGTGATGGGGGGCCCTTCGCTCTGTAGCCTGGCGAGCGCCGCGTTGAGACTGGCCGGGTCGGAGTCGCCGATCTGTTGCGCGACGTAACCCAGCATTCCATCTACGAGCATCGCCGAGCGGTCGGCCTGTATGCTCAGCGAAGAGGTCAGCAGCAGCTCCACGAGGGCGAGCTCTAAAACTCTATCGGGTGCGTCCGACAGGGAAACGGCAAGTATCCTCCCGTCTCCCGTCTTGTAGACCTCACCTTCGCCCTGTCTCCCCTCCGGGCGCCCTCCATCGGGCATGTCGCTCAGGTAGATCTGAAGCTGCTCCTGGGGCAGGTCTTCGAGGTCTAGGGCCTTCACCGTTGCGTCCCGGACGGCTTCCAGCCTGGAAGCCAAGGCCATCACGTTCTTCTCGGCCTGGGAACCTGGCATGAACCAGAAGACGAAGTGCGCCGACTGGTGCTTCTGCCACTGCAGAGGCGCGTGCGGGTCCTTGCTGGAAGTAGTGCTCACG
>DATAAN010000119.1:0-9229 GCA_036260105.1 Actinomycetota bacterium
GTACGCCGGCGGACAGGAGACGCAAGTGGCGGGGGCCTTGCGCAAACTCGCGGCTATGAGGATCATGCCGCTCTTAGTGTCCGCACCAACAAGAGGAGACGCCCTCGAACGTGCGCAACAGAACCTCATCTGTTTTTTGGGGGCCTTCCGGCACGGGTCCCAGCGGAGGGGCGGGCGTCCAGGTCGCCGGCTCGTCCTTCGAAGGGTGCTAGACGCGGATGTCGGTCTCCACTAGCGCCACCTGCGCGCCCAGGCCGCTCAGCTTGCCTGCGAAGTCCTCGTAGCCCCGCTGTACGTGGTGAAAGTCGTGAACCTCGGTTTGGCCTTCAGCCCCCAAGGCCGCTACGACCAGCGCTGCCCCGGCCCGGAGGTCGGTGCCCCGCACCGGCGCTCCTTGGAGCCGGCGCACGCCCCGGACTACTGCGTGATGGCCTTCCGTGCGGATGTCGGCGCCCATGCGCACGAGCTCCTGGGCATGGGCGAACCGGTTCTCGAACACGTTCTCGGTGATGATGCTCGTTCCCTCTGCCGTGGCAAGGTAGGCCATCATCTGCGGCTGCAGATCGGTCGGGAAGCCGGGATATGGCAGGGTCGCAAAGTCGACCGATTGAGCACGGTGGTCGCCGGCAATCCGGATGCCGTTCTCCGTGGGGGCCCATACCGCGCCTGCCATCTCCAGCTTCTCCAGAAAGATCTCCATCGTCTCCGGCTGGGCGCCGATCAGCTCGGCCTCGCCGCCGGTCGTAAGGACGGCAAGCGCGAACGTGCCGGCCTCGATCGGGTCGGCGGAGACCCGGTACTCGGCGGCGGTCATCTCGCGCACACCGGTGATCTCGATGGTGGACGTGCCGGCCCCCCACACCTGGGCCCCCATCGCGTTGAGGAAGCTGGCGAGGTCGACGATGTCCGGCTCGCGGGCGGCGTTCTCGATAACGGTGACGCCTTCCGCCAGGACGCCGGCGGTCATGAGGTTCTCGGTGGCGCCCCGGCTCGGGAACTCGAGGAGCACCCGCTTCCCGACCAGCTTCTCCGCGACGCCTTCCAGGTAGCCGTGGTCGAAGGTGAACTTCACGCCGAGCTGCGTGAGGCCCGCCTCGTGCATGTCGATCGCCCGCTGGCCGATGTTGCAGCCTCCGGGCATCGCGACCCGGGCGCGGCCCAGCCGGGCAAGCAACGGGCCGAGCACGTTGATCGACGCTCGCATGCGCCGGACCAACTCGTAAGGTGCCTCCGAACCCAAGGGCCCGGAGGTTTCGATGCGCAGGACGTCGCCCTCGAAGGTCACCCGGGCGCCGAGGCGCGTCAGGACCTCGATCATCGTGAAGACGTCGCTGATTCGAGGGACGTTGGAGAGAACCGTCTCGCCGGATCCCAGCAGCGAGGCCGCCATGAGCTTCAGCGCCGAATTTTTGGCGCCGGAAATCTGCACCCGGCCTCGCAGCGGGTTCCCGCCGACGATAGTTAGGTAATTCATGCCCTACCTCGCCAAGAGGTCAGGCCGGCTGCCCCGTTTCCGGCTCGGCCAGGATGATGACCTTGTTGTCCTTGACGGTCAAGAAACCGCCCTCGATGGAGAACTTGTGGTCGGTCCCTCCGGAGACGATCTTGACCTCACCCGCCGGGAGCTGCGCCAGTATCGGCGTGTGCCCCGGCAGAATGCCGATAGATCCTTCCACTGTCTGGGTGGAGATAAACTCCGCCTGCCCCACGTAGAGGTCGTCCTCCGCCGATACCAGCTGCACGTCGAGGGGCACTCTCAGCCCTCCATCTTCTTGGCTTTTTCGATGGCCTGGTCAATGCCGCCCACCATGTAGAACGCCTGCTCAGGCAGGTGGTCGACCTCGCCGTCGGTGATCATCTTGAAGCCGCGGATGGACTCCTCCACCGGCACGGTCTCACCCGGGATGCCGGTGAAGACCTCGCCGACGTAGAAGGGCTGCGACAGGAACTTCTGGATCTTGCGGGCCCGGTACACGTCGAGCTTGTCCTCTTCACTCAGCTCGTCGAGGCCCAGGATGGCGATGATGTCCTGAAGGTCCTTGTACCTCTGCAGGATCCGCTTCACCTCGTTCGCCACCTGGTAGTGCTCTTGGCCGACGTAGCGTGGGTCGAGCACCCGGGAGAACGACGCCAGCGGGTCCACCGCCGGGTAGATGCCCAGGGCGAACACGTCACGGGACAGAGCGGTGAAAGCGTCGAGGTGGGCGAACGTGGAGTGCGGCGCCGGGTCGGTGTAGTCGTCGGCCGGCACGTAGATGGCCTGGATCGAGGTGATCGACCTGCCCTTGGTCGACGTGATGCGCTCCTGCATGGCGCCCATCTCGTCGGACAGGGTCGGCTGGTAACCCACTGCGGACGGCATACGGCCGAGCAGCGTGGAGACCTCGGAGCCGGCCTGGACGAAGCGGAAGATGTTGTCGATGAACACCAGCACGTCACGGCGCTCCACGTCCCGGAAGTACTCGGCGATGGTGAGCGCCGACAGCGCCACCCGCAGCCGCACGCCGGGAGGCTCGTCCATCTGGCCGAACACCATGGCGACCTTGGAGATGACCTCCTCGCCGGATTCGTTGAGCTCCAGCCAGAGGTCGTTGCCCTCACGGGTGCGCTCGCCGACGCCGGCGAACACCGAGTAACCGCCGTACTGCTGGGCGATCCGGTAGATCATCTCCTTGATCAGAACGGTCTTGCCGGTGCCGGCGCCCCCGAGCAGGCCGATCTTGCCGCCGGAGACGTACGGCTCCAGCAGGTCGACGACCTTGATGCCGGTGACCAGCATCTCGGTCTTCGGCTCGAGCTCGTCGAAGGGGGGCGGCTCACGGTGGATCGGCCACCGCTCGCTGACCTCGATCTTGTCCTCGGAGACGTCGAGCGGCTGGCCCAGGACGTTGAACACGTGACCGAGTGTCCCCTGCCCGACCGGCATCATGATCGGGCTGCCGGTGTTGATGACCGGAGCCCCGCGCCTGATTCCGTCCGCCGGAGCCATGCAGATGGCCCGGACGAGACCCTTGCCGATGTGGGCCGCGACCTCTGCGATGACCTCCTGCTCGCCGCCGCCGACCGAACGGGTCAGCTTGAGGGCGTAGTGGATCTCAGGCAGTCCCTCGGGAGGGAAGTCGACGTCGATGACGGGGCCGATGACCGCGACCACGCGTCCTTCGGGAAGCGAGCTTCCCCCTGAATCGGTTTTTACTTCGTCAGCCGCCATTACCATGTCCGTCTCCTTGAAAAGTTGCCCGTCAGTTCTCTCTCGGACACCCGGGGGCTAGCGCTTCGCCCCGCTGAGGGCTTCGGTGGCGCCCACGATGTCCGCAATCTCGTTGGTGATCTCCGACTGCCGGGCCTTGTTCGCCCTCAGCTGGTAAGCCTTGATCAGATCCTCCGCCTTGTCGGTGGCGCTCTTCATCGCCCTCATCCGGGAGGCGTGCTCCGACGTGCTGGACTCCAGGAGCGCCCCGTAGATCTTGGTCTCCACGTACCTCGGGAGCAGGGCGTTCAGCAGCTCGTCGGGCTCGGGCTCGAACTCGAACACTGCCGAAGGCGCGTCCGACTTCTTCTCCTCTGCGCCCTCGCTCCTCGGCACGGGCAGAATCTGGACCACCCGGGCGCGCTGGACCGCCGCCGAGAGGAACTCGGTGTAGGCCACCATGACCATGTCGAGCTTGCCGCCGGTGTAGTCGTCGATGATCGTGCTGGCGATGGTCTTGGCGTCGGCGTAGGTCGGCTTGTCGGACATGCCCGAGTACCCGGCGGCCAAGGGGACGTTGCGGAACTTGAAGAATCCCGCTCCCTTGCGGCCGACCGAGACCACCTGAGCCGTACGACCGATCTCCCGCTGCCGCTGGGCGACCCGCTGCGCTTCCCGGAGGACGTTGGAGTTGTAGGCACCCGCCAGGCCCCGGTCACCGGTCAGAACGACGAAACCCACGTTGCGAACCGGGTCCCGCTCAGCCAGCAGCGGCGAGGACTTCGCCTCGCTGGCCAGCATCTCGATCATCTCCCCGATCGCCCGGGCGAACGGGCGAGCCCGCTCGGCACGGGCCTGCGCCTTGCCGATCCGGCTTGCCGCGATGAGCTGCATGGCGTTGGTGATCTTCTTGGTCGATTCGACGGTCTTGATCCGCCGCCGGATATCCCGTGCCTTCTCTGCCATCTGGTCTGCTTGCCCTTCCCTTTACGGCTGGTCGGCCGCCGCGGTGGTCACGGAAGCGGCGGTGTCGCCGGTCATCTCGGCCTCCTCCACGGGGGCTGCGACCTCCGGCGCCTGGGCGGTGGTGCCGCCGGCCGGCGCCTCGGGCAGAGTCGCCTCACCGGAGGTGAAGCGGGTGGTGAAGTCCTCGATGGCCTTGCGCAACGCCTGCTCGATCTCATCGGGGAAGTCGCCCTTGGTGCGGATGTGCTCGTACACCTCGGGAGCTCGAACGCCCACGTACTCCCGCAGCTCCTTGTCGAACCGGACGACGTCCTCCATCGGGATGTCGTCGAGGTACTTGTTGGAGCCGGCGTAGATTGAGACGCACTGCTCCTCGACCGGGATCGGGGAGAACTGCGACTGCTTGAGGAGCTCGGTGAGACGGGCGCCCCGGTTGAGCTGGGCCTGCGAGGCCTTGTCCAGGTCGGAGCCGAAGCCGGCGAAGGCCGCCAGCTCACGGTACTGGGCGAGCTCGATCTTGAGGGGCCCGGCGATCTTCTTGATGGCCTTGATCTGGGCCGCACCGCCCACCCGGGACACCGAGGTGCCGACGTTGATGGCGGGACGGAAGCCCTGGTAGAACAGGTCGGTCTCGAAGAAGATCTGGCCGTCGGTGATGGAGATCACGTTGGTCGGGATGTAGGCGGAGAGGTCACCCTCTTTCGTCTCGATCACGGGCAGTGCGGTCAGGGATCCGCCGCCCAGCTCGTCGGAGAGCTTGGCCGACCGCTCGAGCAGCCGGGAGTGCAAGTAGAAGACGTCGCCCGGGTACGCCTCACGGCCCGGCGGGCGGCGCAGCAGCAGGGAGATCTGCCGGTAGGCGTCGGCCTGCTTGGACAGGTCGTCGTAGATGATCAGGACGTGCTCCCCCTTGTACATCCAGTGCTGGCCGATGGCGCAGCCGGAGTAGGGAGCCAGGTACTTGAATGCGCCCGGAGCCGAAGCCGGGGCGTTCACCACGGTGGTGTACTCCATGGCGCCTGCCTGCTGGAGTCCGTTGAGCACCTCGGCGACGGTGGAGTTCTTCTGCCCGATCGCCACGTAGATGCACTTGACTGCCTTTTCGGTGCCCCAGTACTGCTTCTGGTTGACGATCGTGTCGATGGCGACTGCCGTCTTGCCGGTCTGCCGGTCCCCGATCAGGAGCTCTCGCTGCCCCCTGCCGATCGGGATCATGGCGTCGATGGCCTTGATGCCGGTCTGGAGCGGCTCGGTCACCGGCTGCCGGTTGATGACCGACGCCGCCTGCAGCTCCAGCTCACGGGTTCCGTCGATCTTCGACTTGTCGAGCGGGCCCTTGCCGTCGATCGGGTTGCCCAGGGCGTCGACCGCACGGCCGAGGTAGGCGTCGCCGACCGGGATCGACAGGACGTTGTGGGTCTGAGAGACCGGCATGCCCTCCTCGACCGCGTTGGCGTCGCCCAGGATGACCACACCCAGCTGCTCCGGCTCGAGGTTCAGCGCGAGGCCCACCAGGTCGCCCGGGAACTCGAGCATCTCGTTCGCCACGACGTTCGGGAGCCCGACAACACGCGCGATGCCGTCCCCGGCCTGAATGACCCGGCCCACTTCCTGCTGAGTGGTGGTGGGCTTGAAGTTTTCGAAGAGGTTAGACAGTGCTGCCTTTACCTCTGCGGGTCCTATGGTCAGATCGGCCATCTCAACTCTCCTTAAACGCTACGAACGAACGGGTACTTGGGTTAAACGCCGAGGTGCTGCTTCAACTGGTCCAGCTTGCCCCGGACGGTGCCGTCGATCACCAGGTCGCCGACCTTCGCCAGCACGCCGCCGATCACGCTCGGGTCGACGATGGCTTTGATCTGCACGTTGTACCCGGTGGCCTTGTTGAGCGCCTCCGCCAGCGCGATCTTCTGCTCCGTGGTGAGCGGCACTGCGGCCCGCACCTCGGCGACCTGCTTGTTCGTCTCCTCGGCGGTGATCCGGGCGAGGTCGTCGGCGATCTCCACCAGCTCCCGGGCCTTGCCCTGGCTGATGACGAAGCGCAGGGCGTTCAGCGTGTGAGCCGACGCCTGCTTGCCCAACAGGTCCTGCAGCAGCTGCTCCTTGCCGGCGAACGGAATTGCGATGTCCGTCAGAGCGCGGCGCAGCTCGTGGTTCGACTCGACCGCCCGGGCGATGCGGTACAGCTCGTCGCTGACCCGCTCGACATCGCCTTCGACCTGCGCGATCTCGTACAGGGCCCGGGCGTAGCCCTTCGCTTCCTGCCCCGAGTAGTCGCTCAAGACCGGGCCGCCTCGCTCTGCCGGACCTCGGTGATGAACCGGTCCACCAGGTCACGGTGGGAGTCCGGGCTGAGCTCCTTCTGGACGATCTGGGCGGCGATGCTCGTCGACCACTCGGCCAGCGAACCCTCCAGCTCGGCGAGGATGCGCTCCCGCTCGCTGCCCAGCTGCTTGCGTGCCTTGTCGACGATCAGGCGGGCGTCGCCCTCGGCCCGGGCGATAAGCTCCTGCCGGACCTTCTCGGCCTGAGCCCGCGCCTCCTCGATCATGCCCGAGGTCTCCTCACGGGCGGCCGCCACCCGAGCCTTGTAGTCGGCCAGGATCTTCTCCGCCTCGGCGCGGGTTGCTTCCGCCGCCTTGATCTCGTCGGCGATCTTGCGTTCCCGGTCGGCCAGGCCCTCCTGCATGGTGGGGAAGACCTTCTTGGCCAGCAGGTAGAGCACCACCAGAAAGGCGACCGCAGTCCAGACGACCAGACCCCACTCCGGCTCGAACGGGTTGAACCCCCCCTCGCCCTCGGCGGCTTCGGTTGCCAGTAGCACCAAGTCCATGAATGCCTCCTAGAAGATGCCCAGAAGAAGGAGCAGAGCGACGATCAGGCCGTAGAGCACCTGCGCTTCTGCGAGTGCGAATCCAACAAACATCAGACCCTGCAGAGTGCCCCGAGCCTCAGGCTGACGCCCGATTCCCTCGAGACCCTTGGACCACAGGATTCCGATGCCCGTGGCGCCTCCGCCGGCCGCCAGGCCGATGGCCAGACCGGCTCCAAGCTGCTGGAGCCCCTTGTCGGTCATACCGGTCGCAGCCTCCTGCGCCAGTGCTGAAATGGTCAATCCCCTCTCCTTTCAGTTCGTGCCGGGCCGATGTGATTAGTGACCCGGGTGAAGTGCGTCGTTGAGATAGATCGTGGTCAGGAAGGCGAAGATGACCGCCTGGATGAAGGCCACGAAGATTGCAAAAGCCGTGAAGACGATCATGAACAGCAGCGAGATCGGCAGGATGCCGTAAACGACGGCGCTGCCCGCGGCCAGGAAGATGAAGCCGGCGAAGACCAGCAGCATCATGTGGTCGGCCAGCATGTTGGCGAAGAGCCGGACGGCCAGGGAAAGCGGCCGGGCGAGCTGGGAGATGATCTCGATCGGAACCATGAGCGGAAGCATCGCCTTGGGGATGTCCGGCGGGACCAGCGTCTTGACCCAGAACTTGAGCGGACCGTTCTTCGCCATGCCGACGCACACCGCCAACAGGTAGACGATCAGCGCCAGCGTCACCGTGACGAAGATGTTGGCGGTTGCCGTGAAGCCGAAGTACGGAATGAGGCCGACCACGTTCAGGAAGAAGACGAAGAAGAAGATCGTCGCCACGAACGGAAACCAGCGCCGGCCATCCTTGGTGCTCATCACCGAGTAGACGATGTTGGCCTTGACGAAGTCGACGGCGACCTCGACGAAGTTCTGCAGGCCGGCCGGAACCAAAGAGCGCTTGCGGGCGGCGATCCACATGATGCCCACGCACAGCAGAGCGGCAAGCCAGATGTTGACGACGGCGTTGGTCGGCGAAAGGTCGAAGGGTCCCAGCTGCCAGTGGGGGGACCAGCTGTAGTGGTGCGGTGAAAGGTGTGAGGTGAGCTCCGTGAACGGGGACTCTTCTGCAGCCTCCGCTGCCTCTGTTGCCAGTAACGCCAACGACAAACCGTTCCTCCTAACCGATGATGCCTCGGGCCCTGAGCTGCTTCACAGCCCGAGGCGCCTCAGTAGCTACAAGAATCAGCCAGCTCGCCGCCAGAGCCAGAAGGTAGGCTCGGGTGGCGTTCTCGCCGAGGATCACGTACAGCGCCACCCCCGCCGCCACGATAGCGCCAATACGTACGGCGGCCAGCCGGGTGACATGGGGTTCGAAGGTGCTCTCTGCCGACTTGCGGAAAACGTGCGAACGGACGTAGCCGATTACGTAGACAGCCGCCGCCAGGCATCCGGCGAAGGCTCCGATGGCGACTGCGTTCCCGCCCGAGCCCAAGCCGATGATGGCCGACAAGGCGCCCACGGTGAATGCCTTGAGAAGAATGCGGCGAGCGGTGACAGAGGCCGGCTCCTTCGCCGGCATCTCGGTCTCGGTCGCCGGAAGGGACTGGCCCTCTACCGGCGCCTCGTCAGTCGCCCCTGTCAGTTCCATAAGTCCTGTAAAGCCTCAAGACTCCCGCGGCGCCACCCAACAAGGCTCCGATGAAAAGGAAAGCCACTCGGGTGTCCAGCCATCTGTCCAACAACCAACCTAAGAAGGCGCCCACACCGGTGGTGACCACAAGCTCAGCGGCCAAGCCCATGGCGTAGCCGTAGCCCGACACAACAGAAGGTTTATTGGGGTCGTCGGGCTTCATTGCGATCGGAACTTACCGAGGCGCGAAACGCCGCTCGCGATGCCTGGAACATCCGTTCGACACCGTGAGCTGCCCACATAGTAGCCGGAGTTCGAACCAAGCGGCAACTACGGGCGGCCCGTCAACGGCTACCGGATGGGCAGTTTGCATGCTGGCATGGACGAAATCCCGGTCAGAAGGACCGGCCGCTCAACTTCGGCAGCGCGGTGTACAGCACCATTCCGAGCGCTGCCGCGGCGAACGGCAGCATGTAGACGGGGGCAAACGTCCACGCCAGGGTCATTCCCGCAATGACTGCGGTCCATGCGTACATGATCAAAACGGCCTGCCGGTGTCCGTGGCCTATCTCGAGCAGGCGGTGGTGGAGATGCTCCTTGTCCGGGTGGAACACCGGAAGCCCCTTTTTGGCCCGCC
>DATAAN010000120.1:0-1915 GCA_036260105.1 Actinomycetota bacterium
GGGTGAACTCCAACGCCTCGCGCATCCGCTCCAGAATGGTCTCCGGATCCGGGGTGCCTAAAGGCCAGGGCTTGAGTTCCAGGCTGACGGCGCCGGGGTAGTTGCGCTCCGCGAGGACGGCGAGGAAGGGCCGCAAGGGGAGCCTGCCTCTACCGGGGAGGCGGTGTTGGTCGCCGCCTGTGAGGTCGGAGTCGGAGAGGTGGACGTGACGGAGCTGGCCGGCCAGCAGCGCGTGCGCCCGCATCAGATCCACCTTGCTCGCCCCGACGTGGCTCGTGTCGAGGGTGACGTCGCCCAGCTCGAGTAGGTGCTCTGGTAGGTGACAACTTTGGAGCCTGCGGATGCTCAAGATACCCCGGCCTCTGCTGAGGGGCATGTTCTCCACAGCGACGGTGACGCCCTGCTTCCGGGCCTCCTGCAACGTTCCGGCCCTCCAACGGTCCAGCTGCCTGCCGGGCGGCGGTGGGTGGGCGACGACGACGGGGGCGTCGACCCGGCGGGCGAGCCTTGCGACCCGGATCAGGGTCTCCCCAGGATCCAGGTTCCAGGCGCCGCGGCGTAAAGGCGGGTGGAGGGCGAGGATCGGGATGCCGTGGATCGCCTTGAGGTGGTTAAGGTAGTCCTCCTGATGGGTATCCCAGCGGTCGTCCATCATGATCTCGACCCCGTCGTAGCGTGCCTGTGCCACCCAGGAGTAGACCCGTTCGAGGCCGAAGGTGTGGAGCGAGCCGGTGCTGAAGATGACGGGTACAGTCATCGGCGTCCCCGCCGGATCTCCATGAACCTCTCCAGCGTGGACGGGGAGTGATTCTGGTAGTGGTTGTTGGCGTAGGCGAAGACGGTCTTGCCCTCTCCGAGAAACCGGTCAACCACCCCCGACCACCAGCGCAGGTCGTCGTCACGCTCTCTTAGGAGGTGCGTGTGTCCGGAGGGAAACTCGCGCCTATCGCCGAGCCACCGGATGTAGGAGAAGTCAGCAGTCACATCCTCCATCCGGGGCATCCGGGGGTAATCTATCAGCGAGAGTGCTGCGCCGCGCTCGCGGAGCATAGTGGTTAGGTCCGAGCCGAGCCAGCTGCGGTGGCGTACCTCGACGGCGTAACGGAAACCTCCCGGTAGATCCGAGAGGAAGTCCTCCAGTACGCCCATGCCCTCGACAGTAAAGGACGGCGGCAGCTGCAACAGGAGCGGCCCGAGCCGGTCGCCTAAAAACTCCATCGTTCGGAGGAAGTTCGCGGTTAGGTCCTCGCATCCCACTAGGTTCTTCTCGTGGGTGATCTCCTGCGAGTTTTGTAGATCAGTCACAACACCAACGATCACGCTGAGGACGGTGCGCTAAGGTGCAGTGTAGCGTAGAGTTGGTCGTTTGGTTGACCAAGTGGCCGCCCAGGGTCGTTGCCATGGTTAGCATATATAGCCCCGGTCCGGCACGCGTTGGTTCCCTTACCGACCGGATCGGGGCTTAACGATGCCAGAAGGTCGAGAGTTGGTCATCGTGGGGGTGACGCTTGTCCACTTGGCCTCCGGAGAATGCTCCCCAGGAAATTCGACTTCATCACGGGCATTCAGGGCGTGGCGTCTGGAGCTAGCCAGAAGGTAAACGAGGAGGTGCGGCACGGCCTCCCCACATGCGTCGAATTGCATCTTTACGCATCGTCTCAAGATGTAGTGATCAGGTGGTGACAGTCGAGCGGGACAAAGGCCATCGTCCGCTCTTATCCACGCGAAGATATGCAGGATGCTAAATATGGACTTCCGAGAATTCTTCTTCTACCGGTGGTTTGTTGAATGAGGAGAGAGGGCCTGATCATGTTCCAGTAGACCCCAAGTTATGGCCGGATTTAGGCGAATTTCGGAGACCCTAAGCAAGCCTTTTTCGAGCCATCCTAACCCGTATATCCTGCCCCAACAAACT
>DATAAN010000121.1:0-5846 GCA_036260105.1 Actinomycetota bacterium
ACCGCGACGCGGTCCTTGTTCGGGACCTCGATGCCGATGGCCGAGCGTCCCGGGATCGGGGCGAGGATGCGGAGATCGCCGGCCGCCAGGGCGTAGCGGATCTCCTTCTCCAGGCTGACGACCCGGTTCACCTTCACGGCAGGGCCCAGCTCGATCTCGTAGCGGGTGACCGTCGGGCCGGCGGTGTAGCCGGTGACACGGGCGTCGACCTCGAACTGCTCGAGCGTTCGCTCCAGGGCGGCGACGGTCTCGTCGATCATCCTTTTGCTCACCTCGGCGGTCTCGCCGGCGGCCAGCATGGAGATCGGCGGAGTCCTGTACCCCTCGGGGTCGTCGTTCGCCAGCGGACGCTCGTCGATGGGTACCGGCTCCGGCTCCGTATCGTCGAACTCCTTGAAGAGCGAGACCGGCTCGGCCTTCGGAGTCTTGGTCGGCGGCGGCGGCACCTCGACCGGCTCGGTTGACGGCTCGATACGCGCCGGCCTGGCCTCCTTGGGACTCAGCTCGGAGATCATCTTGGTGGTCTGTCGCTTGGTTACGTCGTTGACCGAGCGGCCGACGGTGGAGGCGCCCCTGCCCAGCCCGCCGACGAAGGCCTTGACGGCGGCAACAACCCGGGAGGCCGGCGTCTTGGTCAGAACGAGCAGGCCAAGGAACACGATCATGATCACCAGCAGTCCGGCTCCCCACACCGACAGTAGGCCTTCCGCCGGCCATGCGATGAGAGCGCCGATGCCGCCTCCGAGCCGGGGCAGCTCGTCGAGCCGCAGGCCGCTGGAGTCGTTGGCGAACAGCAGGTGCATCCAAGCCGCCACACCCGCGGTGGAGAGGAAGGCTCCGGTGGCGATGCGTCCCGCCTCTCCGGAGTTGCGCTTGTTCATCATCGTGACGGCGACCACGCCGAGAGCCGGCGGCACGCCGTAGGCGGCCGAACCGAACAGCCAGCGCATCCCCCACTCGATCTGCCGGCCCACCGGACCGGCCATGTCGGCGTAGATGCCGAGTCCCCCCAGAATGGCGAGGAAGAGAAGGGCTAACGCAGAGCCGTCCGTGTCGGGACCGAAGATGCCGCCGAGGATCGGGCTCGACTTCTTCTTGCCGCGAGTCGCCGGCCGCTTTGCCGGAGGCCGGCGGGAAGAGGAGGGCCTGCCCCCGTTGCTGCTTCGAGTGGTGGTGGTCCTGCTGCGGTTGTTCGTCGTCTTGGTGGGTGGCATCCAACCTCCGTACAGCCGGCTTGGTGCCCGGCTGGTGCCATCCGCACAGCGAAAGGAAAAAAGCGGGCTCCCTGCGCCCGGCTGCCGTGTGCGGTCCGGAGGACATCTTCGGCCATGGGGGGCCGAGGTTGGTGGATTTGCCGGGTCTGCGGCACCGCTCCCTAGTCCCTCAACCAGCTGAACTGCAGGATCCTGCCGTCTCTGCCGACCAGCATCGGCATTCGGTAACGCTCGGTGTGAACGCCGAACATCATTGCCTTCAGCAAGGTGACCCAGTGACCGCCTGCCTCGAAATCGGGGCGTTCAGCCTTATCGCCGGAGGATTCCTGAACCGTTCGTGTGTCTCGCCACGACGTTGCTCGGGTCCCTGAGAATCTGCAACAGCATGGCCGACGGCGCCGTGTTCAACGATGGGGAGAGCTACCTATCTTTGGGGTCGGACCCTCGGAAAGAAGTCAGACCTCCATGACGATGGGCAGGATGATCGGACGGCGGCCGGTGCTCTTCCAGACGAAGCTTCCGAGCGACTTGCGGACCTTCCGCCGGATCGCGGTGTAGTCCCTGATCTCGTCCTCGGCCAGGTTGGCGATTGCCCCCCGGACCTGAGCCTTGGCCTCCTCGATGAACTCGTTGGCCTCGTCCTGGAAGACGAAGCCGCGGGAGATCACATCGGGCCCGGCAAGAAGCTCTCCGTTGTAGGCGTCGATGGTGACGACACAGACCACCACGCCCTCATCGGCCAGCACGCGCCGGTCGCGCAGGACCGCGTCGCCGACGTCCCCGATGCCGAGGCCGTCCACGAAGACAAATCCGGCGTCGACGTGCTCCTCCGACCGGCGGACGACCCCGTCGGTCATCTCGAGGACGTTTCCGTCCTCCATGACGATCACATGGTCCTGGGGAATCCCGACCTGCTGCGCCAGCTCGGCGTGCAGCGCCAGATGGTGGTACTCGCCGTGGACGGGCACGAACCAGTTCGGCCCAATGAGCTCGAGCATCTGCTTAAGGTCCTCGGCGGAGGCGTGGCCTGAGACGTGGACCTTGGCCAGCGGCGGCGCAACCACCTTGGCGCCGATCCGGAACAGGCCGTCGATGACCCGGCGGACGGCCGACTCATTGCCAGGGATCGGGGTGGCAGACAAGACCACGGTGTCGCCTTTGTGGAGCTGGATCCACTTGTGTTCCCGGGCCGCCATGAGCGACAGCGCCGAGAGCGGCTCACCTTGGGAGCCGGTGGAGACGATCACCACCTTGTCCTCGGGATACTGGTGGATCTGGTCGATCGGCACGATCATCCACTCCGGTATCTTCACGTAGCCGAGATCGGTCGCCACACGCATGTTGTTGAGCATGCTGCGCCCGAGGAACGACACCACCCGGTTCTCCTCCTCGGCGGCCGTCAGGACCTGCTGCACCCGGTGGATGTTCGAGGCGAAGCAGGCCACTATCACCCGTCCCTTGGCCGTGCTGATCACCTCGTGGAGGGGCTCCCCCACCGTTCTCTCCGAAGGCGTGTGGCCGGGATGATCGGCGTTGGTCGAGTCGCCGATCAGCAGGTCGATGCCGCGCGCCGCAAGCTCGCCGATCCCCTCCAGGTCCGTGGGGCGCCCGCCGATGGGATACGGGTCCAGCTTGTAGTCGCTGGTGTAGAAGATGGTGCCTGCCGGGGTAGTGATGTGGGTGCCGAGGCAGTCAGGGATGGAGTGGACCATGTTGACGAACCTCAGATCGAAGGGGCCGAGAGACAGGGTGCCCGGAGCTGCCACTTCCTTGAGATTCGCCTTGTCCAGGACCCGGTGTTCCTCGAGCTTGGACCTGAGGATGCCCAGCGTCAGCCGGGCGCCGTAGATCGCCGGGACGTCCATCTCCTTGAGTAGATATGCCAGACCCCCGATGTGGTCCTCGTGGGCGTGGGTCAGCAGGACCCCCACCACCTGGCTCGCCCGCTCCCTGAGGTAGGTGAAGTCCGGGAGGACCAGGTCGACGCCGAGCATCTCCTCGGTCGGGAACATCAGCCCGACGTCGATCACCAAGATCTTGCTTTCGTGCTCGAACAGGGTCATGTTGCGGCCGATCTCCCCGAGACCTCCCAGGAAGATGATCTTGGTGGTGCCGCCCCGCTTGGACCTCGGACTCAAGCCATGCTCGCCATCAAAGGACTCCGGCGGAGGTCAGGACCGCCTGCAGGCGCTCCCGCTGCTCGGCGGTGGCCGGTATGAGCGGAAGGCGGGGGCCGCCCACCCGATGACCCATAAGCTCCATACATGCCTTGACCGGGATCGGGTTGGTGGTAAGGCCCATGGCGTCGAAGACCGGCATCAGGTCGAGGTGCACCTTGCGGGCTCCCTCCGGGTCTCCGGACTTGTACAGGCGGATCATCTCCGCCATCTGCGGCCCCGCGACGTGCGAGGCGACCGCGATCACGCCCACCGCGCCCACGCTCAGCCAGGGCAGCGTGTCGGCATCGTTGCCGGAGTAGATCTGGAACCCTTCGGGCGCGTCGGCCACCAGCCGGGCGGCCCCCTGGACGCTGCCAGCGGCGTCCTTCAATGCGACGATGTTCTCGACCTGCGCCAGCTCCAGGATCGTCGAGTGCTCGATCTTGATCACGCTCCGGGCGGGGATGTCGTACAGGATGAGCGGCAGGGAGGTGGAAGCTGCAATCGCCTTGAAGTGGGCAAGCAGCCCGGACTGCGGCGGCTTGTTGTAGTAGGGGGTCACCACCAGGGCGCCGTCCAGCCCGTCTTCCTCCGCCCATCGGGTGAGCTCGATGGCGTGGGAGGTGTCGTTGCTGCCGGTTCCGGCGACGATCTTCGTCCGGTCCCCGACCGCTTCCTTGACCGCCTTCCACAGGTTGCGCTGCTCCTGGTCGGTCAGCGTGGACGCCTCTCCGGTTGAGCCGGCGACAACCACGCCGTCGGAGCCGTTGTCGAGCAGCCAGGCGGCCAGCTTCTGCGCCTCGCCGTAGTCGACGTTGCCGTCCTCGTCGAAGGGAGTCACCATGGCGGTGATGAGGTCTCCGAATCGCCCGTCCATCTCTACTCCTCGTTCAGGGACTTTCCGGCACGGTGTGGCTCTCGGCGGAAGGCGCCGCAAGAAATTGGCTAGGAAGTCGTTCGACGCGATTGTAACAACCCGCCCCCGGCGATTCCCTCCATGACCGTCTTCGTCGAAGACGGCGTGCGCGCGGTGCTCCTCTCCGAGGACCCGGCTCTCAGAGGGCGCTTCGACGAGACCTACCCCAGCGTTTGGCCCGAGTACAACCTGCACAGCGACGTGCTTTCCGGGCTCTGGCCGAGGTTGTACCGACGGTTTCCCGGGTTCCAGTTCGTACTTATCTCCGCCGAGACGGGCCAGCTGCTGGCACGGGGCAATACGGTGCCTTTCGAGTGGGACGGGTCGGGAGACGGACTGCCGGAGGGCATCGACGCGCTGGCTGAAGCGGCGCTGGGTGACGGCGACCTCCGGGCCCCCAACGCTCTGTCGGCCATGGCAGCCGAGGTGCCGCCGGAGCACCGCGGCAAGGGCCTCGGCACCCTTCTGCTGAAGGCCATGTCCGCGGTCGGCGCTGCGAACGGGCTCGGCTACCTGGTGGCGCCCGTGCGGCCGAGCCGCAAGGAGCAGTACCCCCTCACGCCGATCGAGGCCTACGCCGCCTGGAAAGCCGCTGACGGACGCTTGTTCGACCCGTGGATGCGCCTGCACGAGAACCTGGGCGCCCGGGTGGTGAAGCCGGCTCCGCACTCGCTGAGAATCAGCGGCACCGTCGGCGAGTGGGAGTCCTGGACGGGAATCGAGTTTCCCGCTTCCGGCACCTACGTCTTCCCGAGGGGTCTATCCACGCTTCTGGTGGACCGGGACGCGGACTTCGGGCTGTACTGGGAGCCCAACGTGTGGATGCAGCACTTGACGCCCCGTAGGTAGGACACCAGGCCTCAGCCCAGGACAAGCACCATCAACGCTGCAACCACCAGAAGGGTGGCCGCGACGGGCGCCAGCTTGTAGCCCTTCACGACTACCTCCTCGGCGACTGCGATGGCCGTCAACGCCAGCATCAGAAGCGGCGAGACGTGAGCCGCCACCACCATCGGCAGCATCAGGGACCAACAGGCACGGAAGCACGCCCGGCCGTACAGCAGGCCGAGCCGGATGTCGGCTTTGTCGGCCTTGCGCCCGTCGGGCGGCAGGGGAATGGTTCGGTGACACGCCTTCAGGGCCCGGCGTTTATAAGGGGACAGCTCCCATGCTGCCGCCAGCATGAGGGCGGCGCCCAACAGCCAGCGTCGGTTGCTTGCTACCCACGGAAGGGCGGCCAGAGCCGCTGCGGCCAGCGCAGCCGGCAACCAGACGGCCAGCGACGAGCCGGCGAATAGGAAAGCTGCCCTCTGCCGGCGCCTCCACCTGCTGTTTACGGCAACGTAGCGGGCCATCCGCAGCGCCGGCGGCACCATCATGGCCACGACCATGGCGGCCCACGAGCGGAACAGAGCCGGCCACGACCCGGCGACCGGCTCGTGGGTGTGGCCGGGATGCACGACGAAGACGATCACCCAGCCGCCAGCGGCCACCAGGCCCAGCACCCACTCCGGGTGCCGCCAGGAAAAGCGTTTCGCGGACGCGGCCCAGGTGCTG
>DATAAN010000122.1:0-17816 GCA_036260105.1 Actinomycetota bacterium
CTGCAGGGCGGTCTGGTAGCGGTTGTCCGGGTTCTTGGCCAGGGCCTTCATGACGACCGCCTCGAGCGCCGGGGGGATGTCCTCGGCGAGCGCCCTGGGCGGTGTCGGGTCCTCGCTCACGTGCTTGTACGCCACCGCAACCGGCGACTCGCCCCGGAACGGAACGACGCCGGTCAGCATCTCGTAGAGGACGACGCCGGTGGAGTAGATGTCGGAGCGGGCGTCCACCGGCTTGCCCTGGGCCTGCTCGGGCGAGAAGTAGCTCGCGGTGCCGATCACCATGCCGGTCTGGGTGACGGTCACCGCTCCGTCCGAGGCGGCCCGGGCGATGCCGAAGTCCATCACCTTCACCTGGCCTCCGACCGTGATGGCGATGTTGGCCGGCTTGACGTCGCGGTGGACGATGCCCTTCTGGTGGGCCAGGTGAAGACCCCCGAGAACCTCGATGGCAATCTTGGCCGCCTTGGCAATCGGCAGGGGACCAGAGGTGCTGATGATCTCCGCAAGGGTGCTGCCCTCCACGTACTCCATGACGATGAAGTAGGTGCCCGAGTCCGACCCCCAGTCGTAGATCGCCACCACCCGAGAGTCGTTGAGGCTCGCCGCCGCTTGAGCTTCCCGGCGGAACCGCTCGATGAATGCCTTGTTGCGGGCGAACTCGGGGTGCATCAGCTTCAGCGCCACCAGGCGGTCCAGGAGGAGGTCGCGAGCGACGAAGACCTCCGCCATGCCGCCGGAGGCGATGGATCCCTGGATCTGATACCGGCCGCCGTACTGCTTGCCGGGTACCGGGGTTCCGGGCTGCGTTACCATCCGGCTACGGCGCGGTGTGCCTGGAGAACCTGGCGCACCATTGGCGAAGCGACCCGGCCGCCGGTCTCGTCGCTACCCGGCCCTGATCCCTCCACCATCACTGCAACAGCGATCCGGGGCGAATCCGCCGGGGCGAAGGCGATCGTCCACGCGATGCTGTCGTCGCCCGACTCGCCGGTCTGTGCGGTTCCGGTCTTGGCGGCGACCTCCACTCCGGGCAGCGATGCGGCCCGGGCGGTTCCGTTGGCTGCTACGTCCACCATCATCTCTTTGATTGTCTCCGCGGTTGAGGCGGAGACCGCTTCCTTCCACACCTCGGGATTGGATTGGCTTACCACTGCTCCCCGGGCGTCCTCGATCTGCTTCACGAGCTTGGGGACCGGCACCCGGCCGTCGTTGGCTATGCCGGCCGCCACGAGCGCCATCTGCAGCGGGGTCGCGGCGACGCTGTACTGGCCGATCGACGAGAGGGCCCGGAAGGCGGGGGACCTCAGGTCCTCGGCATCCGGCATCCGGCTCGCCACCGCGCTGATGTCCAGCGGCGGTGTCTCGGTGAAGCCGAAGTTGGCCGCCGTCTCCTCCAGCGCACCGGCCGGCAGCTCCGCCCCGAGCCGGGAGAAGTAGGTGTTGCAGGACACCCGCAGAGCGGCCCGCATGTCCCCGCCGCAGGTGCCGCCGCCGAAGTTGCGGATCACCCGGTTCGTCTGCGCCGGCTGGTACGCGTTGGAGGCCGGGTAGCTGGTGTCGGGACCCATGCCGTTCTCCAGTGCGGCGGCCGCCGTTATCACCTTGAAGGTTGACCCCGGCGGATACGTTGCGCGGGCGGCCCGGTGGACCAGCGGCCGGTTCTCCTCGTCCCCGTTCAGCCGGACCCAGACATCCTGCTGGGCCTGCGCCGAGTGCTGTGAGAGCAGGTTCGGGTCAAACGACGGCCTGGAGACCATGGCGAGGATTTGGCCGTTCGTCGGGTCCAGGGCGACGATGGCGCCCTTCCGCCCGGCGAGGGCGTTGTCGGCCGCCTGCTGCACCGAGGTGTCAATCGACAGCACCAGGGTGTCACCCTTCTGGCCCTTCCCGAGCAGCCGGTCCCCGAGATCCTGCATGGTGACGACGCCGCCCTCGCCGGTCAGCTCCTCGTTGTAGGACCGCTCCAGGCGTTCGCGCCCGTATCGGATGGAGTAGTAGCCGGTGAGGTGGGCGAACAGCTCGGCCCTCGGGTAGCGGCGGATCGACTTGAGCTCTGAGTTCGGGGTGGGCTCGCTGATGGCCAGCGTGTCGCCGTTGACCGAGCGGATCGCACCCCGCTCCAGTGCGTACTCCTTCAGCAGGAGCCTGGTGTTCGACGGGTGGTTGGCCAGCTCCTCCGCCCGAACCAGCTGCAGCCATGAGAGGTTGGCCAGCACGACGCCGAAGAGCACCAGCATCGTGAATGCCACCAGCCGGATCTGCTTGTTCACCGCCCGCCTCCCGCAGCCAGGTTGAGCTCGGTGGGAGGCGCTTCGCCGCCGGCGCGCGCCACCTCGTCGGAGATTCGCAGCATCAGAGCGATTGCGATGAAGTTGGAGAGCAGGCTGGAGCCGCCGTAGCTCATGAACGGCATCGTCACGCCGGTCAGCGGGATGAGGTTGGTCACGCCGCCGACGATCAGCACGGTCTGGAAGCTGATGGCGAAGGTCAGGCCGGCCGCCAGCAGGCGGGAGAAGTCGTCACGGCATCGGGTGGCGATGCCGAACCCCTTGGCCGCGAACAGGGCGTACGCGGTCAGCACGGCCGCACCGCCGACCAGCCCGAGCTCCTCTCCCAAGCTGGAGAAGATGAAGTCGGTGTGGACGCTGAAGCGGATGAGGTCGGGGCGCCCAAGCCCCAGGCCGGTACCCCAGGCGCCGCCGGTCGCAAAGGCGAACAGTGACTGCACCACCTGGTAGCCCCGTTCGTTGATGTAGGCGAACGGGTCCCTCCACACCAGCAGGCGGCCCTGCACGTGGCTGAACAGCTGGGTGGCGATGAAGGCTCCGACGGCGAACATGGCGATGCCGCTGATCAGGTAGATCGGCCGGCCGGTCGCCATCCAGAGCATCGCGATGAAGATGGCGAAGAACAGCAGCGAGGAGCCGAGGTCCTTCTGGTTGATCATGACCACCAGCGACACCGCCCACGCCGCCGCGACCGGCCCGAAGTGCCGGAGCGCCGGAACGCCGATGGGTCCGATCTTGCGAGTGGCCACCGCGAGCAGCTCCCTCCGTTCCGATAGGTACCCGGCGAAGAACAGCACCAGGGCGATCTTGCCGAGCTCGGAGGGCTGGAAGCTGAGGGGGCCTAGACGGATCCACAGCCGGGCGCCGTTCACCTCCCGGCCGATGAGCGGAAGCATGGGCAGCAACAGGAGCACCACGCCGGCGAAGGCGAAGGTGTACCGGTACCGGGCAAGCGACCGGACGTCCTTGACGAACCACAGGACACCGATGAACGCGGCGATCGCAACGATGAGCCACTGGGTCTGTGCCGCGGCGAGTCCCCGGTTGTCGGTGGGGATCTCAAGCCGGTAGATCAGCACGAAGCCGACCGCGTTCAGCATGAGCCCGATCGGGAGCAGGATCGAGTCCGCCCGGGGGGCCAGCTTGCGGACCGCGAAGTGGGCGGCGGCGTAGATGGCGCCGTAGATCGCGCCGTACAGGGCGATGCCGGCGGGCAGGGTCGGGGTGCGAGCCAGGGACGCGAGCCAGTAACCCCCGACGGCGATCACCAGGCTGATGACGAGCAGCGACGCCTCGGTGTTGCGTCGGGCCGTACCGGTGAGCATCATGGGCGCCTCCCAGCGAGCCTGCGACCGGAGCCAGACATCAGGCGGGCGGCGCCTCGGGCGGAGGAGGCGACTCCTCGGCGGCCGGGGCTTCGGGTGACGGTGGTGCGGGCGACGGGCTCGCGGCTAGCTTCTCCAAGTCCTCAATTATCCCTCGCGCGTCGCTTCTGCTACTCGCCCGGATGCCCTCCTCGACCCGGCCCTGGTACAGCTCTGGCAGCGCCTCGGTCTCCAGCTCGGTCCGCTCCTCGAGCTCCCCGAGCTCCATGCCGGCGAAGGCGCCGGGCACCCCGTTGAAGATGGCGACCCTTCCACCGTCGGCTCCCACGTACCACGAGCCGGCTATCGACATCCGGGCCAGCACCACTCCGATGCCGACCACGGCCAGCAGGCCGGCAAGCCAGAACACCGCCCGGCCCCGCCGGCGCCGCCGCTGGGGCGTGGAGGTGGAGCTCGACCTGATCGGCGAGGGCGCCTGGGGCGGCGCCGCCTGGGGGGCGAGCGTCTGCACCCGGGTGGGCTCAGGAGCCAGTGGTCCGGTGTCGGAGTTGAGAGCCGACGAGGTCACCCCGGTGGCGAACGAGCCGGTGGACGAGCCGGCCGAGGCCGACCTGCCGGAGGGGAAGTCGACCACGACCGCGGTGACGTTGTCGTTGCCTCCCGCGTGGACCGCTTCCTCGCAGAGCCGCTCGGCGGCCCGCTGCGGGTGGCGCTCCTGCTCGAGCACCGACTGGATGAGGTCGTCGTCGATCATTCCGAACAACCCGTCGCTGCACAAAAGCACCCGGTCGCCGGGGGCCATGTCAAGGACGTGGACGTCCACCTCGACCTCCGGGTCTACGCCGAGCGCCCTTTCCAGGTAGGAGCGCTGCGGATGCCGGTCCGCGTCCTCGGGGAGGATGCGGCCCTGCTGCACCAGACGGTTGACCACCGTGTGGTCGGTGGTGAGCCGGGTCAGCTGGCCGTCACGCAGCAGATAGGCCCGGGAGTCGCCTACGTGGGCGATCTGCGCCGAGGTTTCGTCGGCCCACATCGCCGTCAGAGTGGTGCCCATGCCGGTCAGGTCGGGGTCCTTTGCGGCCTTCTGGAAGATTGCCTTGTTGGCGTTGTGCACCGCGTCGGAGATCGAGTCGGACTTCTTCAGCTCCGCCTCCAGGACCTCGACGGCGAGGGCGGAGGCTACGTCACCCGAGGCGTGGCCTCCCATCCCGTCGGCCACCGCGAACAGAGGAGGGGACACGAGCTTGGAGTCCTCGTTCACCTGGCGAACCAGGCCGACGTCCGAGCATGCCCCCCAGCGGAAGCTGGCGTTCAACGCCGGAACTCCATCTCGGTCTTGCCGATGCGGGCCGTGTCGCCCCGGTTCACCTGGATGGGGGCGGTCACCTTCTTGCGGTTGAGGTAGGTGCCGTTGGTGGAGCCCATGTCCTCGATGTACACCGCGTCCTGCCGGCGGAAGACCCGGGCGTGGATCTGGCTGGCGTAGGAGTCGCTGATCACCACGTGGCACTTGTCGGCCCGGCCGATGATCAGCTCATCGGTGATGTCGAACATGCGGGGTTTGCTGCCCGGAGCGGTAACCGCCATCTTCTCCGGGGCGCGGCCTGCCGGACGGGGTGCCGCGGGAGCGGCGCTGCCTGCAACCGGGGGAGGCGCCAGGCCACGCTGCGCTCGGGGGCCGGATATCTCCAGGATCATCGCTTTCACCGCTCGGGCCAGGAAGAGGAAGATCAGGAAAAGGAAGAAGTACTTGAGGATGTCGAGGACGGCTTCGGGCATTTTTACGTTACCCCCGAGGCTGCCTCGCGATACTCCAATTCGGTTGCCCCGATCTTTATGCGGTCTCCGTGGCTGAGCCGCCGCTCCTTGATCATCACTTCGTTGACCAGAGTGCCGTTGGTCGAGTCCAGGTCGGTGATCCACCACCCGTCCTCACGCCGGATCAGGCGGGCGTGTGAGCGGGAGGCGTTGGGGTCGTCGACTACGATGCCGTTGCTCGAGGACCGGCCCATTGTCACCTCGTCGGAGTCGAGCCTCCAGGACTGGTTGGATCCAAGCTGGACCAGCACGTCGGGGTCCGACGGATACGGGTCCGAGGGGTCGGCCGCCAGGTGGAACGCCTCGACCTCGAACCTGCCCGCCTTCATCGCCTCGTCCGGCTCGAAACGAACGTTGATGGGTCCGGGAAGGCGCCAGCGCCGCTGGCCGGCGTTGGTCTTGAGCAGGGTGGCGAACTCGGTGCGCAGGGTCGGCACGAGGCCCTCGAAGCGGCCGAAGTCCTCAGGGCCGAGGCGGATCACGTAGTCGTTGGGCACGTAGACCGCCCCGACGCTCACGCTCTTGCCGGCCTCCATCTCTCGAAGAAGTCGCCTTCCCAGCTCGGCCGGTTCGATGTCGGAGCGGAACGCTTTGGAGAAGACGCCCTCCACAACCCGCTCGAGCCGCTTCTCGAATTCGTCAACCAGGCCCAAATCGACTGTCCTCTCCAGGCTTGCGACCACCGATGACCAATATAGTGACGGCGTGAGGTGTGGCAGGCTGAACGTTCCTCCAACCCAGGCCACGCTAAACTAATTGAAAACCTAGGGCGAATGGCGGAACGGTAGACGCGCTGGCTTCAGGTGCCAGTGAGCGCAAGCTCGTGGAGGTTCAAATCCTCTTTCGCCCACTTGAGCATCACGGCTGAGCAGCCGGAGGGAACGCTGCCGCTCCACAATCCCGTCCGGTTCCCCCTCTCACCCGTATCCTTATAGGCCCGACCTAGGAGTCTTTTTGGATCAGCAGACGCTATTGGCGGTCGTCGCGGGAGGGGTGGCCCTGCTGGCCCTTGGAGTGGCGGCAACCGCGAACAACCGGCTGACCCATCTGCGCCGGTCGATGGCCGTGCTGCAGGGCAAGAACGACGCCAAGACGCTGCTCGACGTGATCACCGAGAACGTGGAGCGGGTTGAGGGCTTCGAGAAGGTCCTGCGCAGCCAGGCCAAACGCCAGGAGGAGCTGTTCGCGCTTCTCGGCCGGTCGGCCCGGAATCTCGGAGTGGTCCGGTACGACGCCTTCGACGACATGGGCGGCAAGATGAGCTTCTCGGCGGCGTTGCTCGACGACCACGGCAACGGTCTGGTCATCACCTCCATCAACGCCCGGGCCGAATCCCGGGCCTACGCCAAGCCGATCAAGGGCGGCGCCTCGGAGCACAACCTTTCCGCCGAGGAGCAGAAAGCCATAGCCAACGCCCTCGGCACCCAGCAGAAGAAGGTCAAGCGGTAGCAATAGACCTGCGCCTGCTGCGCACCGACCCGGAGCGGGTTGCCGCCTCGATGAGGCAGCGCGGCGCCGACGTCGATCTGGGAGCGCTGATCGACCTGGACCGCCGCCACCGCGAGCTCATCACCGACGTCGACAACCGGCGGGCCGAGCTGAACCGCGCCCAGAAGGCGATCGGCAGGCTGGCCCCCGAAGAGCGGGCGGCGGCCATCGCCCGCAACAAACAGGCGGGGGCGGAGCTCAAGTCGCTGGAAGCTGAGCTGTCCGAGGTGGCAGCGGAGGTGGACGCCGCCCTGCTGCAGGTGCCCAACCTGGTCCACCCCGACTCGCCACCCGGCAAGGCCGATGCCGAGCTGCGGAAGGTCGGCTCGCCGCGGGAGTTCGAGTTCCAGCCGGCCGACCACCTGACCCTCGGTGAGGGGCTGGGCATCATCGACGTGAAGAGGGCGGCCAAGGTCTCGGGTTCCCGCTTCGCGTTCCTGCGCGGGAAGGGAGCCCTGCTGGAGCTCGCGCTGGTCCGGTTCGTCCTCGATCGCCTGATGGCTGAGGGGTTCGAGCCCGTGATCCCGCCGGTACTGGTGCGCCAGGAGGCGATGTACGGCACCGGCTTCTTTCCGACCGACGAGGCGCAGGTGTACAAGACGGCCGACGACGACCTGTATCTAGCCGGAACATCGGAAGTGCCGATCGCTTCCATGCACTCGGGCGAGATCTTCCCCGCCAAGGACCTGCCGGTCAGGTACGCCGGCATATCCACCTGCTTCCGGAGGGAGGCGGGCACCTACGGCAAGGACACCCGGGGCATCATCCGGGTGCACCAGTTCGACAAAGTGGAAATGTTCTCCTTCTGCCGGCCGGACGAGTCGGACGAGGAGCACCAGCGACTGCTGGCGCTGGAAGAAGGGACGTTCCAGGCCCTCGAGATCCCGTACCGGCTGCTCGACATCGCGGCCGGCGAGCTGGCGGCGCCCAACTACCGCAAGTTCGACATCGAGGCCTGGCTTCCCGGGGCGGACCGGTGGCTGGAGGTCACCTCCTGCTCCAACGACTGGGACTACCAGGCCCGCCGCCTGCAGGTCCGCATGAAAGGGGAGTCGGGAACCGAGCCGGTCCACACCCTGAACGGCACGGCGGTGGCGATCGGCCGGGCGATCGTTGCGATCCTGGAGAACCACCAGCAGTCCGACGGGTCGGTGTCGGTCCCTAAGGCGTTGCGTCCGTACACGGGGTTCGAGGTCATGGAGCCCCGCCTCTAAGCGTCTGGGCGGGCTGTTGCGGTGGAGGTGGGATTCGAACCCACGGAGCCTCTCGGCTCACACGCTTTCAAGGCGCGCCCGTTCGGCCGCTTCGGTACTCCACCGGCAACAATTATGCGCCGCGCCCGTTCGGCCGCCGGTTCCGGCGGTCCGGATACTGTGTCAAAATCGGTGCGGAGGCATCGCCTAGTCAGGTCTATGGCGCGGGATTGCTAATCCCGTTGGGGGGCAACCCCCTCGCGAGTTCAAATCTCGCTGCCTCCGCTTGCGCCCTTAGCTCAGTGGATTAGAGCGCGTCGCTACGGACGACGAGGTCGGGGGTTCGAATCCCTCAGGGCGCGCAAGCCGCGTTCCCCCCTCACGGCCGATCTGGAGAAAGTGGACCTTCCGTGTCGATTTCCGGCCATGCCATTCGACGTGGAGTCGATGTCGGAGATCAACCATCGCGAAACGGAGGCAAATATGGGCAAGCTGGTCGTCACCGAGTACATCTCGCTGGATGGAGTGTTCGAGGAACCGGGGGAGTGGTCCATCCCCTTCTTCAGCGACGACGCCGGGGAGTTCAAGGACCAGGAGCTGTTCGCCAGCGACGCTCAGCTGCTCGGCCGGCTGACGTACGAGGGCTTCGCCCGCGCCTGGCCGACGATGGAAGACGCCGGTGATTTCGGCGTGCGAATGAACACGATGCCGAAGTACGTCATCTCCAAGACGCTGGAGAACCCCGATTGGGAGAACACGACGGTCATCCGGGACGACATCGCCGGCAAGGTCGCCGAGCTGAAGGGTAAGTACCAGGGGGACATCCTGGTGGCGGGCAGCGGGCAGCTGGTCCGCCTGCTTCTGGAGCACGATCTGGTCGACGAGGTCCGCTTCATGGTCCACCCGCTGATCGTCGGCGAAGGTAAGAAGCTGTTTAGCGGAGAGTGGGCCAAGAAGGTCTTCGAGCTGAGGGAGACCCGGCCGCTCGAGTCCGGAATAGTTCTCCTGTTCTATGTGCGCAAGGAAGGCTGAGCCCCCCGGCGTTAGGCTGCCTTCTAAATGAGCTCCACGGACGAACATGACCGCCATTTCATGCGGCTGGCTCTGGAGCAGGCGCAATTAGCGCCCCGGCACGGGGACGTGCCGGTCGGAGCCGTCGCAGTCGCCGGGGGAGAGGTTGTGTTCGCAGCCCACAACGAGCGGGAGCTTCGCAGCGACCCGACCGCCCATGCCGAGGTGCTGTGCGTCAGGGGAGCCGCCGCGAAGCTGGGAAGGTGGCGGCTGTCCGAAATCACGTTGTACTCGACGGTCGAGCCGTGTCCCATGTGCGCCGGGGCACTGGTGGCGGCTCGCGTTCGACGGGTGGTCTACGGCGCAGCCGACGAGTTGGGCGGCGCGGCGTGGTCCATATACAACATCGTTCAGGACCCTCGATTGATGCACCGGTGCGAGCTGACCTCGGGCGTGCTTCGTGAGGAGTGCGCCGAGGTGATCCAGCGGTTCTTCGAACAAAAGCGGAGCGCGGCCCGCTTCCTATAATTGAGGTGCACCTGGGTGGAGTACCAAAGCGGCCGAACGGGCGCGCCTCGAAAGCGCGTGAGCTGAAAGGCTCCGTGGGTTCAAATCCCACCTCCACCGCCCCATGTCGAGCCGGACCGCAAAGGGGCGGCTGTGCTCGGCAGCCGCCCCTTCTTTCTACCCGCCGGTTATCTGTCCGCTTGCAGGTTCACGGCGTCGGCGGTCCTGAAGTTGCCCTTGCCCTTCCTGCCATTCACTAGGCTGGTGCTCTGGGCGAAGGTGATCACTGCGTGTGCCACGGCGTCGGACATCTGGTCGAGCGCCGTATCGCTGACGTTCGCCATGGTGTCGCAGGCGAGGTGGTAGCAGGGGTCGTACGGCGCGCCGGCCGTCCCCCCGTACACCGCGGCCTGCGCAGGGCTCTTGATGCCCTCCGCACCGGTGAACAAGCCGCCGGCGGGGATGCCCACTGCGATGAACGGCCCGTAATCCGATCTGCCGTCGAAGGCCGTCGGCTCGGTGGCCAGGCCCTGCGCGGCGAAGTAGTCGAGGAACACGTCCTCGATCTCAGCCGACGCCGTTGGAGCTCCGCCCGCCGGTGGAGTGGTGTGGGAGGTGTCGCCGTCGTAGACGAACCTGACGAAGTTGGGCGATCCAACCATGTCGAAGTTCAACATGAGGGCGATGTTCCCCCGCTCCGCCGGTGTCAGGCTGTTCACGTAGTGAGCGGATCCGAGCAGCCCCGACTCCTCGGCGCTGAACCAGATGAAGCGCACCTGGTTGCGAACCTTCACCTTGGCCATCTCCTCAGCGACCTCGAGGAGCGTCGCCGAGCCGGACCCGTTGTCGTTGATCCCGGGACCGCGGCTGACGCTGTCCAGGTGCGCACCTACTACCACGACATTGTCGGCAGCTCCCTCCGGAGTCTCCGCAATGACGTTCTGGGTGGTGCGAGTCTCGGCAACGGAATCGACCCGCAGCCTCGCCTGCACGCCGGTTGAGCCGTGTAGAACGCCATTGCGGAGGTTGTCCCCCACCGCGAACGTCGTGCCGACCACCGGAATGCTCCTGAGGGGCAGGTTCAGGGTGCCGTCGATAACTCCGAGCCGGCTCGGAGTGCCCTCGTTGAAGATGATGACCCCTACAGCGCCGGCTGCCACGGCGTTGTCCGCCTTGGCACCGAAGGTGCAGGTGCCCCGCTGTATGAGCGCGATGGCTCCGGCCGGCATTCCGAGGAAGTCGTTCTCCTCACAGCCGCTGGTAGAGGCGCTGTCCGAGGGGCTGGGAATCAGCAGGTCGACGGCCCACACGTCAGCCGTCACATCACCGGACCCCGAGTAGTTCATCGACATGAAGTCCACGCCGTCGACGAAGCTCTCGGCCGGAGCGGTGATGCGATCCAGAACCGGTGGAGACCCGTCGCCCACCAACAGGTATTCAAACTCTTGAATCGTCACGTTGTAGCCCGCTGCGCGTGCCCGTTCGGCGACGTATTCGGCGGAAAGCTCGTGACCCGGGGTCCCGGCGAGCCGGGTGTCGCCGTTGGCGTCCGCGATGGCCTGGAAGGCCTGGAGATGCTCACGGATGCCCTGCACCGTCACCGCCGAACGCAGCTTCGGCGAGTTGTTGTTGTTAGGAGCGGCTTGAACGGTTGCTGCCGGAAACAGTCCGACGAGCAGGGCGAGAAGGCCCGACAGCACAACGGTGCGCCTCATGTGTCCCCCTTTGTCGACAACCCGTTGATTCTGCTCTCGGGGGGTGACAGAGGAAATAGGGATTCTTACCTAATTCCGCCAGCAAGTGGGCCCCGAAGTGGGCGGAGCAGAGCTTCCACTACAATCGAGAACGGAGGCGTCGCCTAGATCGGCCTATGGCGCTGGTTTGGAGTACCAGTTGGGGGGCAACCCCCTCGCGAGTTCAAATCTCGCCGCCTCCGCATCTCCTCGGGGTCCGGGCGCAGAACCGTGCACTGGCGACAAAGGCTACGTCGCCGGTGCACGGACCTGCGCCCTCCCCCGGTCTAGCGGATTCCTCTCGCCGTCTTTAGGAAACGACTGCGCGCACTCCCCCTCTGTTCTTGACTGTCTCCAGGGGCCGTCTTCTTGTCAGGTTCTCTCGCGGGTACACTGGGGTTGGTCGCGCTAGGTGGGCAGTCGGCGGTTGCCTGTAACTCCAAATCCGCCTTATGGGAGGCTGAATCCCCACCCTAGGCTTGAAGGTTCTCGGAGACGGTCCCGGCAAGCGGTGCTGACGGCTGGGTCCCGCGCGAGTGACCGGAGTGAACCAGGTCAGGTCGGGAACGAAGCAGCCTTAAGCTTCAAGGCACTGCGCCGTGGGGTCACCTGGCCCGAGCTGGCTACCGGTGATACGCCCGGGGCTTAAAGTCGAAGGTGGGTGCGCGGCCCCTTTTTCGCCTGCCGGGGCGTCACCGGCGCACGGTATCCTTTCTGGAACTCATGGCTCACCTCTCCCTGTATCGCAAGTACCGCCCGCAAAACTTCGCCGATGTGGTGGGCCAGCAGCACGTCACCCAAACGCTCCAGACCGCCATCAAGCAGGACCGCCTGGCGCACGCCCTTCTGTTCAGCGGTCCCAGGGGTACCGGCAAGACCTCCACCGCGCGCATCCTCGCCAAGGCACTCAACTGCGAGAACGGCGGGGACGAGCCGTGCGGTGAGTGCTCGTCCTGCCTCCAGATCCTCTCCGGCTCGTCGCTGGACGTGGTTGAGATCGACGCCGCATCCCACGGATCGGTCGACGACGCCCGGGACCTCCGGGAGAAGGTTGCCTACTCGTCGGTGTCGGGCCGGTGGAAGGTCTACATCATCGACGAGTGCCACATGCTCTCGCCGGCCGCCAACAACGCCCTTCTCAAGGTGCTCGAGGAGCCTCCCGAGCACGTCGTCTTCGTTTTTGCGACCACCGAGCCGCACAAGGTCCTGCAGACGGTGCTCGACCGCTGCCAGCGCTACGAGTTCCGGGCGATCAGCAGCCTTGACACCGCAGGCCGGGTGGCTCAGATCTGTGAGCTCGAGGGCATAAACGCCGACGCGGAGGCCATCACATTGATCAGCAGCCGGGCAGGAGGGTCGATGCGCGACGCCCTCAGTCTGCTCGACCAGCTGCGGGCGTTTGCCGGCGACACCGTGACCGTCGGAGACCTGGCCCAGCTGCTCGGGCGGATGCCGGACGACGTGCTGTTCGAGGCAGTCGACCTCATCTCGGAGCGGGACATCGGTGCCGTCTTCGTCTTCGCCGAGCGGCTCATCCGCTCGGGGGTCGACATCCGGGAGTTTGCCCGGGCGCTCACGGACCACCTGCGCTCGCTGTTCCTCGTGCTGCATGCGGCGGCTGCCCGCGAGATTCTCGAGGTCACCGACGACGGGCTGAGCCGGCTTCAGGAGCAGGCGAACCACCTGGGAAGCGCGGAGCTGCTCCGGCTGATCGACCTGGCCAACGAGATCGGTCTGCAGATGCGGCAGTCCGTCGAAGGCCGGCTTGCTTTGGAGGTCGGGCTCGCCCGCATGACCCGGCCGGACCTGCACGCATCGCCCGCCTCGCTGCTCGCTCGGCTCGACCGCCTGGAGCGGGCGCAGGCCTCCGGGCCCCCGCCGCCTCCGGCGGCGGCGCCCCGCTCGGCGCAGGGGCGGCCGCCACAGCCCGGGATTGCGAGTGGGTCACGGCTGGCGCCGCCACGCCCGGCCACACCGGGGGCCGCCCCTCCGGTAAAGACCGCTGAACCGGCAAAGCCGAGCCCGGCGCCGGTGGCGGCGGGCCCGTCCGCCGGCGCGCCCCCGGCGCCCGAGCCGGAAGTCGCCGGGTGGGATTGGGCATCGGCAGAGGATGCAGGGCCGGCCACCGCGGTTCCGAAGGAAGCACCCGTCGTTCGCCCGGCGGCGGTTCTGCGACCGCCGCCTCCCAAGCTGCCTCCCGACCCGCCTCAACCGGCCGCTCTCCGCCCGCCGGCCGCCTCGGCGGGACCGGCGGCTCTGCGACCGCCGCCTCCCAAGCTGCCCCCCGACCCGCCTCACCCTTCCGTGTCGGCCCTCGATGCAGCCGGACCCGCCCCGGCAGGTGCCGAGCCTTTTGGTGTTCCGGCGGCGACGCCGGAGATCGCACCCGCCCTCCAGGCGCAGTCCCCGGAGGATATCGACCTCGACACGATTGTCCGGGCCTGGCCGGTTATCAGGGATAAGGTGAAGCGGCGCAAGATCTCGTTCCATGCGGTGCTTCTGCCGGCTGAGCCGGTCGCCTGGAGAGGCGGCGAGCTGGTCCTGGAGTTCGGCCCCCGCTCCAAGTTCCACCGGGACAAGGTGGCGGACCCGTCGCAGAACGGACCGCTGCTAGAGGCCTTCGCCGAGGTGTTAGGGGTTACTCCGAGGTTGCGCTGCGTGGTCGGCCAGGAGCCGGCGGCCGCCAAGCCGGCGGCGGAGAGGCCGGGCTCCCCGCCGGACGACGTCGGGCCGTCTGACATGGACGGCACCGAGCCGCCGGAGGATGCCATCGAGCTGATCCGCAGAGCGTTCAAGGGAACCGTCGTCGTCGAGGATCCGTGAGAGGAACTGCCCAATGGACATGAACAAGATGATGAAGCAGGTGGCCAAGATGCAGCAGGAGCTCGCCAAGGTGCAGGAGGAGCTGGGCGCCACCGAGTTCACAGGCACCTCCGGCGGCGGCCTGGTCACCGTTACCGTCACCGGGGACGGCGACTTCACCAGCGTGAAGATCAAGCCGGACGCGGTGGATCCCGACGACCCGACCATGCTGGAGGACCTGGTGCTGGCCGCCATCAACGAGGCCACCCGGGTCCAGAAGGAGACCACCCAGCAGAAGCTGAGCGACGTCGGCGGTGGGATGAACATCCCAGGGATGCAGCTGCCCTTCTGACGCCTGGCCCCGACAGGGCCCGACACTTCCCCAATGTTCGCCCCACCCGTTCAAGACCTCATCGACGAGCTGGCCAAGCTGCCCGGCATCGGCCGGAAGACGGCGCAGCGGCTGGCCTTCCACCTGCTGAAGGTGGATTCCGCCGCAGCCAAGAAGCTGGCCGACTCGATCGTCGTGATGAAGGACACGGTCCGGTTCTGCCCCAAGTGCTTCAACTTTGCCGCCGAGGACCTCTGCGAGTACTGCTCGGACCCCCGGCGGGAGGACTCGGTTGTGTGCGTGGTCGAGGAAGCGCCCGATATCGTGTCCATCGAGAAGACCGGGGAGTTCCGCGGCCGGTACCATGTGCTGGGCGGGGCGATCTCACCGATCGACGGCATCGGGCCGGACGAGCTGCATCTGCAGGAGCTGCTGGTCCGGATCTCGACCGACGGCATCCGTGAGGTCATCGTCGCCACGAACCCGAATGTCGAGGGGGAGGCGACCGCCATGTACCTGGCTCGCCTGCTGGTGCCGGTGGGGGTCAAGGTGACCCGCATCGCAAGCGGCCTGCCGGTGGGAGGGGACCTGGAGTACGCCGACGAGGTGACGCTGGGCCGGGCATTGCAGGGCAGGAGAGAGTTGGGAGCTTGAAGTGGGACGGGTAGTGCAGAAGTACGGCGGCACCTCGGTTGCTGGGCCGGAGCGCATCAAGGCGGTCGCGCAGCGAATCGCCAAGACGGCGGCCGAGGGCAACGAGATGGTGGTCGTGGTCTCTGCGATGGGCAAGGCGACCGACGACCTGGTGAACCTGGCGCACGAGATTTCACCAGTCCCCCACGCCCGCGAGATGGACATGCTGCTGTCGGCGGGGGAGCGGATATCGATGGCGCTGCTGTCGATGGCTCTCATCGAGCTCGGCTGGGACGCCATCAGCTTCACCGGATCGCAGGCCGGGATCGTCACCGACACGTCGCACACCAAGGCCCGCATCATCGAGGTGAAGGCGCACCGGATCGAGGAGGCGCTGGCCGCCGGCAAGATCGTCATCGTCGCCGGATTCCAGGGCGTGTCGACCGAGCGGGACGTCACGACTCTGGGCCGGGGCGGCTCGGACACGACCGCTGTGGCCCTGGCGGCCGCCCTGAACGCTGACGTCTGCGAGATCTTCACCGACGTCGCCGGCGTCTTCACCGCCGACCCCCGCACCGTGCCGAACGCGCGCAAGCTCCCCTTCGTCACCTACGAGGAGATGCTGGAGATGGCGGCGTCCGGCGCAGGGGTGCTGGCTCTGCGCTCGGTGGAGTTCGCCCGGACCCATGGCGTGGTGATCCACTGCCGCTCCTCTTTCACGGAAGAGCCTGGAACCCTGGTAACGGAGGAGGAAAACTTGGAGAAGGCCTTGGTAACCGCCGTGGCGCAGGACACCTCGGAGGCGATGATCCGGGTGGGCGGCGTACCGGACCGCCCCGGCATCGCTGCCCGCATCTTCGGCGACATCGCCAAGGAGCGGATCAACGTCGACATGATCGTGCAGAACGTCTCCCGTGAGGGCAAGGCCGACCTGACCTTCACCATGCCCAAGGAGGACCTCGTCCGCTCCGGCGACGCTGTCCGGCGCATCGTCTCGGAGATCGGCGCAGAGGACTTCTCGGCGGACTCCGACATAGCGAAGCTGTCCCTCATCGGCGCCGGCATGAAGACCGACCCCGGTGTGGCGGCCGAGATGTTCTCCGCCCTGGCGGAGGAGGGCATCAACATCGAGATGATCTCCACCTCCTCGATCCGGATTTCGTGCGTCGTGAACGCCATGGACATCCAGCGGGCGGTCCGCGTCATCCACGACCGTTTCGGCCTGGAGGGAGCGCCGGCCGGCGCCGCGTCCAGGGCCTGAGTCGAGCGGCGTCGGGCCGTCGCCTGTAACCTAGATGCCATGAAACTGCCTTCAGCTCCTATCGTCGCGGTCGTCGGCGCCACCGGCGCAGTCGGCCGCGTGATGCTCGACATCCTCGCCGACCGCCACTACCCGGCATCGGAGGTGATCGCGATCGCCTCCCAGCGCTCGGCCGGCAAGAAGATCCGCTACGGGAACGGGACCATCACCGTCAGGGCCCTGGAGCCAGGTGTCTTCGACGGCATCGACCTCGTGCTACTGGACACCCCGGACGACGTGGCGAAGGAGTGGGCGAAGCCGGCGGTGGAGGCCGGCGCCATCGTGGTCGACAACTCGGCTGCCTGGCGCATGGACCCGGACGTCCCGCTGATAGTTCCGGAAGCGAACCCGGAGGCCGTCGACCGGCACAACGGCATCATCGCCAACCCGAACTGCGCCACCATCGGCGTCGTGGTACCGGTTGCTCCGCTGCACAAGGTTTACGGTCTGGAGAGGATGATCGTCTCCACCTACCAGTCGACCTCAGGCGCGGGCCGGGGCGGAGTGGACGAGCTGGGCGAGCAGTCGCTCAAGCTGGCTGGTGAGATGGATGCGCTTGCCGAAGGATCGCTAGCCGGAATCGCGCCGGAGCCGCAGATGTTCGCCGCCTCCATCGGATTCAACATCCTTCCTCAGATCGGCAGCATCAAGGAGGACGGCTCGACCTCCGAGGAGCTCAAGATGCTGAACGAGACCCGCAAGATCCTCTCCCTCCCCGATGTGGAGGTCATCACAACCTGCGTCCGGGTGCCGACGGTCGTCGGCCACGGCGCCGCAGTGCACGCCCGGTTCTCCGAGCCGCTCGACTTCGACGAAGTGACGGGGATCCTGCGCCACGCGCCGGGGGTGAAGATGACCGACCTGCCCAACGCCCACCAGGCCGCGGGGACCGACCCCTGCTACGTGGGACGGGTGCGGCGGGATCCGTTCGACCCGAACTCGGTGAGCTTCTTCACCGTGTCCGACAACCTCCGCAAGGGCGCGGCGCTCAACGCGGTTCAGATCGCCGAGATCCTGCTGCCGGGCTAACCGGCGCTTGAGCTGCGTTTTCTGCGGGATCGTCGGGCGCTCGGTACCTGCCCACATCGTCTGGGAGGACGACCACACCCTAGGCTTCCTCGATACGAGGCCGGTGTTTCCGGGGCACACCCTTCTCGTCCCCAAGCAGCACGTCGAGACTCTGCCCGAGCTGCCCGACGAGCTCATGGTCCCTCTGTTCGCTGCGGGCCGGCTCCTGGCGGCGGCCGTTCCGGCTGCGATGGCCTCCGACGGATCCTTCGTCGCCATGAACAACAACGTGAGCCAGAGCGTTCCCCGCCTGCACGTCCACGTCGTCCCGAGGAAGTTCAAGGACGGCCTGCGAGGCTTCTTCTGGCCCCGGCAGAAG